>NZ_JAIQDD010000013.1:0-192216 GCF_020036995.1 Corallococcus sp. AS-1-12 | reverse complement strand
GCCGACGCTTTCGCGACGACCCGGACGGCTACCTCCGAGGCGTCGAAGAGACGCTCAGGCCATATTTGCCGACGTAGTTTTTTTGTGTGAGAAGCCCAGTCGATGCATGGCCCTCTGCATCGAAGGCCGACTGGTCGCCACGCCGGTGCGGGCCGTCAACTCGGCCATCAGCTCGCGCACCGTCGCGTCCGGCCTCTGGGCCACGAGCCGCTTGATCTCGCTGGCCACCTTGCCCCGGATGGGCGAGAGCCTGCCGCCCCCCTTGGGCCGTGGAACGACGTCGCCTGTCTCTCGGTACAGCCGCAGGACGCGGCTGACCGTCGCCTCGCCAATGCTCAGCAGGTGGGCAATCTGTGCATACGACAGGCCCTCGTCGTGGAAGGCCCGCACGATGGCCCGTCGCAGCTTCTCCGGGGTGGGATGTCCTTCGCTCATCTCCAGAGAAGATCAAGCCTCGACGATCGCGTCAAACGAGCCTTGGGTTAGATGCGAACCGCACGCCAGTCAGATACGGGCAGCTCGATGTCATTGCCGACCGCGCTCTCCTCGTTTGAGAACCCATCATACTGGTGGAGGTCGCCGAACGACAGCCCCGTCATGCGCTCCACCTTCCGGACGCTGATCTGGTATGTCTTGTATCGGCCGTAGGTGAACTCCAGCTTCTCCAGCAGGTCGTCCTGCTTAATCTGGTACGCGGTCGCCGAGCGGAATCCGTCGGTCACGACAGTGACGACCTTCCAGTACGAGCGGGGTAGCCGCACGCTGCGGTACAACGGATCGCGATCGGTGAACACAGGGCCGGTGAAGACGCTGGCCTGCAGCGAGTGCTTCCGCGCGTTTAGAAGGATGTAGTTCTCCAGACCGAGCCACGTCTTCTGGTTGAAGCCTGAGTGTTGCGGAGAGCAGTTCGTGAAGTGGAAGGTGTCGTCGTTGGCCTGCAACGCGTACTTGCCCCACACGGGGTCCTCACGCCGGACCAAGTGGCCACGATCGAGCTCATTGTCCCAGTAGAGTTCCTCGCCCACTTGGTACTTCTCCTCGATGCGCGAGTCGTAGAACCACTGGTCCTTTCCTGAGCGTGCGACCCGGTCACGCTCGCTCTGCTCTCCCTCGATGTTGCAGGCTGTATAGAGGGCCAGCCGGCGCGACTTGGACATCACTAGAGAGAAGTTCTCGTAGTGGAGTACGTGCTCGGAGGGCTTGGTCTTCAGCGGGACGACGTCCGCTTGCAGCGCGGGTGAGAGTTCCGGCAGCTTCACTACGAAGTCATAGAGGAAGTTCGCCGAGTACCCGCTGCGGCCTTCGAAGTAGTCCGCCTCGTGAACCTTCCCCACCTCCTCACCGGGCTTCGGTGGCGGCGCGTTCAACAGGTCCGCCAGCGCCTTCATGTCGGACAGTCGCCTCATCTGCTCTGCCATGTGGCTCTCCTCCGGTTGGGTGCTGCGTGAACGTCAGGCAGCTGTAAATGCCTGACGCTGATTCAGGAAGTTGTCCCATCTCGTGGTCGCGTCGGCGACGTGAAGGAGGTCGTGGTGTTTCGCCGCCTGGACCCAGTGGCTGTTCAAGAGCATGGCGAGTTCACCACCGTCATCCGCCACGTTCACGAGCAGCCGCGCTCGATTCTTGGGCGTCGCCCGGGCGAACGCCATCTGCTGCTCCTCGTCCAGCAGCTTGGTGGCAGGCGTGGACAGGTCGATGCCGGACCGGAGCAAGGAGAACGTTGCCGGCGACCGCCACTCGTGGTGCCGAGTCGACAGCAGCGTTCGCGCGAGCTGGATCGTCTCCACGTCGAGCTCGCTCAGCAGCGGCGATGACATGAGGTAGTTACCTAGAAGGGCTTGGTCCTGGTCATCCAGCGTCATCACCGCGCTGAGCTGGAGCTCCTCGGTGGCCACGTTCGCGAGGTGGTGCAAGCTTTTTTCGTACGGGAAGCGGTGCAGCAACTGCTTGAGTGCCAGCAGTTCGCGACGGTTGAGCGACCGGACCGGCGCGGCGGAGAAGTAGCGCCGCAAGTACTCTGGTGCGACTTCGAAGGAGACGTTCAGCGCCAAGCGGCGCAGTACGCCAAGCGCCTGCTGCTCTAGGTCTCGATTGTTCCGCCGTGCCGCATGGGTGGCGCGCTCCTCGAATTCGTGCGCGGTCGACACGTCCCCGGTTCTCCGGGCCGCCATCGCCATGCCTAGCCACAGCTCGACGTCCTCGATCTCGAGGTGCCTGCGCCGCGAATCCTTGCTGTACGCTTCCTCGAATGCACGCAGCGCCTCTGGGTGGCCGAGCCGGAGCAGGTACTCTGCCCGCGTGAGGAGGAGCCGGTACATCTCGTCCGGGGAGCCGTGAGTGCTGATATTGCATCCTCCGTCGAAGATCGCGACCGCGGTGTGGAGCTCTCCATGCTCGAACAGCGCAGTGCCACGAAGACGGAGCAGATCGCTCGCGGTCCGTACCGCGAACCAATCGGCCGTTTCCGTCAAGAGAGCGACGGCGCGGTCGGCGTCGCCTGTACTCAGGTAGCGCGGTACCACCTTGCGCAGGTATGCGGCGCCGGTGCGTTGCGGCAACTCTCGGACCTCGCGCGGCGGGATGTCGACTCCAAGCCACGCCTTCAGCATGGTCGCGCCGCGCCCCGTCAAGTCTCGACGCGCGGAGCGCAGGCCACGAATGAGCTCGGCCGACCACTCGGATGCGTCGGCAGCCAGGATGTCACCACCGAGGAGACGGTGGTACATCGCCTCGACGGGATCTGCGGTCCTGGGGTCCTCGTAGTAGGCGACGGCGAGCGCGTTGACCTCCTCGAAGAGTCCGGGCCGCTTCTTCGCGAGATCGGCTCGGATCAGCTCCAGCATCGGCGCACGCACGTCGGCGCGGTGCACCAGCGCCTCGCCTTCGCGTGTGACCAGAGACACCTTCGCGGCGAGCCGCCTGTGCAGCCCCATGGAGTCCTCCCTGGTCAGCTCGCCCAGCTCACAAGGCCTGGCCAGGACGTGCTGGATCAGATCTGGGGTGATGCGCCGCAAGATGAACCCAGGGTGGGCGAGCTTCTCGAGCTGCTTGTCTCGCATGTGTTCCAGCGTCCGGCTGTACAGCTGGACGGTGGTCCGCTCGGAGTCGTAGAGGTTCAACGCCTTCGCCAGCAGCGCTCGGTCCGTTCGCAATAGCCGGGCGATGTCGGGCTCACTGTGTCCGGACTCGAGCTCGCGGCGGACGATTGCCGCCGCGAGTTTCAGCGCGATCGGCGAGCTGCCAGCGTGCTGACGGATCTGGGTGAGCGCGCGTTTCGGGAGCTCCTTCAATTCCCTGCTCAGGAGTTCGGTTGCCGCCGCCGCGTCGAGCTCTTTGAGCTCGAGTTCCTCCGCGAGCTCCACTCCTTTGAGAGGCGCCCGGCCCGAGATAACAATCCGCAGCGCCTCCCAGTCGCCATCTTGCGAGATCAGGCGCAGCACCGCGAGGACGTCCTCGACGGACGAGTCGAGCGCCTCCTGAACCTCCTCGAAGGTGTCGAGTACGATCAGGAACGGACGCCCCTCTTCTCCGAGATCCCGGATGCACTCGCGGATCTCGTGCGCGGCGGAGGAGAGCAGGTGCGGGTCACGCGCGCTCTCGTCGAACTTGCTGGCGGAGGGCTCGCTCGCGGTCTGGGTGAACTTTCGACGCTCATGCATGAGACGCTCGAGCATCGCACGATGATTGCTTGCCGAGCGGGAGAGGCGCCGCGCGGCGGACGGGAACTGGAACGACAGCTGCGAGGCGATCTCGTTCAGGAGAGTAAGGGGCTGACGCGGGATCAGCGAACTGCGATCGAAGTCGAGGTAGGCGAAGGGGAAGCGCAAATGCCGTGGGAGTCGCGCGTGCTCCCTCATGAACTGGGCGACGAGCGTGGACTTCCCCATTCCGCCGGCGCCGTGAATCAGGAACGGCTGGTACGATCTCCACCCGCGGACCCGCCTAGCGAAGGAACTCAGGCCGCGACGGCTCCAGCCGGTCAGGGACTCTGGTGGCTGGACGCCGACGTAATCGCGGAGCCGCCGCAGCTCGTTCGTCCGTCCTGCAAAGCCATTCTTGAGTAGCTCGTCGAAGGGCTTGAGCATCTGAGCGAACCCCAGCTGTTCGTGGACCCTCTCGACCGACGGGGCGGCTGTCTTCATTCCCTCAAGCCATTCGGCGACTCGGGCAGTGTTGAGCAGTTGGTCAACGCTCTGCAACTCAAGCGGCGGCGCTTGCCCGGATACCAGCTCTTTCATCAGCTCGGCTATCTCGTCCTCGGGAGCCGCTCGCTCCGCCTCGCGTGTGAGGTCCTCGGCGGACATCTGTCCGAGCATCTCCCGGCGCGCGTCGTCTTTCATCATCCACAACCGCCGACCGCGCTGCGGAATGACCATTGAGTCGCGAAGGAGCTGGTCGAGCAGTCCGGCGGGATCGACGCTGGGGGCCTCGCGGGAGATGAGCGCGCTGGGCTCAAACGCGCCGCGGACGGCCGCTTGGCGGCGGACGCTCTCGTACGGCTCGCCCCCGGTGCGCACAGCCCGCGAAAGCGTCCGCTCGATCGCGGAACGCATCGCCTCGCGCAGTTCCGCCGGAACTCTTTTCAACGCGTCGTCGATGGGGTTCTTGGGGTCCATCGTGGCGTCTCAAGGCAGGTTGTTCGCGAACTCGCCAGCTAACGTCGCGAGGATGACGAGAAAAGGCTGCTTCATGGAGGTGGAGAAGGACTGCGCCGTATTGAAGACGGTGGTGGCGGCCTGCTGCAGTGTCGCGGGCGTCGGCCGCTTGTTGTGGTGCTCGGCATGGTGCTGCAGGTACCGGCCAACGTCCTCCGGGGTTGGCGGCTGGATCACATCCTCGGTGACGAGCTGAGGGGGGACTGCCGCAGGATCGGGAGCGGCGCCGATCAACAACCATCGCAGAGATGGGAGTTCCTCGGGCGCGCGCATCAGCGAAAGGAGGACATCGGTGGTCTCGGGGTCGCGGAAGGCGGCGCGGTCATAGTTGTCGAGCGCGATCCACACCGACAGCGGCGCATCGGGTGTCGTCACGAACTTGGCGTTGAACGCAGTCTTGAACCAATCGAAGAGTTTCGTGCTGGCCCACCGCGATGACTGGCGGTCCACCGGTCGCGCGGGGACATTCTCCGTGGGCAGCTTGAGGTCCGTCGCTAGATCCAGCAGGAACGCGTCCGCCGACTTCAGCTGGATCGCCACCATGTCGTAGTCGATCACCACATCGGCACGCCCGGCAAGGATCGACTTCGCGAGCTCGATCGTGAAGCGTCGTGATTGATCGTCCCCGCCCTTGATGGCGAGGAACCGCTGCTTGGACGCTGGAAGACGCATGGACCAAGCGCTGTGCTGGAAGTCCTCGCGACCAAAGACGGGCGCGCCGCTGGGGAGCTGCCACAGCGGGATGAAATCCGGCGGCGGAGTCGACTGAAGGCTGTTCGCGGCCTGCAGGTGGTCACGGATCTGGCGAATCGAGACACCCTGGTTCAGCGGCACCGTGAGCGAGGGATCCCGGAGCGAGCTGTTGTGAAGCGCGACGAGATTGAACTCGAGGTCGAAGCACGGCGAGCCAGAGGAACCCAGAATGGTATCCAGGCGGTACCGCACGCGGCTCTTACGCTGATCCAGCGACTCCACCCGCCCGACGTCGATGTGCAAGGGCTGCCCTCCCGGGCACTGCCCAATCACGAGCGCTTGATTGGGGTACACCTCGCCCTCCGGGAACGGTACCCAATCCCTCGGTCCGCCGCCGCCGGGCTCCACCGGCTCCTTGCCAACCGCGCGCTCCAGCCGGATCAGGGCGTAGTCAAGGTGCTGCGAACAGTCCGGCGGGGCAGGTAGGTCGAGGAGCTCTCCCTCCCGGGGGTGGTGCATAGAAGCCGCCAGCAGCCAGTCGTCAGCAGCTCGCACCGGGATCCCGTCGCCCAACGGCTTGTTCTGGTCCTCCAGATAGTCGAAGCGGCAGATGATCCGCCGGCCCTGTCCCGGGAGCGCCACGAGCGGCACAGCTGCGGTGTCGATGCAGCCGCGCACGACGTGAAAGGCGGTGAGCACGCGGTCCTCGCCGACGAGGACGCCAGTTCCCAGCGCCACGCCGCCGACCTCCACGCGGCAGATCTGGCGGCCTCGCAGCAGCATCGAGGTCGCGAACGGTATCCACTGCGCCATTGGCAGGTTCAGCTGGGTGAGCGCCTGCAATGGAGAGCTAGCACCCGGGTTCGCCATTGTCGCCAGAAACGCCAGGAGCCGAAGTGACTTCGGCGCGTCCCGCCGCAGGCGTGCGAGCAACTCGAGTGTCCTTCCTCTCTGATCGGCCCACGCGACGAACTTCTCGGCCGCCTCCGCCGCAGCCGCGCCGGGTGCGATGAGGTCGAGATTCAAAGCGAACCACGCCTCGGCCATTGCCCGAAGCCGCGCTGCCTCGAAGTCGTCGGCGAGGATGCGCGAGAGGTCAGCCCTTTCCGCAGGAGTGAGCGCGATGTCCGCCACGCACCGCCCTCAGTCTGCCCAGTTCAGAGCGAACGGGCTAAGACGTTGCTGCACGCCCGCGACGAGCACCGCTTCGTTCTCGACCTGCTGGGTTCCGAGAAAATGCAGGCCGACCACCTTGCCGGTCGCCGCCCGGACCACGCAGGAGCCGGAAGAGCCGGGGAGCGTCGTGCAGTCGTGAATGAGCGCCGACGAGCCCAGGTGCACTTCCATGACGAAACCAGGGGCAAGCCGCTTGCGGCCGTAGATGCCCGTGAAGATTCGCTCAAGCGCTTCGCGGTTTGCGTCCGGATCGAGGCCCGGGTACCCGACGACGAACACCTCGTCGCTCGAGTCCCTCACCTCGGCCGTGTTCTTCGCTAGGCGGAGCGGTGGCGGGAGCTGTCGCCCGTCCGCGCGAATCTTCTCGATGCGCAGCAGCGCTAGATCCGGCCCGTCTTTGGGCTCGACGTGCAGGATGGAGGTCACATTGAACTCCAGCGCGTCCAGCCGCCTCTCCTCCACCAAGAAGTCGACATGGACCTTCGCGCCTTCGATGAGGCTCCACGTCTTGCCATTGGTACCGACCGTGCCGAACTCCTCCGCGACGTGCCGGTTGGTCGCCACGATGCCATCGCCAGCTACCCAGGCGGTGCCAAGGCCGACCGCCCTGCGGCCCGGCAGCGTCACATACACGCGTCCGACGCTGGCAATGACAGCCTCGTAACGCTCCTGGACCGACTTAAGAACCAGTGTGGGCCACTGCGTCTCCGCAGCGAGCTTGTCCACGGTTCCGTTTTGGACGAGGAACGACGGCCGACCGGTGAGGCGGATGATCGCCTCAAGTCCCCGGAGTTGCTCCGTCGAGATGGAGATGGACTGGACCTTGTCGCGAGCAGTGGCGAGGACACCGCTTGTCTTGCGAAGGAACTCAGCGGTCAGCTTCGTCACCGACTCGGGCGTCGCGCTCGCCAGCGTGCCAGCGGGCAGCAGGTCGGCAATGAGCGCGGACTGGTGCAGCGATCCTTCGACAGATGCGGCGAGCGAGTCGAGCCTTCGCGCTTGCAACACGTCCGCAGCCAACTCGTCCACCTGACGTATCGTCCCCCTCGCCGACTCAAGCGAATGGCCTCGGGTGGCTCCAGCGAGCCCTTGCAGCGCCAGCAGCAGCATGTCGTTTTTGACAGGTTCGTCGGCCACGGCTCCCCCCCGGGTGGCAAAAAAACGGGAGGTATGATGGCACCAGTAGAGCGGTGCGTCCAGCACCATGTGGGCTGCTGGCGCCATCGGCTTCCCGCTCATTCAGCATCTGGAGACCGTGTCACGCGCCGCTGACCTGTCCGAGCTTATTCACCGCGGGGAACTGGTCCACGACTTCCTGAACATCGGCCGGGATGTCCGAGAACTCCTGCACTTGGCGTACCTCGATGGTCTCGTTCCCCAAGACTGGTCGGCGCGAGGCGCACTCGATCTCCTCCTCAAGTGACTTTCACCTGGCTCATCCAGTAGCCGCCGAGCACCTCCTCTTGGCCTCGGCGAAGGGCCCCTCGGTCACTTTAGCCTTGCCACCGAGGCTTGAGATTCAACACCACGCGCTCTGGGGCAGCCCTGGCGCAGGGGCAATGTGCACACTCGCCGTAGCCAACTTCAGGTGCTCCACAATCGCTCTCCCTCCTGCGTCCTTCACGTACGCCAACACCCTTAAGATTTCCTCCACACCTCAAGCACGCGAACACATCCAGGGCGAACGTCTTTTTCAGCAGCCGACCCAGTCCAAACGGGGTGTGCGCTCCTTCCTCGGCTCCTCCACCGTCGAGACAAACGCGAGGCGCTCCTCCTCCAGCCCTGGCTCCGCCTCTGCGCCCCGGCGCAAAGCGCGGCCGCGATCCCGGTCACGCATTGCGACACGGCGCAGCCGGTGACGCCCTCCCCTGCTCCATCTGCCTCCACAGAGAGGTGGCCTGCGGGCCCCAACTTCGGCGGCGCGGCGAGCCCCACAGTGCAGACGGTGGCTGAGCAGAAGCCGTCACGCTCCAGAGGGCCCTTCGTAGTGGGCGGTCCGATGCTGACGCTCGGCGCGGGCGCGGTCATCGTCCAGCCCCAGGGCACGATGACGGTGCAGACCTTCGACGCGGGCCTGCCCATCGTCGTGGCCGAGCCCTTCGATGCGGGCGTCGAGGACGCCGGTGTGAACGGCGGGCCCGTGATGGGCATCCTGGACCTCACCGCATGGCGATAGACCTGCTCGACCGTCCCGGTGCCGTCTGGCGATTGCCACCAAGTTGCATGTCTCCGGCAAGCGAAACGTGCGCGTGGCGCATGGCAGCCGTTGGACGGAACAACGGGCCAGCACGTGCTCGACCTCCGCGCCCTGCGACTCAGCGAACACTGGGCCTTCACCAAATTTCGCACGCTCGCCCTCTGCAACGCCGCAGTCATGCAGCCGCTTGATCAGGCTGGGAGCCAGTCCCGGCTGAGCCCGTTTGGCGGCCCCCCTTGCTGCTCCACCCTTCGTCCGTGCCAGACTGGCCGGATGAACCGCGTCCTCCTGCTGGCCGGACTGTTGAGCCTCGTTGCGTGCAAGGGCAACATCGGGCCAAACACGAACAACGGCGGCACCAAAGACCCCGGGGATCCTGCGGGGAACGTGGGCGCCGCGTGCGTGGTGCAGTCGGTGCTCGCCAATCGCTGCGCCAGTTGTCACGGCGCGATGCCGACCCAGGGGGCGACGATGCCGCTGCGCACCCTGCACGACATGCGGGTGAGCTCGGCGATGGATGGGAAGCTCAGCAACGCCCAGCGCGCGCTCATCCGCATGCGCGACGACGCGTCTCCCATGCCGCCAGCCCCGCATGAGCGCGCGAGCGCGGCCGAGCGCACCGCGCTCGAGACCTGGATCAAGGAGGGGATGCCGCTCTGCAGTGGCACGGACGGGCCGCCCGTGACCGTCGTGGCCGAGCCCAACCTGCTCGATCAGTCCGCGCTCTTCACCTGCACCCAAGGCGTGCGCTCGGATGCGCCGACGCGCATCCGCCGCATGAACCGGCGCGAGTTCACCCGCAACGTCGGCGGCTCCGTCGAGCGCAGTTGGACCGGGTTCAGCTTCTACGACAACCCGCTCGATCCCAGCGCCATCGAGCAGTACAGCTCCTGGGCCACGGACGAGACGCTGGACGAGGCCACGGTGGAGCTCTTCCTGCCGGTGGTCGGCGCGGCCGCCTCGCCGTGGACGATGAACTACCCGGACGGCAACCGGATGGAGCGTGTCTTCACCGACAGCCGCTTCAGGTGCATGTTCAACGACGCGAACCCGAGCGACGCCTGCAAGCGCTTCCACCTGGGCCAGATGCTCGAGTTCGGCGTCTTCTTCCGCCCGCCCACCGAGGATGAGCTCACCCGCCTCACCGCCTTCGCGACCGCAGTCATCGCGCAGGAGCCGAGCTACTCCCCGGAGAACCGCGCGGACTCCATCACGCGGATCTCCAACGCCGCGTGGATGATGACCGGCGCCATGTTCCGCCGGGAGATGGGCGGAGATCCGGCCGACGGTCGCGTGGAGCTGACCAGCCTCGAGCTGGGCTCGCAGCTCGCCTACGCGCTGGCAGGGCGCGCGCCCTCGGCCACGCCGAGCTTCGTGTGGCCGTACTACTCCGCGCCCCTCGAGGGGCATCTGGCGGACGTGGCCGTTGCCGCGAAGGATGGCTCGCTCACGCAGGATGCGACGACCACCGCCTTGATCCAGAAGCACCTGGGCGGCGTCGACGCCAACCAGAACGGGACACCCCGCTTCGATCTGGTGCAGGACTACAACGAGGAGCAGCGCTCCAAGCGCGGGCAGTACTGGCTGGGTGACGGCGTCGCGGGCTTCTTCCGCGAGTGGCTCGGCTACGGGCACGTGTCCGCGGTGTTCAAGGAGTCCCCGGCGGCGACCTCGCGCTTCGAAGTCGAAGGGCTCGGATACATCAGCTCGGTCTCCTACGACAACCTGCTCACCAACTTCCATCCGCTGGAGCCAACGTTCATCCAGCAGTTCGACGATCTGATCGCGCGGGTGGTGGTCGAGGACCGGGACGTGCTGGCGAACCTGCTCACCACCCGCACCTTCTACGTGCCCTCCATGCAGAACGCGGCCTACGACTCGCACAAGGGCCTGTCGCACCCCTACAACGTCAGCGAGATCCTCCCGGCGACCGTCGAGGGCCGCTGGAAGACGCTGCCTGCCACGGAGCGCGCGGGGGTGCTGACCCACCCGGTGTGGCTGGCCTCGCACGGCGGCAACTTCGAGGACGATCCGTCCATCGTCCACCGCGGCAAGTGGGTGCGCGAGAACCTCCTGTGCGGCTTCGTCCCGCCGCTCAGCAGCGTGCAGGTGGCGGCCCAGGTCGGCGCTCACGCCGCCGACAAGAACGCGCGCCGCCGCCTGCAGGAGGCGACCGCCGGCTCGCAGTGTCAGGGCTGTCACCGGCTGATGGAGCCGCTCGGGCTGCCCTTCGAGATCTACAACCACGCGGGCTTCCTGCGCGCGCGGGACCACTCGCCCAGCGGAGGCTGGACCACGCCGGACGGAAGCTCGACGCTCACGTCGATGCCGGACCCCGCGCTGGACGGTCCGGTGCGCGACGCGGTGGAGTTGAGCGAGCGCCTGGCGACCTCGCGGCACGTGAAGCGCTGCTTCGTGCGACAGGCCTTCCGCTACTTCATGGGACGCCCGGAGAACCTGAGCGACGCCTGCACGCTGACGCAGATGGAGCAGGCCTATGATCAGAACAACGGCTCGTTCTCCAAGATGCTGACCACGCTGATGACCAGCGACACCTGGAAGACGCGGCGTGTGCCGCAGGCTGGAGAGTGACTGCCATGTTCTCGCGACGAACCGTCCTGAAGGGCATGGCCGCCGGCCTCTTCGCGCCCTACTTCCGCGACGTCTACGCCCAGTCGTCGGCGTTGCCGGCGCGCCTGGTGCTGGTCCTCGAGTGCAATGGCGTCTACCCCCGCGCGCTCCTGAGCACGGGCACCCGCGCGGCGCTGGGGGGACGCGCCAACACCTCCGACCGCCTCTTCTGGGACGCGTACAAGGACACGCCGCTGGTGCGTGAGGGCGACAACCTCGCCAGCGCGATCAGCCTCGGGCCGCTGGCGGCGTCTTCGGGCAACCTCGACCTGGTGAACCGCTCCGCCGTGCTGCTCGGGCTCTCGAACCTCATCGCGGGCGGCGGGCACTCCAGCGGGACGGGCGGGCTGAGCTGCGCGGTGAACGGCGCGGGCGCGACCTTCGACGCGGTGATCGCACCTCGCCTGCGCCGGGGTGCGCCGTTCGACGTGCTGCGCCTGGGCACCAGCTCCGCGCGCGTGTCGATCGTGTACGAGACCTGCGCGCTCGGCCCCCGCAAGCCCGCGGGCATCATCGTCAACCCGTCGCTCGCGTTCGACAGCACCTTCGGCTCGCTGCTCGGCGGTTCGACGAACGGGCGCGACCGCAAGATGCTCTTCGACTTCGCGCTGACCGACTCGCGCAAGGCGCTGGCGGAGTTCAGGGGCAACTCCAACGAGCGGCTGAAGCTGGAGCGCTACGTCTCCTCGCTCGAGTCGCTGCGCACGCGGGAGGATCAGCTCGCGGGCATGGCGGACCGCGTGCGGCCCTACCTGCCGGTGGCGCCGAAGGACAACCCGCTCCTCACCGGCGCGGGCTCACCGCCCGACTCGCTGAAGTGGTTCGAGGCCCAGTTCCAGATCGCCACGGCGGCCCTCCTGGGCGGGCTGACGAACACGGTCGTGCTGGCGACGGGCACCTCGGGCTTCGACGTGGCCTACGGCCCGGACGTGAGCGACGTCCCGCGGCACAGCTTGCAGCACGGCCTGGATGCCGGGCAGAACTGGGAGAAGGTCGCCGAGGTCACCCGCCGCCACGTGCAGTTGGTGGCGAACCTGGCGAGGACGCTGGCCGCCACGCCCGAGGTCGGCGCGAGCGGCTCGATGCTGGATCACACGGCGATCGTCTTCATGTCCGACAACGGCGAGCAGCACCACTCCACCTCGCGGGAGTGGCCGAAGCTCGTGGTGGGCGGCAACGCGCTGGGCCTGAAGACCGACGGGCGCACGGTCGTGTACCCGAAGTACGACGCGCCCCGGAACCGGCAGGTCTCCAACCTCTTCAACACGCTCGGCCACGCGTTCGGAGACGCGGACTTCAACACCTTCGGGCAGGAGGGCAGCACGCGCATCGCGCCGGGACCGCTGAGCGAGCTGTATGGCTGAGCCGCGACAGCGGTCCGCGGGACCTGTCCATCAGCCCGGGGTTCGCGAGGACGTCATGCCCGTCCTGCGCTCGCGCCCAGGGTGACGAGCAGCTCGTCCAGTTGCTGGAACGTCTCGACCAGCGCCTCCGCCGCCCCGCCCGCAGCGTCGAGCGCTTCCTTCGAGGCGTAGAGCTCGCTCACGACCAGCAGCGTCCGGCCCTCCTTCTCCTCGAAGGTCACCGTGGTGACGGACCCATTGTCACCGCCTTCCTCATTGGTCCAGACGAGGCGCGAGTGCGGTGTCACTTCGGTGTACGTACCGAAGAACGCCATCCCCTGGCCGAACACCAGACGGTACGTGCCCCCGGTACGAACATCCATCTCGCAGGAGACCAGGGTCATTCCCATCGACTTCGGCACCCACCACTTCTTGAACAGCTCGGGCTTTGTCCACGCCTCGAACACGATGCGTGCCGGAGCATCGAAGGTTCGCGTGACGACGGTCTCACGCTCGGACTTCCGTTCCACGGTCGTGCGGTTCTTCATGGGTGCGGGCTCACTCTCTCTTCTTGCGTCCATCGACCTGCTCCTTGCGTTTCAATTCCTCGACGACCTTGTCCAACGCGTCGAAGCGTGCGTCCCAGAGCTGGCGGTAGCTCTCGAGCCAGGCCATCTCTTCCTCCAGTCGGCGCGGGCCGATCTTGCAGGTCCGCACGCGCCCGACCTTCTCCGTGATCACGAGCCCGGCCCGCTCCAGGACTCCGACGTGCTTCTTCATGCCCGTGAGGGTCATGTTGAACTTCTCGGCGAGGTCCGTGATGGAGGCCTCCGCGCGCCCGAGCTGCTCCAGGACACCGCGTCGGGTGGCGTCGGAGAGCGCGGCGAACGAAGCATCAAGGCCCGCACTTGAATATTGAACCATATGGCTCAGTGACTAGCACGCGAGTGGATGGCACGCAAGGACAGGGCACGGGCACGCGAGCGGCCGCTCCGATGAGGGGTTCCAGACGGTCGCCATCCCGGCCCACGTCGAGGGGCCAACCTTCGCACCCCAGGCTCCGCCTGGCCCTGCTTCACGTGTGTTAGCGAAGGCTCTTGATGAGCTCCTCGACCCGCACGGGCACGACGGCCCCCAGCGAACCCACGACGACGGACGTTCACCGCCGCGAGGCGGCAGCGGTGCTCGAAGGTGGAGGCGAGATGGGCGCGCTCATGCGCTCCATCGACTGGACGCGGACTCCCGTGGGAGCGCCCGGGACATGGCCCCAGTCCCTGCGCACGGCGGTGAGCATCCTGCTCGAGTCGCGCTTCCCCATGTACGTCGCGTGGGGCCCCCAGTTGGTCCAGTTCTACAACGACGGCTACCGGCCGGTGCTGGGCGCGACGAAGCACCCGGCCGCCATGGGCCACGGCGCGCAGAGCACGTTCGCGGAGAGCTGGCACATCATCGGCCCGATGTTCGAGGGCGTCAGACAGGGCACGGCGGTCGGCTCCGAGGACTGGATGCTGCCCCTGGACCGCAACGGCTACCTCGAGGAGTGCTACTTCACCTATTCCTACAGCCCCATCCGGGATGAGACCGGCGGCGTCGGGGGCGTGCTCGTCACCCTCACGGAGACCACCGGCCGGGTGCTGGGCGAGCGGCGGCTGCGGACGCTGCGGGACCTGGCGGCGCGGACGGGGACGGTGAAGCGGGAGCAGGACGCCTGGCGCGAAGCGGCGCTCGCGCTGGAGAGCAACGGCTTCGACATCCCCTTCGCCCTGCTGTACCGCCAGGGGGACGCGGACCAGGGCCTGGAGCTGGTGGCGACGACGGGCTGGGGGCAGGACACCGCCACGCCCGCCGCGCTCTTCGGCGCGGACACGGCCGGCGCGGCGTGGCCCTTCGCGGAGGCGAACGACGCCCAGGGGCCCAGGTTCGTCCCGGACGTGCAGGCGCGCTTCGGGCCCCTGCCCGGCGGGAAGTGGCCGGAGTCCCCCCGCACGGCGTGGCTCTTCCCCATCACGCGGGCCGGCGCCGAGCGCCCCTATGGCTTCCTCGTGGCGGGGGTGAGCGCGAGGCGCGCCCCGGACGACGACTACCGCGGGTTCCTGGGGCTGGTGGCGGATCACCTCGCGACGGCGCTCGGCAACGCCCGCGCCTACGAAGAGGAGAAGCAGCGGGCGGAGGCCCTGGCGGAGCTCGACCGCGCGAAGACGGCCTTCTTCAGCAACGTGAGCCACGAGTTCCGCACGCCGCTGACCCTGATGCTGGGCCCCATCGAGGACGGCCTCGCGGATGACCGGCAGCCCCTGCCTCCGGCGCAGCGGGAGCGCCAGGAGGTGGTGCGCCGCAACGGCCTGCGCCTGCAGAAGCTGGTCAACACGCTGCTCGACTTCGCCCGCCTGGAGGCGGGGCGCGCCCAGGTGTCCTTCGTCCCCACGGACCTCTCCGCGCTCACCGCGGACCTCGCCAGCAACTTCACCGCCGCGGCCACCGCCGCCGGGCTCGCGCTGCGCGTGGACTGCCCGGCGCTGCCCGAGCCCGTCTACGTGGACCCGTCGCTGTGGGAGAAGGTCGTCCTCAACCTGCTCTCCAACGCGTTCAAGTTCACCTTCGAGGGAGAGATCCGCCTCGCGCTGAAGTGGCTTGGCGAGCAGGTGGAGTTCACCGTCCAGGACACGGGCATTGGCATCCCGGAGGAGGAGCAGCCCCGCGTCTTCGAGCGCTTCCACCGCGTGGAGGGCGCGCGGGGGCGCAGCCACGAGGGCACCGGCATTGGCCTGTCGCTGGTGCGGGAGCTGGTGCACCTGCACGGCGGACGCGTGACGGTGACCAGCGCGCCGGGCCAGGGGAGCACGTTCCGCGTGCTGCTGCCCACCGGCTCCGCGCACCTGCCCCGGAAGCCTGACACGTTGGCGCCGGCGCTCCCGGCCACCGGCATCGGCCCCGGCGCGTTCCTCGCGGAGATCTCCCAGTGGAGCGGACCCGCGACCGCGGCGCCGCGGCGCACCGACCGCGCGGACGCCCGCATCCTGGTGGTGGACGACAACGCGGACATGCGCGCCTACCTCACGCGGCTCCTGGAACCCCGATGGAGCGTGGAGGCGGTGAACGAAGGCAGCGCGGCGCTCGCCGCCGCGCGCGCGCAGGCTCCCGACCTCATCCTCTCCGACGTGATGATGCCGGGGGTGAATGGCCTGCAACTGGTCCAGGCCCTGCGCACGGACGAGCGCACGCGCGCCATCCCCATCATCCTGCTGTCCGCGCGCGCGGGGGAGGAGGCCACCATCGCGGGGCTCGACAGCGGCGCGGACGACTACCTCGTCAAGCCCTTCTCCGCGAACGAGCTCATCGCGCGCATCAACGCCCAGCTCGCGGTCGCGCGGCTGAGGCAGGAGGCCCTGGCCGCGGAGCGCGCGCACGCGGCGGAGACCCAGCGGCTGCTCGAGGCCTCCCGCCGCGCCACGCGCATGCGCGAGGAGACGCTCGCCGTCGTCAGTCACGACCTGCGCTCGCCCCTGACCGCCATCCGCGCCGCGACGGAGCTGCTCCAGCGGCTGCCGCCCGAATCCGAGGCGACCGCCCGCGCGCGCAAGCAGGCCGACGCCATCCGCCGCTCCGTGGACCGGATGAACCGGCTCATCGAGGACCTGCTCGACCTGGCGAGCATCGACACGGGGACGCTCGCCATCGAAGTCCGCCCGCAGTCGGTGGCGGAGCTGCTCCGCGACGCCCGGGAGCTCTTCGAGCCCCAGGCGGCGGAGAAGGGCCTGCGGTTCGTCGTGGAGCAGGAGCCCGGGCTCACCCTGTGGTGCGACAGGGAGCGTCTGCTTCAAGCGCTCGGGAACCTCCTGTCCAACGCGCTGACGTTCACCCCCGCTGGCGGCAGCCTCCACCTGCGGGTGGGGAGCGAGCCCGGCACGGACGCGCTGCGCTTCAGCGTGGCGGACACCGGGCCGGGCATCCCCGCCAGCGTGCGGCCGCACCTCTTCGACCGCTACTGGCACGCGTCGCAGCGGCGGCGCGACGGACATGGCCTGGGCCTCTCCATCACGAAGGGCATCGTGGAGAGCCACGGCGGGCACATCTGGGTGGAGAGCGAGCCCGGCCAGGGCACCACCTTCCACTTCACCCTTCCGCGCGAACCGGGGTCCGGGGCCCTCGCCGCGCCGGCCCCGAGCGTTGAACCGCAGCGGTCCACGCCGTCGGCGCTCCCGGCCAAGGAGGAGCCCTTCATCCAGCAGGGCGGCGACATGGGCGCCATGATGCGGGCGCATGACTGGTCCACGAACTCGCTGGGCCCGTTGCAGCAGTGGCCCCAGTCCCTGCGGACCTCCGTCAGCACGATGCTGCGCTCGCCCTACCCCATCATCCTCTTCTGGGGCCCCGAGCTGCGGATGCTCTACAACGACCCGTTCCGGCCCATCCTGGGGGCGAAGCATCCGCGGACGATGGGCGCGCGCGGCAGCGAGGCGCTCGTCGAGGAGTGGGGGCAGTTGGGCCCGTTGATCCAGCGCGCCCAGGACACGGGCGAGCCCATCTACATCGAGGACGGGAACGTCAACTTCGCGCGCCGCCCTGGCGGCCTCCGGGAGGAGTCCTACTTCACCTGGTCCTACAACCCGACCATCGGCGAGTCGGGAGAGATCGCCGGCATGTTCGCCATCGCGAGCGAGACGACGCGGCAGGTGGTGGGAGACCGCCGGCTGGCCATCCTCCGCGAGCTGTCCATCCGCACGGCGCTCGACAAGACCGTGGAGGGCATCTTCCGCTCGCTGGAGGACGTCCTCGCGCAGGCGGCGCACGACGTGCCCTTCGCGCTGCTCTACCTGGTGAAGGCGGATCAGGCGCGCCTGGTCTGCTGCGCGGGCCTGGAGCGCGGGACGGCCGCCGCGCCCGTGACGCTGGCGGCGGGCGCCACGTCCTCCTGGCCGCTCGCGAGCGTCACGGAGACGCGGCAGGAGCTGTTGCTGGAGGACCTGGCCCAGCGCTTCGGTCCCCTCCCCGGCGGCCCCTGGCCCGAGCCCACGACGCGCGCCCTGCTCCTCCCGGTGCCCATGGGCGCGGAGACCGACAACATGGCCGTGCTCGTGGCGGGCCTGAGCCCGCTGCGCGTGCTGGACGACGAGTACCGGGGCTTCCTCCAGCTCCTGGCGCGGCAGTTGGCCGCCAGCATCTCCAGCGCCCGCGCCTACGAGCAGGAGAAGCAACGGGCCGAGGAGCTGGCCCGGCTGGACGCGGCCAAGACGGCGTTCTTCAGCAACGTGAGCCACGAGTTCCGCACGCCGCTCACGCTCATCCTCGGCCCCGTGGAGGACGCGCTGGCGAGGCCGGCGAAGGCGCTGGAGGGGGAGCCGCTCGAGCTCGTGCGCCGCAATGCCTTGCGGCTCTACAAGATGGTCAACACGCTGCTCGACTTCTCCCGGATGGAGGCGGGCCGGGCCCAGGCCCGCTACGTGCCCGTGGACCTGTCCGCCTTCACCACGAGCCTCGCGAGCGCCTTCCAGTCCGCGGTGGAGAGCGCGGGCCTGCGGCTGGAGGTGGACTGCCCGCCCCTGCCCGAGCCCCTCTACGTGGACCCGGAGCTGTGGGAGAAGGTCGTCCTCAACCTGCTCTCCAACGCGGTGAAGTACACCTACCGCTGGGAGATCCGCGTGAGCCTGCGGTGGGAGGACGCGCAGGCCGTGTTGCGCGTCGAGGACACGGGCGTGGGCATTCCCGAGGAGGAGCTCCCGCGAGTCTTCGAGCGCTTCTACCGCGTGCGCGTCACCCAGGGCCGCAGCCACGAGGGGACGGGCATCGGCCTGGCGCTGGTGCAGGAGCTGGTGAAGCTGCACGGGGGCGGCGTCGCGGTGGCGAGCCAACTGGGAGCGGGCACCACCTTCACCGTACGGCTGCCCCGGGGGACGGCCCACCTGCCGCTGGAGCGCGTGGAGCACACGTCCCGGCCCCCTCCGGTGCACTCGGGCGCCACGCCCTTCGTCGAGGAGGCGCGCCGCTGGTCCACGGACGTCATCGCCACGGACGCCGTGGCCGCGCCCGAGTCCGGGGCGCTGGCGCCGGAGGTTCCCCCGGAGCTCGCGCGCTCCCGCATCCTCCTCGTGGACGACAACGCCGACCTGCGCACCTACGTCACGGGGCTGCTCAAGCACGGCTTCCCCCACGTGGAGACCGCCCGCCACGGACAGGACGCGCTGGAGCAGGCGCGCGTCCGGCCGCCGGACCTCATCCTCTCCGACGTGATGATGCCGGTGCTGGATGGCTTCGGGCTGGTGCGCGCGCTGCGCGCCGACGAGCGCACGCGCGCCATCCCCATCATCCTGCTGTCCGCGCGAGCGGGCGACGAGGCCACGGTGGAGGGCCTGGAGAGCGGCGCGGATGACTACCTGGTGAAGCCCTTCTCCGCGCGCGAGCTGCTGGGGCGGGTGCGCACCCAGTTGGAGATGGCCCGCGTGCGCCGGGAGGTGGTCCGCAACGAGGTGGAGCGGGACGCGCTGCGCGAGTCCGTGCGGACGCGGGACGAGTTCCTGCGGCTGGTCAGCCATGAGCTGCGCACGCCCGTGAGCGCCCTGTCGCTCAACATCCAGTCCCTGGTGCGCAGCCTGGACGTCCCGGCCGCGAACGTGACGCCGGAGACCACGCGGCTCAAGGCGCGCACGACGGAGAAGCACCTCCAGCGCCTGGCGCGCCTGGTGGAGCAGTTGGTGGACGTGTCGGAGTTCGTCACCGGGCCGCTGGACCTGTCACGCGAGGAGGTCGACCTGGCGCAGCTCGCGGCCGCCGTGGTGGAGCGGTCGCGGGAGAAGGCCCTTCGCGCGGACTGCGTCCTGACGCTGGACGCGCCCCTGCCGGTGGTGGGGCACTACGACCGCGCGCGGTTGGATCAGTTGCTCGACAGCCTCGTGGACAACGCGCTCAAGTTCGGGACGGGCAGGCCCGTGGAGGTCCGCGTGGCGAGCGCGCCGGGACGGGTGAGCCTCGCGGTCCGGGACCATGGCGAAGGGGTCGGACAGGAGGACCAGGAGCGCGTCTTCGGGCGCTTCGAGCGCGCGGTCCCCGCGAACCACCACGGCGGCTTCGGGCTGGGCCTGTGGATGGCCCGCCACATCGCGGAGGCCCACGGGGGGAGCATCCACCTGGAGCCCACGGAGGGCGGAGGCGCCACCTTCACCACGGTGCTGCCGCTGGACCTGCCCCCGGCTGGCTGACCGCCAGCGCGACTGCGTGCGGATGCGACGCGTGTCGCGTTCAGGGCGTACGCAGCGGGAGCGCGGCGCGCGGCACCGGCCCGATGAAACACCCTGGACCGCCCTGAGCCGCGGGTTGGCGCCCGCCTTGCTTTGCCGGCGTCCCATCCGGGTCCCGGTGCACGGGGCCCCTTGAGGGGGACGCAACATGAAGATCGAGTGGCTGCTGCTCGCGATGCTGTGCGTGGGGGTGCCAGTCCGCTCCGGCGCGGAAGAAGAGCCTCGCAACGTGGAGACGACCTGCAACCGCGGGAAGCTCTACCAGGCCGGACTCTGTTACGAGCGGTGCAAGGAAGACTTCACGGGAGTGGGACCGGTCTGCTGGGCCGACTGCCCCGACGGCTACAAGGACGACGGCGCGCTGTGCCGCAAGGACCCGCACATCATCCCGAAGGACTCCTATGGCCGGGGCGCGGGGACGGTCCCCCCGACCTGCGCGACGCCGAGCTTCACCAAGACGGTGCCGCCAGTGTCGGACCTCAACGCCTTCACGATGATCATCGCCTCCGACCCCCAGCTCCCCTGGTGGGAGGACTCGCCGCCCTGTGACGGCGACAAGGATTGCACGAAGCGCAACTCCAAGCGCGCCAACCGCGACCAGGTCCGGGCGATGAATGACATCCAACGCGCGTCCAATCCGCTCCAGCCGGGCGCCCCCGGAGCGTGGCCCTCCAGGCCGGACATCCAGGGGGGCGGCGCGCCCATCCAGAAGCCCCTGGGCGTCATCATCAACGGGGACCTGACGGCGTTCTGGCAGGACTGGCAGGTGGAACTCTTCGAGCGCTACTACACGCTGCCGGGCACCCTGCGCTGGCCGCTCTTCGTCGGCCTGGGCAATCACGACTACGCCAACAACCTGGGGGACGGCTGGTGGCGCGAGCCGCTCTACTACCTGACGCTCGGGGAAAACGGCGCGGCGGCCAACGCACGGGACTTCATCAAGACGATGATCCACTGCGACAAGGTGCCCAACTTCCCGGCCTCCCTCATCCAGAGCTTCGACAAGCAGAGCCTCGCGTACTCGTGGAACCAGGGGAGCTATCACTTCGTGCAGCTCCACAACTACCCGACCTACTCGGCGAAGGCCATCGACGTCTCCCCGTCCATCGACTGGCTGAAGAAGGACCTGGCCGCCGCCACCGCCGCGGGCCGCAAGATCGTCCTCAACCTGCATGACTACGGGGATCACATGAAGCAGGACGACCCGGCGTTCCTGAAGGCCATCGCCAACCAGAACGTGGTGGCCGTCTTCGCCGGTCACATCCATGAGCGGCATGGCTTCAGGACCCAGGTGCCAGGGACGAACATCCCCGTGTTCCTGAGCGGCTCCTCCGACATGCACACCTTCCTGCTCGTGCAGTTCACCGACACGTACCTCACGGTGGGCGTCATCAACAGCGAGGACGGGAAGACGGAGTTCCTCGACCCCGCCGATGCGAAGAACCTGATGACGGTGCCGGTGCCCGCCTCCGCGACGTCGCCCAAGCGCTGAGGACGCGGACCGGAGTGAGGGAGCACGGGCGTCAGGCCGGCGCGAGCGCGTGGACGCT
Source organism: Corallococcus sp. AS-1-12 (assembly GCF_020036995.1). Taxonomy (NCBI): domain Bacteria; kingdom Pseudomonadati; phylum Myxococcota; class Myxococcia; order Myxococcales; family Myxococcaceae; genus Corallococcus; species Corallococcus sp. AS-1-12. The sequence goes on along the minus strand of NZ_JAIQDD010000013.1, from coordinate 170,739 downwards.
GTCCAGCGCGCGCGCCACGTCCGCGTCATGCGTGACGACCACCAGGCCGCGCCCGTGCGCCTTCATCCCGTCGAGGTCTCGCATCACGCGGGCCGCGGTGCGCGGGTCGAGATGCTCGGTGGGCTCATCGAGCAGGAGCCAGGGGGCCTCCGAGAGCCAGGCGCGCGCGAGGAGGACGCGCCGCCGCTCGCCTCCAGAGATGGCTTCGCCCCCGCGGCCCAGGGGCGTGTCGAGCCCCTGCGGCTGCCGCGCGTACCAGTCCCCCAGGCCCGCCTTGCGCAGCGCCGCGATGGCCTCGTCGTCGGTGAGCGTCGCGCGCACGACCCGGAGGTTCTCTCGCAGGGTGGTGTCGAACAGGTGCGCATCCTCGGCGCAGTAGTGCAGCAGCTCCACCCGACGCTGCTCGCTCACGTCTTCGAGCGGGACCTCGCCCAGCTTCACCGTCCCCTCCTTCGGAGGGAGGTGCCCCGCCAGGCTGAGCAGCAGCGTCGTCTTCCCGCTCCCGCTGGGCCCGGTGAGGGCGAGCGACCTGCCCCGCCGCACGGTGAGGTCGATGCCCGAGATCGCGGCGCTTCGATGGGGCCAGCCACACGCGAGTCCCTCCGCGCGCAGGGGGCCGGCCGGCGCGGGAGCTGGGAGCGCGGCGGCCGGAGCCTCCGCCTCGGGCGCCTCGAGGAAGGGCAGCAGCCGCCGGGCCGCCTCGGTCGAGCGCAGCAACTGGGTCAGCGCCGCGGGCATGGACTGGAGGGCCTCGAACGCACCGAGCGGCACGAGCACGACGACACAGAGCTCCACCTGGGAGAGCGCTCCGCGTCCGAGCGCCGCGAAGCCGAGGACGAGCGCCGCCCCCACGCTCGCGCTCCACGCGCCATGCAGCAGGAAGGTCGCGGCGGCGGTCCAGCGAGCGGCTCGCGCGGAGAGGCGCTCCAGACGAAGGTCGTCCTCGCGCAAGGCTCCCAGCAGGACCGGCGCTCGTCCCGACACCCTCCACTCCGCCGCGCCTTCGAGCAGCTCCAGGGCGGTGGCCAACTGCCGCGACCGGGTGGCCGACGACGCCTTCTCCGCGAGGGCCAGCGCGCGCGCATTCATCCAGGGCGCCACGCCCCCCGCGACGGCCAGACTCACGGCCAGGGCCCCTGCCGCCACAGGCAGGAAGAAGGCGAGCAGCGCGACGCTGCCCACGCCGACACCGGCCGCGATGGCCATGGGCACGAGCGAGCGGATGACCGCCTCGCCCACCGCATCCACGTCACCGCCGAGCCTCGCGACGAGGTCTCCGCGCTTGAGGCCGAGGACCCGGGGGAGCGGCCCCCGCGCGAGCGCGTCCACGAGCCGGGCCCTCAGCCGCGCCACGCCCCCCAGGGCCAGCTCGTGCGCGACGAGCCGGTGGGCATAGCGGAGGCCCGCGCGAGAGAGCCCCAGGGCCCGCACGCCGACGATGGCAAGCGTGAGGTCGAGCACGGGCGGCATCTCGGCCGCACGCGCGATCAGCCACGCGGACAACGCCCCCAGCGCCGTCGAGGCGAAGAGCGCGCCCGTCCCGAGCGCGACCGCGAAGGCCACCGTGCGGGGACGCAGCCCGAGCCCCGGCAGCACCTGACGCAAGGGATGGGGGCTCATGCGGCCTCCGCGAGGGTGTCCAGGGATGCCCCGGTCGAGTGGAGCGTGACGACTTCGTCCGCGATGGCCAGCGTCCGCGCGCGGTGGCTGACCACGAGCAGCGTTGTCCCCTGCCGTGCGCGCTCCTTCAGCGCTTCGAGCACGCGCTGCTCGGAGACTTCGTCGAGATGCGCCGTGGGCTCGTCGAGGAGCAGCAGCCGCTCGTCGCCCGCGAGGATCCGGGTGAGCGCGAGCCGCTGCCGCTGTCCCAGCGAGAGGCCCTGCCCGTCCCGCCCCAACCGCGTGTCCCAGCCTTCGGGCAGCCGCGCGACGACGGCATCGAAGCCGGTGGCCTCCGCGGCGGCTGCCAGGGCGGAGGCCGGAATCACGCGACCTCGACAGACGCTCTCGCGCACCGTGCCTGGCTCCAGGTGGAGCCGCTGGGGCAGCCACGCGAGCTGGGACCAGTACGTCGTCAGGTCGAGCGACCCGAGCGCGAGCGGCGCCGCGCCTTCAGGCCGCAGGAAGACTCCACCGCGCGTGGGCGGCAGGAGCCCGAGCGCCACCGCCACCGCCGTGCTCTTGCCCGCGCCGCTCTCCCCTCGCAACCCGAGGATGCGCCCCTGCCCCAACGGCAGCACGAACGAGAGCCCCTCCGGTGCGCTGCACCCGGCGTCGCGCGTGGCGACCGAGACGTCCCGCAGCTCCAGCGCCCCGGAGGTGAGCGGTGGCGCGGCGAGCGTGCCGCGCGCGGGCTGGGGGGCTTCGAGCCGCGCGATGGCCTGCGCCGCCGCCTCGGCGCCCTCCGCGGACGCGTGGAAGAGCGCGCCCACCTGGCGCAGCGGCGCATAGACCTCTGGCGCGATCAGCAGCACGAAGAGGCCCGTCTCCAGCGATATCGCCCCTTCGAGCAGCCGCAGGCCAATCCCCACCGCCACGCTGGCGATGGAGAGCGTGGCGATCAGCTCCAGCACGAAGCTGGAGAGGAAGGCCCGCCGCAGCGCCCGGAGCGTGGTGCGCGCGTGCGCCTCGCTCAGCCGCAGGACCTGGTCCGCGACGCCGCGCTGCCGGCCGAGCGCCCGGAGCGTGGCGAGCCCGGTGATGAGGTCCAGCACCCGCGCGCTCAACTGCTGCATGCTCGCGAGCTGCCGCACCGTGGCCTCGCGCGTGAAGCGGCCCACCAGGACCATGAAGAGCGGGATGAGCGGCAGCGAGCCCGCCATCAAGACCGCGGAGACCGGATCCTCGCGCCACACGCAGACGAGCAGGGCCGGGGTCGCCAGCGCCGTGAGCAGCAACTGCGGCACGTACCCTTCGAGATAGGGCTGCAGCGCGTCCAGTCCGCGGGTCGCGAGCTCCACCTGCGCCACCCCGCCCGCCGGGGCGCGCTCCCCCGTCGATCCGGACGCCAGCCGTGTGAGCAGGCCTTCCCGCAACTGCGCGATGACCCGGTGCGCGCTCCGCTTCCCCGCCCACTCCTGGAGCCCCGCCAGGGCCGCGCGCAGCAGCCACACACCGGCGAGCCAGAGCAGGAGCCGCCCATGGTCCCCGGCCACCTCGCGCGCATGCCCCAGCAGCCCCGCCAGCCCCCGCGCTTGCAGGACCGTGAGCGCGACCATCCCGAGCCCCAGGCCCGCGGTGAGCAGCACATAGCGCCGCGCGGCGCTCGCGTGCCGCAGGAGCTTCGGGTCGAGCGGCTTCATCGGACGGTCAGCCCTCCCCCAGCGCCGGGTTGAGCTCGTCGACGGTGACGCGCTGGCGGAAGACCCAGTAGGTCCACCCCTGGTAGGCCAGCACGAACGGCACCAGCGCGACGGCGACGTAGGTCATGATCCGCAGCGTGTAGGGGGTGCTCGAGGCGTTCTGGACCGTGAGCGAGTGCGCCGGTTCGAGCGCGGGCATCACGTCCGGGAAGAGCGAGCCGAAGAGCAGCACGACCACGCCCGCGATGGCCAGACAACTGAAGGTGAAGGACCAGCCCTCCCGCTCCCGCCAGACGCTCAGCGACGCCGCCCCCAGCGCCAGGGCCACGAACCCCAGCACCGGCCACGTCCAGGCCACCGAGTAACTCACCTGCGTCCACAGCCCGAAGGCACCGCTGACCGCGAGCGTGGGCAGCGCCATCCGCCGGGCCCAGCCGAGCGCCCGCGCCCGCAGCTCACCCTGGGTCTTCAGCGCGATGAAGACCGCGCCGTGGCTGAGGAAGAGCAAGGTGGTGGCCAGGCCGCCGAGCAGCGCGAACGGGGAGAGGAGGCCGAGGAACGTCCCGGTGAACTGGTGATTCGCGTCGAGCGGAACCCCGCGCACGATGTTCGCGAAGGCGACGCCCCAGAGCAGTGCGGGGATCCACGACCCCACCTGGATCGCCTGCTCCCAGCGGCGCTGCCACGTGGGGCTGTCCAGCTTGGAGCGGAACTCGAGCCCGACGCCGCGGACGATCAACGCGACGAGGATCAGGAAGAGCGGCAGGTAGAAGCCGGAGAAGAGCGTCGCATACCACTCCGGGAAGGCCGCGAACGTCGCGCCCCCGGCGGTGAGCAGCCACACCTCATTGCCATCCCAGACCGGGCCAATCGTGCGCAGCACCGCGCGGCGCTCGGCCGGGGTCTTGCCCAGGACGGAGAGCCACATCCCCACGCCGAAATCAAAACCTTCGAGCACGAGGTAGCCCGTCCAGAGGACAGCGATGAGACAGAACCAGAGTGTATTCAGTTCCATGATGATTTATCGATGCCAGGAAAGAGGGCCGGGAACTCAATAACCAAACGACAGCGGCGCGGTCTCGGGGTGGCTGTCCTCGCTCGCGAGGGTCGCCGGATGTTTCAGGCTCGCACGGACGAAGTGCCGCATCAGGTAGAACCAGACCGCCGCCAGCGCGCCGTAGACGCAGGTGAAGCCAATCAGCGTCGTCCAGACCATGGCAGGGGAAACGGCGGTGGACACGCCGCTGGCCGTCAGCAGGCGGAGCGCGTCCACCCCGGTGGGGTTGGGCGCCACCAGCCAGGGCTGCCGTCCCATCTCCGTGAAGATCCAACCGAAGGAACACGCGAGGAATGGAGTGGGCAGCGCCGCGAGGCTGAGCCGCGCGAACCGCTCCGAGTTGCTCGCCGCGCCTCCGCGCGTGAGCCAGAACCCGACCAGCGCCAGCGCAGCGCTCCCCACGCCCAGGCCGATCATCAAGCGGAAGGACCAGTAGGTGACGGCGAGGTTGGGCGCGTAGTCCGGCCCCGCCCCGTAGAGGTCCTCGTAGCGCTTCTGGACATCATTGACGCCCTCGAGCGGCGCCTGGAAGTCCGCGCGCGCGAGGTAGGACGTGAGGCCGGGAATCTCCAGCAGGTGGCGCACACCCCGGCAGTCGTTGGTCAGGTCTCCCACCGCGAGCAGCGAGAAGGGCGCCCCGGCGCGTCCGTCGCAGAGCGCTTCGGCCGCGGCCATCTTCATGGGCTGCTGCTCGAACATCAGCTTCGCCTGGGCATCCCCGCTCACCGCCACGCCGATGCCGGACACCACGACGGTGACCAGGCCGAGCCTGAGCCCGCTGCGGAAGGTCTGGGCCGCCACCGATTCACCCGACTGGCTCGAGCGCACCATCAGCCAGCCGCAGACGCCCGCCACGAAGGTGCCCGCGACCAGGAAGGCGGACGTCACCGTGTGGGGGAAGGCCACCAGCACCGTGTTGTTGGTCAACACCGCCAGGATGTCCGTCATCTCCGCGCGTCCCGTGGCGGGATTGAACCGCGCCCCGACGGGGTGCTGCATGAAGGAGTTGGCCGCGAGGATGAAGTAGGCCGACAGGTTCACGGCGAACGCCACCAGCCAGATGGAGGCGAGGTGCAGCGCGCGCGGGAGCTGCTTCCAGCCGAAGATCCAGAGCCCCAGGAACGTGGATTCGATGAAGAAGGCCGCCAGCGCCTCCATCGCGAGCGGAGCGCCGAACACGTCCCCCACGAAGCGCGCGTACTCGCTCCAGTTCATTCCAAACTGGAACTCCTGGACGATGCCCGTCACCACGCCGAGCGCGAAGTTGATCAGGAAGAGCTTGCCGAACAGCCGCGTCAGCCGGAGCCACCCCGGCTTCCGGGTCACCACCCAGAGTGTCTGGAGCAGCGCCACGAGCGGTGCGAGCCCGATGGTGAGGGGGACGAAGATGAAGTGATAGACCGTGGTGATTCCGAACTGCCACCGCGCGAGTTCTAGGCTGGTCATGACGCCCAGGCGTCATTGCAATCCCCCAGCCGTTCCCCCTGCCTCGGATGCTCGCTTGCGTCCGCGCAAGCCCTGCGCGGCGCCATGGGGGGCCCGCGCAGTTTCTGCGCTCCAGCGCGGCGGTTTGAGGCCCAACCGGCCCCCGCGCCGCGAGTTTCAGACCGTCCGGGAGAAGCGGGGTTTCGCGGCCCTGGCGAGATAGGCGTCGAACACCATCGCCACGTTGCGCACGAAGAGGCGGCCGAGCGCCGTGAGTTCCAACTGCGTCCCGTCGCGGACCAGGAGCCCGTCGGCCTCGAAGGCGCGCAGCCGCTCCAGCTCTGGGGCGAAGTACGTCCCACCGTCGGCGCCGAGGTCCGTCCAGAAGTTGCACATCAGTTGGGTGATGACGGCGCGGCGGCGCTGATCATCCTCGGTGAGGACGACGCCTCGCTCGGTGGCCAGGCGCCCCTCGGCCACCCGTGCGTAGTAGGACGACAGCGGCCGCACGTTCTGGGCGTATGCCCCGCCCACGTCGCTGATGCCGGTGCTGCCCAGCGCCACCACGTCCGACGCGGCCTTCACCGTGTAGCCCTGGAAGTTGCGGCCCAGGCGGCGCTCGGCCTGCGCGCGCGCCAGCTCGTCCTCGGGCACCGCGAAGTGGTCCATGCCGATGGGCCGGTAGCCCGCCGTCACGAAGGCCTCGCAGGCGGCGCGGAACAGCTCCAGCTTGGTGCGTGCCCCGGGAATGGCCTCCGCGGGCATGCGCTTCTGGTGCTTCAGGACGTCCGGCATGAAGGCGAAGGAGTAGACGGCGAGCCGGTCCGGCCGCATCTCCCGCACCGTCTCCAGCGTGCGGGCCCAGCTCGCCGCGTCCTGGTGGGGCAGGCCGTAGATGAGGTCGAAGTTCACGCCGGTGAAGCCCAGCCCGCGAGCCTGCTCCAGCAGCGCGCGCGTCTGCTCCGGCGTCTGGAGGCGGTTCGTCGTCCGCTGCACCTGGGGGTCGAAGTCCTGGAGCCCCATGGACACGCGGTTGAAGCCCAGTTGGCGCAGCAGCGACAACTGGCCCGGCGTGGTCAGCGCGGGGTGGACCTCGATGGCCACCTCCGCGTCCGGCAGCGGCGTGAAGCGGCGGGTGAGCTCCGTCCACAGCCGCTCCAACTGCGCCTCGGTGAGGAAGGTGGGCGTCCCGCCGCCCCAGTGGATCTGCGACAGCGTCCGCCGCGCGCCCAGCCGCCGCGCGACGAGGTCCATCTCCATGACGAGGTGGTCGATGTACCGGTCCGCCGCGCCCGGGTCCTGGCTGATGACGACGTTGCAGCCGCAGTACCAGCAGAGGCTGCGGCAGAAGGGCAGATGGACGTAGAGGGACAAGGGCTGGGTGGCCTCCCGCGCGCTGGCCAGGGTGAGGCGCTCCGCGAGGGCGTCGGGGCCAAAGTCGCCGCGCCACTCGGGGGCGGTGGGATAGCTGGTGTAGCGAGGGCCGGCGACGTTGTAGCGGGCCAGCAACTCTTCGGAGGGCGTGGGGAGGTCGAGGTGGGGTTCCATCACGGCCCTGCCCTATTCCAAACGCCGTGCCAACTCGCGTCCGGGGAAAGCTACGGGGCGAGCGCCACGAGGAGCTGCGTCCGAGAGGTGGTGTCGGAAGCAGCCGCGACCTTCACGGCCGCCCGGATGGCCTCCGTCGCCTCCGCGCGCTTCTGCTCCCCGTCCGGCACGAAGACCTCCTGCGTGTTTCCCTTCGACCGGTAACGGCTCTTCTCCTCCATCCGCGCGCGCTGCTTCGCATCCGCCTCCAACCCGAAGTGCGGAAGGATTTGTTCGTGAACCAGGCCGGGCAGGCGGGCGTAGTCCGCCCTCAGACACAGAGGCCCCTGGTGCTCCCCCGCCTTCCGCGCGTAGTGCGCCAGACACCCCGCGAAGAACGCTTCAGGCGTGTCCCGAGCCTCGCCGGGCCAATCCGGGAAACACGCCTTGAACCACGGCTCCCGGCTCCGGTACCACCGCAACGGCGCGGAAGGGCTCCTGAAATTGGAGGCCATCACCTCCGTCGCGTCCCGCGTCAGGAACACCCAGGGCACGTCCGGCAGCGCGTCGCGGATCCAGTCCAGGAACAGCAGGTTCCACGAGGAGAACTTGATCACATACCGGCCGCCAGGCCCGACCCCTCGCCCGAAGGCCTTGATCAATCGCCGGAACGCCTCCGCGTCGAAGACGCAGGCGCCCTGGGCGCAGTGGAGAAGGTAGAGCGACAGCGCCTCCGGTTCGCTCACGCCCCGCACGCCTGGGAGCGTCCCCAACATCCCGGTCACCAACGAGCTCCCGCACCGCGAGACGTGGAAGAGGAGGCCTACCGGCAGGGGCCCCTCCTCCGGCAGGTCCGTCACCGGACACGAGGACGAGCGCCGTCCCTCCCCTTCCGACAAGGCCTGGCGCAGGCCGTCCGACAAGAAGGGCGCGGCGTAGACCGAGGCAGGCAGCTCCGTGGTCTGGACCATGGCCTGTCCCTCCTGGACGTACAGGCGGGTGGGGACGGGGACGCGTTCCATGTCACCCTCCCCCGGACGCGACTGCCCGGAGCCTGGGCTTTTCCAGCTCCGCGAAGGAGCGCGCCAGCCTGTGGATGCCGGCGGAAGCATTTCCGTTCGCGTGCCGGCCCAGGTACTCGTCCAGCAGCCCCTCCAGCTTCGCGTCCATCCCCGCCATCACCGCGGCCTTCAGTTGGTCCTTGAACGCCGCCAGTTCCCCCTGCTGCCAGACCGCCAGCGGGACGGTGTTGCGCATGAAGTCCTCCTTCTCGAGCCCCTCCGCCACCCGCCGGAACAGCGCCTGCCAGGGGCTGGTCAGGAGGCCCACCGTCACGTGCAGGGAGTGCACGTCCGTGGCCGTCACGTCGTGGAAATGCCCCCGGGGCACGTACAGCAGGTCGCCCTTGCGCAGCACCTCGTCGAACACACAGGTCAGCGAGGGCCTGTGCTGCTCCGGGTTCTGCATCGGCTCGCCGTCATAGGGCAGGTGGATGGGCTTGTCATACAACCGCCAGCGCTTCTCTCCCTCGAGCTGGAGGATGAAGGCATCATGCGTGTCGTAGTGGAGCGTGAAACCCTGGCTGCCCGCGGGCGTCATGTACAGGTTCGCCTGCACCCGCACCCGCCACTCCCGCTCCAGCGTGTCGCAGAACCTCCGGAGGGGCTCCAAGGCCGTCTGCGCCTGGTAGACAATCACCGAGTGACCCTGTTCCAGGAACAGGCGGGACACGCGCTCCCGGTTGATCACATGGTTGAAGTTGACCCGCGCCTCCTTGTAGGACAGGGACGACGAGAACTCGCTATACGCCGTCTCACGCCCCTCCTTCACCATCCGCACGTTGGGATAGACGTTGTTCTCCTTCTGCAGGAACGACAGCATCTCCTCGAGGGTGAAGAGGTCTGAGTAGTATCCCGCGTCTCCCCGGCGGATCAGCAGGCGCTCCCGCTCGAAGTACGTTCTCAGGAACGCGTCCGGGGAGACAGGCATCAGCAGGTGCTCGGTATCGTACTTCATGGCGGTCGTCACCAGGGCAGGAGGCAGAGGGGGCGCACAGGCGTGCGCCCCCGGGGAGCCGTCAGTCGTTCAGGTCGCCCTGCTCCGCGTTGGAGATGGCCTGCGTGTACGGCGTGACGCCGTATCTGGCGGTGATGGTGTTCGCCACCTTGTAGCGCAGGGCCTGGTCGGGGATGAGGTTGATGACCGGCTCCAGCACGAGGGTATCGATGATGTGCCAGCTCACGTAGTTGCCATTCAAGGACGCGGCCCAGGCCGGGTACTTGCCCACCAACGAGCCATCACCGCCAATGACATTGATGGTGACGTTCTGGTCCGCCTGCGTGGAGCTGTCGTTCGAGGATGAGCCGTGGCCGTGGCCGCCGCTGCCGCCACCGGAGATGGGCACGTCCTCCAGCTCCAGGTTGGCCTGGAAGCCCGCGGAGACGCTGTCCGAGAAGCTGCTCCCCTGGCTCATGCTGGTGATCTTCCGGGTGTCCGTGCCGTACAGGAGGCCCCCCAGGTCCAGTTGCTTCACGTAGTAGTGGCCCCACGCGTTCAACACCTTCGTGAGGTTGTCGTAGCTGCGGGGGTCGTTGACGCCAGGCTCCACCGCCTGCGCCAGCGCCTGGAGGAAGTCCGCCGTCAGCGTCATCGCGCCGTCGCTGAAGCCGATCTGCAGCTTGGGGACGCGGTACATGCTCGTGACGTAGTAGTCCGTCTCCGAGAACGACTGGTCATTCGAGTACTGGTGCTCGTGCTGGAAGTTGACGCTGAAGATGCCGGGGATGCCGATGTCCGCCTTCTCCACGTCGTAGCCCTGCGAGTGGTAGGTGTGCACCGTCTGGAAGAAGGTCTCCACCGTGTGGAGCTGGGCGGTGATGTTCGGGACGAGCCACTGGAACGTCGCGTGGTTGTCCGGATGGAGCGGGTCCGGGAGGACGAGGTCCCCGGTGAGCTGCAGACCCTGGTGGATGCTGAAGACGTTGGTGGGGTTCTGCTCCTGCGTGATGACCATGGCGTGAAAGAGGCCACGGTCCTCGAACAGGTGGAGCCAGTCCTGGGCGGTGAAGTCATGCGGATCGCTGGGCAGGTCGGCGTTCTTGAGCTTCGGCATTGTCTTGGTTCCTTGCAGGAGTGTCGATTCGGCGTGAAGACATCCACCCGGCATCACTAGTCGTTCAGCCCGTCGCCGCCACCCGACTGGAAGAGCTGATAGGTCTGCGTGTTGTAAAACTTCTGATTGACCACGAAGACGTCGAACACCATGGAGACAGACTGGCTGTCCATCCTGTAGCCCCGGCAACCGCCATACTTTTCGCCGGAGGTCCCCGACCCGGTGACCGTGCCGCCGTGGACGTTGATGCCGTCCCCCTCCGCCAGGACGCCTGGGAGCCGCGGCGGGTTCGAGGGGGGATCCAGGTTCGGCCGGTCCACGGAGTACGTGTTGCCGTCGCTGTCGGTCCAGGACCGCACCGGCGTGCAGGTGATCCGGATCTGATAGGAGTTGGCCGCTATCGCCTGGTCCAGCGAGTGCGAGCCGAAGTTGTTGTCATAGACATAGATCATGTCCTGGTTGTAGCTGTTGTTGGCGAAGAACGCGTACTGGCCCGCGACCGCCCACTCGTTGGTGGCCGGCACGGACGACCGGGGCAGGATCAGGGAGTTGTTGTCCACGATGGAAATGGAGCTCGGGAGGATCTCGATGCCAAAGCCGAACCCCACCTGGCAGCCAAAGCCAATCTGGAAGGCCAGGTAGGTATCCGGGGGGACGATGACGCCCTTGCCGTTGTCCACCAGGGAGCCGTTCTTGAGGTTGGTGACGTTCTCCACCATCAGGGGGGAGGAGAGGTCCGGCAGGCCGGAGATGCCCGAGTACGCGGCGATCTGGCGCTCATTCGCGGCCTTGGCGACAGCGTCGGCCATGTTGTAGGCGACCTTGACCGTCATGATGCCTTGTTGAAAGAGCTGGTTCTGCGCATTGCAACTCACGAGCGACATACGTGCCTCCGCACTGCATCCAAGGGCTGTTGTGGGTCAGCAAGAGACTTCGTGGCGACGCGCGCGGTCCCGGGCCTCGCGCATGCCAGTCAGGTCTCTCTTCCTGCACGACAGGCCTATCGCAAAGGCAATGCCAGCCACCTGACGCCGCAAGGCGCTGGAATCACTACCAATTCCAGCAATACCAGGATGCCTTGAATGCCCCGCTGACACGTCAGGACCGGTCCTTGACGCGTCAGCGGGCTGTCAGGAAGCGCGCGCACGGACCACGACCCGGGGGATGGGGGCTGCCATTCGTCCCGTGGCAGTGCGAACCTGATGGGCGTGGAGCCTTCCATCCATGACAGACCGGGGACCGCTCGGGTCCTCCTCTCCAGCGCGCTCTGGGCCTTCCTCGCGCTGTCCAGCGCGGCGCTTTTCCTGGGAGCGCTCCTGCTGTGGGCGCTCACCCGTCCGTTCGACGCGAACGGGCGAGCGCTGCACCTGTACTCGTGCTTCTGGGCACAGGTGTATTTCTACGTGAACCCGTGGTGGCACCTGCGGGTGGAGGGCCGTGAGCACCTGCCCTGGAGGGGCGCGGCGGTGCTGGTGTCCAACCACGAGTCGCTGGGGGACATCCTGGTCCTCTTTGGTCTCTACCGGCCGTTCAAGTGGGTCTCCAAGGCGGAGAACTTCAAGCTGCCGCTCATTGGATGGAACATGCGCCTCAATGGCTACGTGCCGCTCATCCGCGGAGACCACGCCAGCGTCGTCCGGATGATGGCCGGGTGTGAGCGCTGGCTGTCACGCGGCGTCCCCATCCTGATGTTCCCCGAAGGCACCCGCGCCCGGGATGGCAAGATGAAGGCCTTCAAGGACGGCGCCTTCACGCTCTGCGTCCAGCAGCGCTGCCCCCTCATCCCCATGGTCCTCAGCGGCACCGCGCTGACCCTGCCGAAGCACCCGCTCGTCTTCCAGAAGACCGTCCACGCCCGGGTGCGCGTGCTGGAGCCCATCGCCCCCGCGGACTTCGCGGGGGATGTGCACGCCCTGCGCGACCACGTGCGCGACCTCATGGTCCGCGAGAAGGCGCGCATGGAGAGCGAACGCCCAGAAGACCGTGCGCGACGCCAGGGGACGTAGGGTGCCTGGTAGAGCCTGCTCACCCGCATGCCGGCGCGTCCTGGCGCGCAGGGAGCAGGCATCCACACGATTCGTCAGGGGCGAAGCGTGCCCTTCAGTGCTAGTTCATCCCCCCATGTCCGGCGAATCACCTGTCCCCGCCCCCGGCGGCTTGCCCACCCTGCGCTTTCCCCCCGAGCTCCCCATCTCGAGCCGGGTGGAGGACATCACCGCGGCCATCTCCGCCCATCAGGTGGTCATCGTCGCGGGGGCCACCGGCTCGGGGAAGACAACGCAGTTGCCGAAGATCCTGCTCGCCATGGGGCGTGGCCGCCCGCGCCAGATTGGCGTCACCCAGCCCCGGCGCATCGCCGCGACGAGCGTGGCGGCGCGCGTGGCTCGCGAGCTCGGCACGGAGCTGGGGTCGGACGTCGGCTACCAGATCCGCTTCGAGGACCGCTCCTCCCGCCAGACGGCCGTGAAGTTCATGACCGACGGCGTCCTGCTCGCGCAGATCCACGGCGACCCGCTCCTGAGCCGCTACGACACGATCGTGCTCGACGAGGCCCATGAGCGCAGCCTCACCATCGACTTCCTGCTCGGGTGGATCAAACGCATCCTCCCCCGGCGCCCCGACCTCAAGGTGGTGGTGAGCTCGGCCACCATCGAGACCGAGCGCTTCTCGCAGTTCTTCGGCGGGGCTCCGGTCATCCAGGTCGAGGGCCGGACCTTTCCGGTGGACGTGCTCTACGAGCCGCCCCCCGAGGACTCCGAGCTCGCCGACGCCGTCGCCGATTCGGTGGCGAACGTGCTCTCGCTCGACCCGGACGGGGACGTGCTCGTGTTCCTCCCCGGGGAGCGGGAGATCCGCGAGGCCGAGAATGCCCTGAACGCGCGCGAGCTCCGCGGCACGGTGGTGCAGCCGCTGTATGCGCGCCTGTCGGCCGGCGAGCAGTCACGCGTCTTCGCCACCATCCCCCAGCGCCGGGTCATCCTCGCCACCAACGTCGCGGAGACGTCGGTCACCATCCCGGGGATCGTGTACGTCGTGGACACGGGGGTGGCGCGCCTGTCGCGCTACGAGCCGCGCTCGGGCACCACGCGCCTGCACATCGAGGCGGTCTCCCAGGCCAGCGCCGACCAGCGCAAGGGGCGCTGCGGCCGCGTGCGCGAGGGCATCTGCGTGCGCCTCTACGACGAGCTGAGCTTCACCACGCGCCCCGCCTTCACCGACCCGGAGATCAAGCGCACCGGGCTCGCGGGGGTCATCCTGCGGATGAAGTCCCTGGGCCTCGGTGACGTCGAGGACTACCCCTTCCTCGACCCGCCCCAGCCGAAGGCCATCGCCGAGGGCTGGCGGGTGCTCGAGGAGCTCGGGGCCATCGAGGGCAAGGAGCGTACGTTGACGCCGCTCGGGCACCAGCTCGCGCGCTTCCCGGTGGACCCGCGCATCGCGCGGATGATCCTGGCCGGCGCCGAGTATGGGTGCCTGGACGAGGTGCTCATCGTCGCCGCGGCGCTCAACCTGCAGGACCCGCGCGAGCGGCCCCGGGAGCTGGCGCAGAAGGCGGACGCGTCGCACGCGCGCTTCCGTGACGAGCACTCGGACTTCACGGGGCTGCTCAAGCTGTGGGCGTTCGTGCGCGAGGCCGAGGGCCGGGGGACGTCCCATCTGCGGCGCGTGTGCCGGGACAACTTCCTGTCCTTCCTGCGGGTGCGCGAGTGGCGCGACGTCCAGCGCCAGCTCGAGGAGACCGTCCGCGAGCTGCGCCTGCCTCGCAAGGGCCGGGGCGCCCCGGCGCGCGGGGACGTCCTGCACCAGGCGCTCCTCACGGGGCTCCTGTCCCGCATCGGCCAGTGGAACCCGGAGCAGCGCCACTTCACGGGCGCGAAGCAGACGCGCTTCATGGTCCACCCCTCGTCGGCGCTCGCGAAGAAGCCCCCTGCCTGGGTGATGGCGTTCGAGCTCGTGGAGACGTCCCAGTTGTTCGCGCGCACCGTGGCGAAGCTCGACCCGGAGTGGCTCGCGGCGGCGGCCCCCCACCTGCTCAAGCGCAGCTATTCCGACCCCCACTGGTCGGAGAAGTCCGCGCGCGCCATCGTGAAGGAGAACGCGACCCTCTTCGGGCTCCAGGTCTTCAAGGAGCGCCCCGTGGCCCTGGAGCACCTGGACCCGGCCCGGGCGCGGCTGATGTTCCTGGAGCATGCCCTGGTGCGCGGCGAGTACCGCACCCGGGGCGCGTTCCAGGAGAAGAACCGCCAGGTGCTCGATCGCGTGGCGCGCCTGCGGGACAAGGCCCGGCGCAGCGAGCTGCTCGACAGCGAGGCGCTGCTGACGTTCTTCGATCAGCGCGTTCCGGAGGACGTGGCGGACGGCGCGAGCTTCGAGGCCTGGCGCCGCAAGGCCGAGGTGGCCGACCCCGACGTGCTCGTCCTGTCGATGGAGGACGCCCTCGCGCACGACCCGGGCCTGTCTCCGGCGCACTACCCGGATGCCATCTCCCTGCACGGCGCCTCCGTGCCGGTGACGTACACCTTCGACCCCTCGGCCGAGGACGACGGCATCACCCTGAGCGTGCCGCTGCTGCTGCTCGCCCAGGTGGTCCCGGGTGAGCTGGACTGGACCATCCCCGGGTGGCAGCGGGAGAAGCTCACCGCCCTGCTCGAGCAGCTCCCACGCGCCCAGCGCAAGCAGTTGGGGCCGGTGCCGGAACTGGTCGACCGGCTCGAGAAGGAGCTGGTGCCCTTCCGCGGGCCGCTGCTTCCCGCGCTCGCGCGCGCGGTGTCGCGGCTGTGCGGCGTGGACGTGACCGAGGAGTCCTTCCGGGCGGATGCCGTGGCGCCGTACCTGCGCGTCACGCTGCGGGTGCTCGACGAGCGGGGAAAGGAGATCGCGCGGAGCCGCGACGCCGACGCGCTGCTCGAGCAGCACGGGGGACATGCCCGGGCGGCGCTGCGCAGCGCGGCGCCGACCTCGGAGTGGGAGCGCAAGGGGCTGACCGGCTGGACGTTTGGCGAGCTGCCCGCCGTGGTCACCCGGCGGGTCGGCGGACTCGAAGTCCGCACCTACCCCGCGCTCGTCGACCGGGGCGCGACCGTGGACCTGACGCTGCTCGAGACCGCCGCCGCCGCGGACGCGGCCACTCGCACGGGGCTGCGCCGGCTGCTGATGCTCGCCGCGCGCGGACACGTGGCTGTCAGCGCCGCGCGGATGCCGCCGCCCTTCCCGTCCCTGGACGGCGCGCCGCCCGCGCGGGGCCAGGCCGACGCCTTCCGGGCGCAGGTCCTCGCGCGCGGCGTCGACGATGCGTTCAAGCTCGCACCGGGTGCGCCGCTGCCCCGCACGAAGGCGGCCTTCGAGGCGCTGGTCCGCGAGGGCTCGCCGCGCATCGAGCCATCGGCCCGGGACTGGGCGAACGTCGTCGTCGCCACCTCCGCGGACCTCGCGGAGACGCTCGCCGCGCTCAAGGCAGCGTCCAAGGGGCCGAGCGGCGCGGCGGCCGTGCGGGACATCCGCTCGCAGCTCGCGCAACTGTTCCCCGCGAAGCTCATCGAGTGGATTCCCCTCTCGCGCCTGCTGAACTACTCGCGCTACCTCCGCGCGGCCCAAGCGCGGCTGGCGCGCGCGGTGGCGAACCCCGGCAAGGACGCGGGGAAGGCGGCGCCCTTCACCCCGCTGTGGGAGAGCTTCCTCGCCAGGAGCGCCACCGTCCGTGACCAGGCGGCGGCGCAGGAGCTGCGGTGGGCCTTCGAGGAGCTCCGCGTGGCCATCTTCGCGCCGGAGGTGACGACGCCCGTGTCGGTGACGGTGGCGAAGGTGGGCACGGCGCTCGCGGCGCTGCGGTAGCACCGGGGCGCCTTGTCGGGCGCTGGCCTCCGCCCCACATTGAAGCGGGCCATGAGGATGCCAAGGCGGGCGCGAGGATGGGGCGGCGTCCAGGTGTTCGCGCTGGGCCACTCCACGCGCACCATCGAGGAGCTGGTGGAGATGCTGTGGGCGAACGGCGTGCGGACGCTGGTGGACATCCGCACGGTGCCGCGCTCCCGCACGAACCCGCAGTTCAACGTGGACGTGCTGGGAAAGACGCTGGCACGGGTGGGGGTCGAGCACCTGCACCTGCCAGCGCTCGGAGGGCTGCGGCGTCCGCGCAAGGACTCGCCCAACGCGGCCTGGCGCAACCTGAGCTTTCGCGGCTACGCGGATTACATGCTGACGGAGGACTTCGCGCAGGGGCTGGAGGCGCTGCGCGAGGTGGCGCTGCGGGGGCCGGTGGCCCTGATGTGCGCGGAGGCGCTGCGCTGGCGCTGCCATCGCTCGCTGGTGGCGGACGCGCTCTGGGCGCGGGGTGTTTTGGTGACGCACATCACGAGCCCCACCCGCGTGGAGCCGCACCGGCTGACGGCCTTCGCGGAAGTGCGGGGGCGACAGGTGCTGTACCCGGCGACGTGACGTAAGGAAGCGCAGGTGACTTCACGTCCGAGCTTCATCGCTCCGCTCCTGCGCTCCGGGCCATGCGGCCGCACCTTTGCGGAACCCAAGGCGTCCTGGCTATTCATGACTCATGGCATGATCCACATTCAGCCAGCCTTGCCCCGCGGAGCGCTGGCTCGACTGAAAGGGCGTGACCATGCGACTCCGCGCTTGCATCGCACTCCTACTCTTCCTTTCGGCGTGCGCCACGTCGACACCGGCTCCCGGCATACACGGAACGCGGAGCCAGAGACTCACCAACCTCCAGCGGGCGGCGAAGCTGCCCTGGACTGACGGAGGGCAGTGCGTGGTCCGCGAGGCATCCCGACCCTGGCCGGTTCTGGTGGAGAGGTGTTATCGAACCCTCGATCATGACCGGCTCGAATTCCACGACACCACGGGAAGATGCGCGGTTGCCTCTACTGACGCTGTTGCCGTGGGAATCGGGTTCTGCGTGCTGGCGGCTCCCGAGATTGCCGTGGGAGCCGTGATCGTGCTTGGCGTGGTGGTGGTCGGCGTCGCCATCAAGGAAGCGCTGGATGCATATGAACTCCGCCACGCCTACCCCGAGGAGGCAGGGACCTCACGAGGAACGAAGGTGCTATCCCGGGACGTTGAAGCGCAACGCAAGCCCATGACGGAGCCCGATCCCGCGGGACAGGACTGGTTTCCTCCGGCACCTCCCAACCCTCGAGATCGCGGACACCATCCGGAGTGCAAACCTCAAAGGGTCAATCACCGTGGCGGCAATGACCCACACAACAAATGCGCCGACAGAGTCCCGAACAACAGTTTTCCCGGCTGGGATGTGTTCGTGAATGGGAAGAACTTCGACGCCCTGCAACTGACAACACGTACACTGTGGGAGGTCAAAACTGACAATTTCAACACGTACAGTGACTTTCTCCGGGGACGGGTGCTCAGTGCTCAGGTGGCGGAGATGCGGATCGAGCGAGACCTCGCGCGTGCCTGCGGATTTGACTTCCGGATCGGAGTACGCAGCGAAGCGCACAAGGAAGCGCTGGGAGAACAAGCTCCGGATCTCAGTGATCTAATCGTCGTCATGGACTGGTGCTGAGATGACAGCCAAGCAAAAAATGACCCTGATCGTATATGCACCTGCGCTCGCGGGCAATGACAGTCGACCTGTGTCGGTGGTTCACGGAATGGAGCAAGTGTTCCCCTCCCTGCGTCTGAATTGGAGGATCACCGCAGACGGGCACCCCGTCGCATTGCCACAACGTGACGCGTGGCTCGTGGAAGAGACCAAGAACGGGGGGTTCTCTCTCGTGTGCAATGGCGACGAGAATCATCCTGTGATGATTTACGGGTTGGAACTACCAGCAGCCAGTTCGCCCGGAGGCCAGGCACAATTCGAGGTCCATGTGCAAATGCCCTCGGATGCAGCAGGACTCACGGTGGTGACGGACGTGTTGGAGGCCGTAGCGGAAAGCGCACGCGCATCGTGGGGGCAGGCGACGCCGTCGAGCGCGGGGGCGGATATTGCGCGTCAAACGAAGAACTGGGCAGCGAATCCGCAGCCTCCCCCCCGAGGGCTGCCTGTGTTGAAGCTCCCAGAGAAGCTCCGTTCGCCTGAGATTCCGCATCGCCTCGGATGGCTGAACTACTGGTCAGTCAACGCTGCGAAGGCCATCGGATTCCCGGACCCGAATCGCGACGCCGAACTTCTCTCGCGAGCACGTCGCACGGAGTCGGGCGGGTGGATCGTGCGGCTCACCGACGCGCCGCTCGACCTGGACAACCCCGCCCACTTGGAAGCGCTCCTTCGGGCCTATGAGCGCTTCCCGGAGATCGGTGGGCGCGCGACGTGAACTTCAGAGGTAGCCCCCAGGTTCGTCTTGGAACCTTCGGCTACCTCACGTGCGTGCCCCCTCCCCGGCCCGCTGTCCCCTGAGGCCCTGAGGCCCCTTCTCCTTCACAACGGGCTCCAGCTCCGCGTCCTGGCTCCAACGCCTATGGGAGCGGGCGCTCAAAGCTCCAGAGGGAGAGGTCTTCGATGAGCCTGGTGAAGCAGCAGGGCATCCTGAGTCCGGGGACGCAGTACGCCAAGGACGCGGACGTCATCATGACGGCGGCGGTCCTCGGGTGGGCGTGGAGCCGTCTGACGAACGCGGACGTGAACAAGCGGCACGCGCGGGTCGACTTCGAGGTGGAGGACGCCCACAAGCTGACCGAGCAGGAGCTGCGGGAGAAGCCGGTGGACCCCACCCACCTGTCCGCCATCCAGAAGCTCAACAACCTCCTGCATGCGTCGGGGCTCAAGCCCGACCAGAAGGTGGAGCTGGGCACGACGCCCATCTGGACGACCGGTGGCCGAATCACCGGCGGCAGCGGCGACAAGAGCCCCAACGACGCCTACCGCTACAACCCGCCGCTGCCGGATGGGTATGCCGCCAAGCTGTTCCTGATGGCCACCAACCCGGCCACCGCGGACAAGCTGGGCTACCAGGGCCGCGGCGCCTACACGGGGTTCATCGATGGCCGCACCGACGGGCAGACCGGCCTGATGAGCACCTTCCGGCACAACGTGCCGTTCGACATCACCTACGGCCGGCGGTGGCACCCCCCCGAGGCGCCCGCGGACCGGCCCTGGGGGATGATCGGCTCCGAGGCGATGCAGGACCACGAGGACCGCGACCCGGAGAAGCAGGGCCTCAAGCAGCAGGGCATGCACTTCGAGGGCCCCACGCCCCAGCGCGGCCATGACATCTGCGCGTACACGCACGGGATGATCCAGGCCATCTACGACGTGCACTTCCACAAGCTCGCCAACGACACCAGCCCGAACAAGAAGACGCCCTACAACCCCGGCACGCCGTATGAGATCGCCGTGGGCAAGAAGACCACGAAGCTCGCTTCCTGCTTCCCGTGCAGCGTCTTCATGGAGGCCACCGGCCACCCGGCCTCCTCCACGCACCTGGGCCGCGGTGAGTCCTGGAGCCCCCTGTTCCCGCCCCCCGGCTCCACCACCACGCAGCACAAGGCCTGGCAGGCGTGCAACACGCAGTGGCAGGACTACTGCAAGACCATCATCGACGCGGGGCTCCAGTGCCTGAAGAAGGCCCCGGCCCAGGTGAAGGACGAGTGGAAGGCCAGCGTGGGCGCGCTCGACCTCTACCTCAACGGTCCGAACGGCGTGAACAAGACGCCAGCCACCGCGGCCCAGGCCTACGCCAACCTCCTCCTGGACGCCGTGACGGTCCACGACAGCGAGGTGAGGCGCATCGACCGGGCCCTCAAGTAATCACACACATGCGGCGGTTCCCGGCTGGACGCCGGTGACTTCCGACAGGCCTCACGGGGCAGCCGCCCCGTGGGGCTTCTTTTATTTCCGCCGGGAATCACAGCGCCGCCGCCGGCGCCGTCCTGGCGGCATGATCCGAACGCACATCTCAGAGGCCTGTGAAGCCAGGGACCTGGCGCTGTTGGACGCGGTGCTCTTCGTCACCCAGGCGAAACAACGGGAGGCCTGGCACGAAGTGCTGGGCGATCCCGAGGTCCGCGATCCGCGGCGAGAGTCGCTCGCGGAGCGCCTGGCACGCCGGACCGGCGCCCCGCTGGAGGGCAGCGCCCTCTTCGCGTCGCTGCGCATGCGCCTGCCGGACACCCCCAACCGCCTGCTGGCCTATGGCCTGGCGCTGCGGGCCGCGACCCTGCACGGCGGACGCCAGGGCCCGGTGCACCTGCCGCTGGCCATGCTGTGCCGCGAGCTGGGGCTGACCCAGGCCCAGGCGCGCGACATGCGCCTGGGCCTCCTGGACGGCATCTCCCCCGTCGCGCTGGCCGCGGAGCCCGCGCACCCGCGGCGCGCCCGCGTGCTGGAGGCGGTGCTGCTCGCGGCGGGGCTGGAGGCCCACCTCACGGAGGCGGAGACGCTGGCGCTGGACGCGTCACGGGAGGACGCGCCCCTCCTCCAGGAGCTGACCGGCCAGCTCCTGCGCCGCATCGCCTTCGGCTCCCAGGTGGCCTCGCCGCTGGACGCGCTGTGCCGGCAGTTGACGGACATCGCGCTCGCGCCCGCGACCCTCGCGCAGCGCTGGGACGCCCTGCGGCTGGCGTCCTGCTTCTCGCACGCGGTGGGCCACGATTTGGGACAGCAGCTCCTGCTCGACCTCTTGCAGGAGCTGCTGCCCCTGGGCGCCGTGGCGGCGGCCCGCGCTACCGCTCGCGAATCCGCGCGTACCTGAGGATGTGCATGGGCGGGTACAGCCCCAGCGCGTGCGCGGCCGGCATGTTCACCTCGAAGGAGAAGCGGGACAGCGTCTCCACGGGCAGCTCCGCCGGTGAGCGGTGCTCACGCAACACCTGCGTGGCCTTGAAGCCCGCCAGCCCCCCGACGTTGTAGAAGGGCGCCACCAGCCCCATCATGCCGCCCGCCTCCAACTGCACCTCGATGGCGCAGAAGGTGGGCAGGCCCAGGCGGATCGCCTCGTCCATCAGCAACTGGCTGTGCGGCGCGAAGAAGTTCACCGGGGGCAGGTACACCAGGTCCGGCCTCCGGGCCGCCAGCGCCTGCATCATCGCGGGCAGGCGCGCCGCGTCCGGCTTCCCGTCCTTGCCGAGCGGGTGCACCGCCACCAGCTCGATGCCCGCCTGCGCGGTGAGCTGCTTGAGCTTGTCGAACATGTTGCGCTGGGACGGCTCGGAGGGGTTGTAGGCCACGCCCAGCCGCTGGAGCGGCATGAAGGACTGCATGGCCTTGAGCTGCACGGGCAGCGAGGCCACGTGCACGGCGCCGGTGAGGTTGCGCCCGGAGCCCTCCAGCCGCGTCACCAGCCCGGAGGCGATGGGGTCCGACACCATGGCGAAGACCACCGGGATGTCCGTGATGTGCCGCGCGGGGTCCACCTCCCCCACCCGGCCCACGAGCCCCTCCGTCACCAGCGTGCTCTGGGCGTAGATGAGGTCCGGGCGCCGCGCGCGGATCTCCTGGATGACCGCCGGCAGCCGGTTCGCGTCGCCTTCGATGTTGCGGACGGTGAACTCCACCTCCAGCCCCGCGCTGAGCAGGTAGTCCCGGAAGCCCTGGTCCGCCTCCGCGCCGGTGCGGTGGATGACCATGAAGACGCGGTACGGCGCGGCGGAGGCGGTGGCCGCCGACAGCAGGAGGAGCCCGGCGAGGAAGGCGCGGGCCGTCATCGCCCCGCCTCCGTGCGGGCGGACGCGTGCCGCCACATCCGGCCCTGGCGGTCCAGGCTGTGCCGCAGGATGTGCTCGATGACGTCCGCCTGCTGGAGCCCCGCGTCGCGCGCGGTGAACATCACCGCCGCGTGGCTGCCCAGGTTGCAGCCGATGTTGAACTCCAGGAGGAACAGCTCGCCGGTGTCGCGGTGCTGGCGGAAGTCGACGCGCAGGTAGTCGAAGTCCCGCACCGCGGCGCACAGCCGGAGCGCGTACGTGCGCAGGCGCTCCGCGACCGGGCCCTCCGGCGCCATGCGGCGCTCGCGCCCGCCCTCCAGCAGCCGCTTCTGCCGGTGGGTGACGATGCCGTGGGGCAGCGAGGACGTCTCCTCCGCGACACCCAGCAGCAGGGGCTCCTCGCCGCCCAGCACCGGCACCGTCAGGTCCACGCCGGGCACCAGTTGCTCCACGAGGCAGGCCTGGCCCAGGTCCTGGAACAGGCGCAGGCGCGCGTGCAGCCCGGCCTCCGTCTCCTGGATGCTGTCCTCGGAGATGCCCACGGACGCGGCGCCGAAGCGCGGCTTGATGATCCACGGCCCCCGGAAGTCCGGCGCGGGCGGCAGCTTCCCCTCCGCCGGGCTCGTCACCCAGGGCGCCGTCGGGATGCCCAGCGAGCGCGCCATCAGCTTGGTGAGGTGCTTGTCCTCCGCCAGCGCGCGGATGTTGGGGGGCGCGCCCAGGTAGGGCACCTGCAACCACTCGCAGAACGCCGACGTGAAGACCTCCGAGTTGCGCACCGGCGCGCGGTTGAGCAGCGTGAAGACGTAGTTGGGTTCGCTGCGGATGTGGACCAGGTCCTCCAGCGAGCGGCACGGAGTGCACCGCAGCCCCAGGCCCAGCAGCGTGTGGAACAGCTCGTGGTTGTAGCGCGGCAGCACGCCGTGCTCCGGGTGCGGCTCGGGCCAGGGGGCTCCGGGGTCCGGCGCGTACTGCGCGAGGAACAACACGTCCAGGCGCTCGCGCTGCGTGGGCGTCAGCTTCAACAGGTTCTGCGTGATGGCGGTCATGGGGCTTTCGGTGTGGGAGGGATGGGTGGAAGGGAACGCAGGAAGAGGTAGGCGGCGAGGCCCGCGGTGAGCGCGAGCATCCCGACGCCGATGACGTGCGTGCTGCGCACGAAGCCGCTGGCGCCCAGCAGCGCGGCGGCGAGCAGCGGGCCGACGAGGCTGCCCACGCGCTCGATCATCCGGAAGACGGACAAGAGCGAGTCCAGGCCGAACCCGGCGCACTCCTCGGCGAAGAGCGGCGGGATGCTGGCGAGCAGCGGCGTGGCCGCCAGCGCCTGTCCCAGGCCCACCAGCAGCACCGCGGCCAACAGCGGCCACGAGCCGCCGGCCGACGCGAACAGCAGCACGCCCAGCCCGGAGAGCCCGCCGCCCACGAGCATCATCCCGCGGTGCCAGCCATGGCGGTCCGCCAGCAGCGACACCACCGGCGTGGCGAAGACCGTGACGATGAAGTAGCCCATCATCAACCGGCCGATGGCGGCTTCCGTGAAGCCCATCTCATGCAGGCGCAGGGGCGTCAGGTAGAAGAGGAAGCCCGTCAGCACCAGGCGCGCCGGCATGGCCGCCAGCAGGATGAAGAGCAGCACGCGCCCGCGCTTGAGGATGCCCAGGTAGGCGGCCATCGGGCGGGCCGCGCCCTCCTCCCGCGCGCGGACGGGCCCCAGGTCCGGAGCCAGCAGCAGCACCAGCGCCATGGCCAGGCACACCAGCGCCGCGGCCACCCCGAACGTCGCCGCGTAGCCGATGCGGTCCGCGAGGATGCCGCCGATGGCGGTGCCGCAGACGCTGGCGGCCGTGGACGCGCCCACGAATACGCCCATGCTCCGCGCGCCGTGGCTCTGCTTCGACGTGCGCGCCACGTGCAGCAGCGCCGTGGTCGTCACGACGCCGTAGCCGCCCGCGGTGACGACGCGCCAGAGGAAGAGCTCCGTGAGGCTGGAGGCGAGGCCCGTCATGAACAGCCCCAGGCCCGCGGGCACCATGCCCACCAGCATCGCCACGCGGCTGCTGCGGGTATTGAGCAGGCGCCCCGCCAGCGGCGTGCACACCACCATCGCCGTCACCCACAGCGACATGGGCAGCGCCACCATGAAGCTCTCGGAGAAGTAGGGGCCGGGCTGGTACAGCCGCTTGACGAAGAGCGGCCAGAACGAGCGCGACAGCTCCGAGCCGAAGAGGAAGACGAACAGCGGCAGCCGCAGGTCGCTCGTCCCGGGCTCCTCCAGCGGGGCGGGGGCCTTCGGGTCCCCGAAGCGGAAGCGCTCGCCCAGCGTGCGGGCCGCGCGCGCGTCCAGCGCCGCGTGCCGGCGGTTGAGGCCGCGCACCAGCCTGCCCGCGGCGGCCAGCGCCCGGGTGGCCTCGTCGTGCAGCCGCACCCGGGCCTGCCGCGTGAAGTCCCCCTCCCCGCCCAGCTCCAGCAGGCGCCGCAGCAGCCGCAGCGGCCGGAGGACCAGCAGGCCCATCAGCGCCATGAGCACCTCCACGGTGACCAGCGCCGTCACGAACAGGGTGATGAGGATGTCGGTGTGGATCTCCTGGAGCCGCTGCTCGACGTACGTCGCGTCGATGCCCAGGTGCAGGTGGCCGATGACGCGCCCCCGCGACTCCACGGGGTGGACCAGGTCCAGCTCCCCGTCCAGGCGCGCCAGGCCGCGCGCCTCTTCCAGCGTGTGGGCCCTGAGCACCTTGTCGAAGAAGGACGCGGGCTTCGCCCTCAAATCCCTGGACGCGTACAGCAGGCGGCCGTCCGGCGAGGCGAAGCCGATGTAGCGGATCTCCTCGTGGCCCAGGGCCGCGTCATCCAGGTAGGCGTCCGCCGCGCCCAGCCGGTTCACCGGGATGCCCAGGTCCGCGGCGCGGTGGAACTGGAGCGCCACGGTCTGAGCCAGCGTCTCCGCCTTGGCGCGCAGGTCCGGCCGCAGCGACTCCTCGAACAGGCGCGAGGCCTGGAGCGACGCCGCCACCAGCGTCGCCACGATGAGCAGCATGGGCAGCAGGCTCACCTTCCAGACGCGGCCCCGGGACAGGCTCTGGTCGTTCGTGGGGGTGGGGCTCATGCCGGGCCCTCCAGCGAGCGCTCCGCGCGGGCCAGGGCCCCGGAGGCCTCCTGGTAGCGCGCGTCGAAGGCGCGCAGCGCCTCGTCGGCCGGGGGCACGTGCGCCGGGCCATCCATGTTCCGGAAGGCCTGCTCCATCGCCTGGAAGCGCTGGCCCAGCGGCCGGAGCAACAGCCACATCAGGGCGCAGACGAGCGCGAAGCCGATGGCCAGCGGCCACAGCGCCTGGCGGGCGAAGGTGTGGAGGAAGGCGCTCGCGCGCGCATCCAGCGCCTTGCGGTCATAGGCGATGAGCACCAGGCCCACGGGCTGGCTGAAGGGGTTGAGGATGGGCGCGCCCACCAGCAGGGCCTCTCGGTCCGAGTGGCTCCAGGTGCCGCCGTGCGCGGCGGCGGCGGCCTCGAACCAGGCGGCCCGCTCCCGGGCGGAGCCGGGCAGGTGCGTGGTGGCGTGCAGCCCGCTCTGGAACAGCACCGTGCCCCGGCGGTCCAGGATGGCGACGCCCCGGATGTCCGGGTCCATGCCGGACACGCGGGTGAGGATCTGCTGCGCGTCGCGGACGGCGGGCAGGGCCAGCCCCAGGTCGATGGCCGCCTCGGTGGAGGCCTTCGCGTCCAGCGCCAGCACGCGCAGCCGGGACCGCTGGAGTTCCCCGAGCGTCGTCTCGAACTTGGCGAAGTTGAGCAGGACGATCAGCGCGATGGAGAAGCACAGGATGGCCGCGGTCGCGGCCCCCAGCTTGAAGAACAGACTCATGGCCCCGCGCTCCCCTCTAGAAGAACCACTGGATGCGCATGAGGAGCTCGTCGTAGGGGGTCCGCCCTCCGGCGAAGACGTACCGGCTGGCGTTGAACATCCAGCGGGTGTTGGCGTTGAGGTACCAGTTGAGGCCGGCGGTCAGCTCCTGGAGGCGCTCCTCGGAGGGCCCGTCGTGGTCGGGCAGCCCCTCGAAGCGCAGCCGCGCGAAGCCGTAGCGCAGCCCCAGCTCCCAGGCGCCCGCGCCGTACCTGTCCGCGCCCGGGTCGAAGGGCCGCTCCGGCTCCACGCCCCGCTCCTGCTTCTTCTCGCCGGTCAGCACCCACGTGCCGGACGCGTAGAAGGCCTGGGAGCGCAGCCCCGTCAGGTGCACGCGCCGGTCCTCCCGGCCCTGGTCCGCGGCGGTGAGCCAGCCCTCGCGCGAAGGCGAGAAGAAGCGGGCGTACTCCACCTTCAGCGACGTGGGCCCCTGGAAGGAGACGAGGTCCGCGCCCAGGCGCCACTCGGGGGGTGCGACGAACAGGCCCGTGGCGCCCGTGGCGTACGTCACCTTGTACTGGGGCGCCGTCAGGAAGGAGAGGCCCGTGGCCAGCTTGCCGCGCGGCTCCTCCGGCAGGTTCTCGCCCAGCGCGTGGGTGGCGCTCACCGCGAAGGAGACGCCCTCCGCCGGCACCACGGCGAGGCGGCCCGCCAGCATCTTCCCGCGGTCCTCGTCGCGCGCCTTGCTGCTCGCCTCGTTGAAGAGGCCCAGCCAGTACTCCACGTGGTTGCCGGCCAGCTCTCCGTGGAGCGCCAGGCCCTGGTCATACCGGGGCAGCACCAGGGAGAAGAGGAGGGACTGCTCGACGAAGTCCAGGAAGGTGGAGGAGGTCTCCAGCCACTCGTAGCCGAAGGGGACCTTGAGCCGGCCCGCGCGCAGCCGCAGCCAGGGCGCGGCGCGCAGCTCCAGCCATGCGTCCTGGTAGAGGGGCGTGTCGCGCAGGCCCACGTCGGTGATGAGCCGCACGTCGGCGAAGGGCGCCAGGGTGCCGGACAGGTTGATGCGCGCGCGGCGGACGAGGAACGTGCTCGCGAGCCCATCGTCGGTGGGCGTCAGCCGCAGGTCCGTCTGCAGGCCCATGCCCACGCGCAGCGCGGACCGGCCGTCACGGCTCTGGAGGACGGTGGCCCCCGTGGGCGGCGAAGCCTCCGCGCGGGCCCGGAGGGGCAGCAGGAATATTGAAACAAAGACAGACATCCAGACAAGGACACGCAGGTGGGGTGTGGGCATGCCCATGGGACGGCGGCCTGGATGCCTTTGTGAACCGTTCACATCGCGAAGGGCGGGCCGTCCAGGGAGACAGGGCGCGGCGCACGAAGCCGCTTTTTCGCGAGTGAACCATGTCTGTCCATTCCCTCCGGCACGGGCGCGGGTTGCGCCGGGCCCGGCTTGGCGCCCTCCTCCTGGTGCTGACCGCCTCGCTCGGAGGGGTGGTCGCCCTGGGGCTGGGCGAGGCGTGGCGCGGGGATTCCCGCCTCCAGTTCGAGCGGCTCGCGGCGCAGGGCGCGATCATCCAGGGACCGGTGGAGATGTTCCTGCGCGTGGGCATGGCGCTGGAGCAGTTCACCGGCTTCACCCAACTGGCGCGCACGCTGCGCGAGGCGGACCCCACGCTGGAGGCGGTCCGCGTCCTGGACGACCAGGGCCGGCTGCTCTTCTCCGAGCCCCCCGGCCCGGAGCTCCCGGCCCCCGCGGCCCGGCGCGTGCCTCCCCTGCCCCACCAGCGCTTCGCGGTGACGGAGGACGCGCGCGCCTTCCGCGTGTCGCTGCCGCTGTCCGACCGCTTCGGGGAGGTGGGCCGCCTGGAGCTGGTGATGTCCCGGGAGGCGGTGTCCCAGCGGGTGCTGCGGCGCTGCCAGCCCCTCTTCACGCTGCTGGGGGGATGCCTGCTGTTCCTGGGGGCCTTCGTGGCGGGCGCGCAGCGGCTGTGGATGCGGCGCCCCCGGCGCTGGCTGGGCGCGGCGTTCTGCGTGAGCTTCCTGGGCCTGACGCTGGCCACGTCCGTGGCGCTGGCGGAGCTCTACTCGGACGGGCTGCACCAGCGCACCAGCAGCCTGGCGCACTCGCTGGCGCGGCGGCTGAACGAGGCGGCGCGGCTGGGCCTGACGCTCTCCCACCTGCGGGGCCTGGACACCCTGCTGGAGGAGTACCAGCGCACCAACGCGGACCTGGGCTCGCTGGCGCTCATCGCGGATGAACGGGTGCTCGTCCAGGTGGACGCGGGCGCGGGGCGCACGGGGGACGAGC
Source organism: Corallococcus sp. AS-1-12 (assembly GCF_020036995.1). NCBI lineage: Bacteria > Pseudomonadati > Myxococcota > Myxococcia > Myxococcales > Myxococcaceae > Corallococcus > Corallococcus sp. AS-1-12. The sequence goes on along the minus strand of NZ_JAIQDD010000013.1, from coordinate 142,552 downwards.
GCTTCGAGTACACCATCGACCTGGAGCTCACGGAGGGCCCGTGGAACCTCCCCGTGCGCCTGGAGGTGGACGCCGCGAAGGGCGCGCTCCAGGCGCGGCTCTGGCGCACCGTCCCGGGCTTCCTCGCCCTCTTCGCCGCCTCCAGCCTGTTGGGCCTGCTGGTGCTCGGAGCCCTGGCGCCGCTGCCCCGGCGCGGCTCGGGCGCTCGCGCCTTCGAACCGCGGACGGTGGGCCGCCTCCAGCCCCTCGCCTTCCTCGGGGGCTTCCTGGAGGGGCTCCCCTTCGCCTTCCTCCCCGTCGCCGCGGAGGCCCTCTCCCCGGGCGGCGGCGCCGCGCTGCTCGCCGTGGCCTTCCAGGGGGCCTGCGCGCTCGCGCTCGTGCCGTCCGAGCGTTACGCGCGTCGGGGGCATCTCGAGCGCTGGCTCGGGGTGGCCCTGGGGGTGTCCGCCGCGGCCTTCGCGTTGATGGCGTTCACCTCGGACCTGCGCGCGTGGCTGGTGCTGCGCGGGCTCTGCGGGTTCGGCCTGGGGGCGCTGGCCGCCGGGGCGCGGGCGTATCTGATGGCCGCGCTTCCCCCGGGGCCGCCGCCCCGGCGCCTCGCGCGGCTCACCCTGGCGCGGGGTGGCGGCCTGCTCGCCGGCACGGTGCTGGGCGCGCTCGTGGCGGCCCACCTGGGCCCGTCCCCGGTGTTCCTGTTCGCGGCACTCTGTGGCCTCGGCGCGCTCGCGTATGCGCGGCTCTGGCTGCCCCCGCTGGAGGCGCGCGAGCGGTCCGCCGGGCCTCGTGCCTTCCGGGCCTCCCTCACGCCTCCGCCCCCGCCTCCAGGGGCGTGGAGTCCGCGCGAGCGCCGCCGGGCGCTGCTTCTCGTCGGGCTGCCGGCGTGGCTGATGCGCGGGGGCGTGCCCGGCCTCGTGGTGCCGCTGTGGCTCGTGGGCGAGGGCAAGGACACGGACCGCATCGGCCAACTGCTCGCCCTCGTCGCGCTGGGCGCGTTGCTTCCCCATGCCCTGCCGCCGCGCCTCGACGGGAGCCGGCGGTTGCTTCAGGGGGGCGTGCTGGGCTGCGGCCTGTCACTGCTCGCGCTCGCGGCGTTCGGCGCGCTGGAGCCCGTTCGCGCGCTGGTGCTCTGCCTGCTGGGCGTGTCGCTCGGGCTCGTCCTCGTCCCGCTCGAGCACCCCGTCGAAGGCGCGCCGGCGGAGGGCGCGCGCGGGCGCTCCTGGGCCTCCGTCACCCCGCTGCTCGGCGCGCTCGGGCAGTGCGTGGGGCCGCTGCTCGTCAGCGCCTTCTGGAGGCCCCCGGAGGCTCCGCTGCCGGTGCTCGGCGGGCTGGGCGTCGCGGTGCTGCTGCTGGGGGCCGCCCACTCCTGGATGACCCGGCCCCCGTCCGGTCGCGAGGTGCGCCATGCGTGACTGGCTGCGGGTCCTGTCGCTGCTGCTGCTGCTGTGCGTGCCCTGTCCGGGCCAGGCCCAGACGGATGACCTCTCCGCCTGGGTGGCGCTGCCGCCGGAGACGCTTCGCGGCTGGCGGGTGGAGGCGAGCGCGCAGCGGATCCTCATCACCCCCGAGCAGCCCCCCACGCCCCAGGTCCAGGCGCGCGAGGTGCTGGTGCTGCTCACCGTGGCCCAGAGCAGCCTCAACTGGATCCTGGAGGGCATGCTGCCCGTGCTGCGCACCTCGCGCGTGCGGGTGGGCCTCACGCTCTACAAGCTCGGCACGGGCCGCGAGGAGCAGGAGCGGATGCTGGCGCTGGCGGACTCCGGCCAGTTCGACCTGGTCGTCGCCATGGGCTCGGACGCGACGCGCTTTCTCTACAACCGCTTCGGCAACCAGCCCACGCCGGTGGTGGCGCTGTGCAAGGCGCCGGAGCTGTGGCTGGGCTTCGAGGAGGGCGCCTCCCAGCAGGCCAAGCCGGACAACATGGCCTTCGTCTCGCTGTCGCTCTCGCCCGACGTGCAGTTGCACTACCTCCAGGAGCTGCTGGGCCCGCTGAAGGCGCTGACGGTGGTGTACGACCGCCGCAACCAGAGCACCGTGGAGGTGGAGGCGGAGGCCATGCGGCGGCTGTCCGCGCGGGACGGCTTCCAACTGCTGGAGCTGGCGGTGGAGGGCAAGCGCGGCGCGGAGGAGACGCTCTCCGAACAGCTTCCGCGCATGGCCCGCGCGATGCGGCAGATAGACCCCGGCGGCCGGCACAGCCTCTTCTGGGTCACCACCTCCTCCGCGGTGTACGACGAGCTGGAGCGCATCGACCGGTACTCCGAGGGCATCCCGGTGCTGGGCTCCGTGCGCGAGGCCGTGCGCGAGGGGAACGCCAGCGCGGTCATGTCCATTGGCGTGCCCTTCAAGAGCGCCGGCCAACTGGGCGCGCGCTACATGCTGGAGGTGCTGGGCTCGCGCATCCCGGCGTCGCGGCTGCCCATGGGGGTCATCTCCCCGCCGGACCTGGCCATCCACCTGCGGCGGGCGCGGCAGTTGGACATCAAGCTGCCCTTCCACTTCCTGGAGCAGGCCAGCTCCCTCTACGACCTGGATGGCCGGCTGGTGCGGCAGGACGGACAGCCCGCCGTGTCCGCCCCGGCGGCCCCGCCATGAGCGCTGGCGTCGCGAGGCCCGCGCCCCTGGAGCTGCTGCTGGAGCTAGTGCGCGCGCACGAGGCGGGCGACCCGTTCCACTTCCGGATGGAGCCGCAGGAGTACCTCCTGCGCCGCGCCGGGGGCAGCTACGCGCGCGCGGCGCTCGACTGGGAGCCGGCGCTCCTGTCGGACCTGGCGGAGTTGGAGAAGCCCCAGCCGGACCGCAACGTCGTGCAGCGCCTGGGGGAGCGGCTGCGCGCGTTCCTGGAGGGCGTGGGCTGGGACGCCCAGGCGAACGACATCGCCGCCGCCGTCCAGGTGGGGCGCCCGGTGCACCTCACCTTCCGCTTCGCCGCGGCGGAGCTCTTCGCGCTGCCCTGGGAGCTGCTCACGCTGGGCACCTCCGGGCGCACCGTGGCGGAGCTGCCCGGTGTCCACATCCGCTACGAATGGCCCGCGTCCGGACAGGTGCCCACGCCGGGCACCTCGCAGCAGGGCCGCGTCCTCTTCGCCTGGTCCGCCGCCGGAGGCCAGGTGCCGGCCCGGGCGCACCTTCAGGAGCTGAGCACCGCCTGCCGGCAGGGCGCGTACCCGTTCGAGCCGGAGCGGGACGTCCTGCCCCACGTCTCGCTGGCGTCGCTGTCGGAGGCGCTCCAGCGCCCCGGCGAGCCCGTGTCCGTGCTCCACCTGCTGTGCCACGGCGGCCGGCGCGGGCAGACGTACGGGCTGCTCTGGGACGCGTCCTGGGAGGGAGGCGAGCCGGAGCTCGTGGACGGCGCGACGCTGCGCCAGTTGCTCATGCCCCACGCGGCGACGCTGCGGCTGGTGGTGCTGTGCGCGTGCCAGAGCGGCGCGGGCGCGACGGACAACCACCTGGGCAGCGTGGCCCAGGCGCTCCACCGCGCGGGGCTGCCCGCGGTGGTGGCCTCGCGCCTGCTGCTCTCCGTGCCGGGCTCCGTGGTGCTCACGCGCGCCCTCTACCGCGCGCTGCTGGTGACGCCCGCGTCGCTGGAGGAGGCGGTGGGGGACGCCCGGCGGCAACTGGCGCTGGACACCACCGCGCTGGACCACGTCTCGCTCCAGCTCTATGCGCGCGCGGAGCACGGCGGAGACACGCGCCCGGTGGCGCTGAGGCCCTACCGGGGCCTGCTGCCCTTCCAGCAGGAGGACCGCCGCTTCTTCTTCGGCCGCGAGTCGCTCCAGCAGGAGCTGCTCCAGCGCGTCCACGAGGCGGTGGAGGGCCAGCGTCCCCGCTTCCAGGTGCTGGCCGGCGTCTCCGGCAGCGGCAAGTCCTCGCTCGCCCTGGCGGGCCTGCCCCAGGAGCTCCGGGCCGCGGACTGGGAGGTGCGGCTGCTCAAGCCCGGACACGGCGCGGCGGAGGTGCTCCACGAGGTGCGCGAGGCGCCGCCGGAGCGCCGGCAGCTCTTGCTGGTGGACCCCTTCGAGGACCTGTTCACCGCGATGGAGTCCCCGGCGCGCCGCGACCTGGCCACCGCGCTGTGGGGCCTCGCGAAGGACCCGGAGCGCCGGGTGGTGGTGCTGGCCACGCTCCAGGTGGACTACCTGGGGCGCTGCGGCGACCTGGTGGTGGACGCGGAGGGCACGCGCCTGGACGCGGCCGTGTATTCGGACGCCCACCGCCTCTTCGTCACGGAGCTCCAGGGCGACGCGCTGCGAGCGGCCATCGAGGGCCCCGCGCACAAGGTGGGGCTGCGCTTCGAGGCCGGGCTGGTGGACCGGCTGCTCCAGGAGGTGGGGCAGGAGCCCGGGTCGTTGCCGCTGCTCCAGTACGCGTTGGATCAACTCTGGGAGGAGCGCGAGGGGCAGCAGCTCACCCACCGCGCCTACGCGGCCCTGGGCGGCGTCGCGGGGGCGCTGAAGCGGGCGGCGAACCGGCTCCATGAATCCCTGCCCCCGAGCGCCCGGGCCCAGGCGCGCCGGCTGCTGGTGGAGCTGGTGGACTTCCAGGGTGGGCCCTCGCATGGAAGGCGCAGGCGGGTGCGTTCGCAGCAACTGCGCCCCACCCTGCCGGAGCCCCGCGCGGACTTCGACCGGGTGCTGCGGGTGCTGCTCACCGCGCGGCTGCTGACCCGGGAGGAGGACGCGGCGGGCGTGGAGTGGTTGCAGTTGTCTCACGAGTCCCTGCTGCGCACCTGGCCCCAGTTGGAGGAGTGGGCCCGCGCGGACCGCGAGCGCATCCAGCACTTCCGCGAGCTGGAGACCTGGGCCCAGGACTGGATCGCGCACCGGAGCGCCCCCGACGGCGGCGCGCCCTACCTGCTGTCCGGAAGCCGGCTGGGCTACGCGCAGGACATCCTGCGGCGCTACAGCGAGGAGCCGGGAGAGGACGTGCTCCAACTGCTGGACGCCAGCATCGCCTCCGCCGAGGCCCAGGACGCGTCGGCGCGCCAGCGTCTGGTGCGGATGCTGGTGGCCGCGCTGGTGGTGGCGGTGGGCATGGCGGGGCTCGCGTGGAACGCGCGTCAGTTGGAGGCGCGGGCGCAGCGGGAGCGGCAGGAGGCGCGGCACCACGCCCAGCGCGCGAGGGATCTGGTGCTGCTGGACGTGGCCCGGAAGCTGCGGCGGGACAATCCCACGCTGGCGCTGCTCATGCTTCGCGAGGTCCAGGAGCCCGCCCGGCTCCAGGGCTGGGCGCAGGACGTGTCCGGTGTCCTCCAGGAGCCGCTGAGCCGCGCGGTGCTGCGCGGACACACGCAGGCCGTGGTCCACGTGGAGGTCAGCTCGGACGGGCAGCGCGTGGTGACGGCGTCGAAGGACGGCACCGCGCGGCTGTGGCGGACCAGCGGCGAGGGAGCGCCGGTGGTGCTCACGGGCCACTCGGGGCCCGTCTACCACGCCACCTTCAGCCCGGCGGGAGGGCAGCGCGTGCTCACCTCCTCGCACGACGGCACGGCGCGGCTGTGGAACACGGCGGACGGCGCGTTGCTGCACACGTTCCGGCACCGCGGCGTCGTGCAGTGGGGCGCCTTCAGTCCGGACGGTCAGCTCGTGGCCACGGCCTCGCGGGACGGGCTGGCGCGGCTGTGGCGGGTGGACGGCACCGGAGCGCCGCGAGAGGTGCGGCACCGGGGCGCCGTGCAGACCGTGGCCTTCAGTCCGGATGGGCGATGGCTGCTGACATCCTCGCTGGACGGCACCGCGCGCCTGATCCCCGTGGACGGAACGGAAGGCCCGCGCGAGCTGCCCCACCCCGCCCCCGTCACCTCCGCCGTCTTCGACCCGGAGGGCACGCACGTGCTGACGGTGGCCCGCGACGGCGTCGCGCGCGTGTGGCCCGTCAACGGCGCCCCCGCCCCCGTGGCGCTGCGGGGCCACCAGGGTGAGTTGACCACCGCGCGCTTCAGCCCGGACGGGCAGCAGGTGGTGACCGCGTCGGTGGACACCACCGCGCGCGTCTTCCGGGCCGACGGGCGCGGCGAGCCCCGCGTGCTGCGCGGACACCAGGGCGCCGTGCGCCTGGCCACCTTCGGGGGGCCGCTGGGCGAGTGGATCCTCACCGTCTCCTCGGACACCACGGCGCGCCTGTGGTCCACCCGCGAGGACATGCCACCCCGGCTGCTGCTCGGCCACCGGTCCACCCTGCTGTGGGGCGGCTTCGGTCCGGACGGCAAGCAGGCCGTCACCGCCTCCGTGGACGCCACCGCGCGGGTGTGGCGCCTGGACGCGCCGCAGGACTCGCTCCCGCTCCAGACGTCCGGAGGCTTCCTCTGGTCCGTGGCCTTCAGCCCGGACGGCACGCAGGTGGCCACGGCGTCGCAGGACGGGGCGGTGCGGCTCTGGTCGGAGGACGGCCGGGCCACGCACGTCCTCAAGGGCCATGCGCGGGACGTGCGCTCCGTGGTCTTCAGCCCGGATGGCCGGTGGCTGCTGACGGCCTCGCTGGACGGCACCGCGCGCCTGTGGCCGGCGGACGGCAGCACCGCGGGCCGGCGCGTGCTGGCGTCCCAGCGCGAGCCCTTCTTCGGCGCCGCCTTCAGCCCGGACGGTCAGCGCGTGGCGCTCGCCTCCAGCCCGCGCGCCACCCGCATCGTGAGCGTGGATGGGACGCGGCCACCCGTCGCGCTGGAGGGCCACGGCGACCAGGTCCGCTCCGTGGCCTTCAGCCCGGACGGCCAGCGCCTCATCACCGCGTCACAAGATGGCACCGCCCGCATCTGGAGCGCGGAGGGGCGCCTCACCGCCACGCTCTACAGCCACGACGACTGGGTCCTCTCCGCCGCCTTCCACCCGAAGGACGCCACCCAGGTGCTCACGTCCTCGCAGGACGGCACGGCGCGCCTCTGGACCGTGGAGCACGGCCGGGTGCGCGGCGTGCGCGCGCTCCTGCGCCACGACGCGCCGGTGCCCTGGGCCGCGTGGAGCCCGGAGGGGGGCCGCGTCGTCACCGCGTGCGCGGACGGCCGCGCCCGCGTCTGGCTCACGGACGCGCCCGGGAAGCCGTACCTCGTCCTCTCCGCGCACGAGGGCGAGGTCACCTCGGCCGTGTTCAGCCCCCGCGCGGAGGAGCCCCGGCTCGTCACCGGCTCCACGGACGGCAGCGCCCGCGTGTGGCGTCCGCGCGAGCCGCTCCCCATCGAGCGGCTCCAGGAGAAGCTCCAGGCGACCAGCTCCGCGTGCCTGACGCCCGGCGAGCGGCGCGGCCTGCTGGGCGACCTGCCCGCGAAGGCGCTGGAGGCCAACGCCGCGTGTGAGCAGCAGCACGGGCGCGCACCGCTCCCGGACGAGCCCTGAAGCCCTTCAGCGGCCCTCACAACTCCCAGACACCCGGCGTCTTCCAGACACCCACAACCCGGGAGCCCACCGATGGCCTTCTTTGGCTTTGGTTCCAAGTCCTCCAAGTCCCCCAAGTCCTCGCAGTCCGACGAATCCGCCGAGCCGAAAGGCGAGACCTTCCAGGCGCTGACGCTGGAGCAACTGCGCTCCTTCCTGCCCAGGCTCCCCAAGGCGCGCGCGCAAGAGGTCCTGCCGCACCTCAACGACGCCATGTCCGAGGCGGGCATCAATACGCCGCGCCGGCAGGCCGCGTTCCTGGCGCAGTTGGCGCACGAGAGCGCCGAGTTCCGCTACTTCGAGGAGCTGGCGTCCGGCCGCGCCTACGAGCGGCGCAAGGACCTGGGCAACGTCAAGCCGGGCGACGGCGCGCGCTACAAGGGCCGCGGGCCCATCCAGATCACCGGCCGCGCCAACTACCGCGCCGCGGGCAGGGCGCTGGAGCTGGAGCTGGAGGAGAACCCCACCCGCGCGGCCGACCTGGACGTGGGCTTCCGCACCGCCGCCTGGTTCTGGAACAGCCGCGACCTCAACAAGCACGCCGACAAGGGCGAGTTCGACGCCATCACCCGGCGCATCAACGGCGGCTACAACGGCAAGGCCTCGCGCGACACCTACTACCAGCGCGCGATGCGGGTGCTGGACAAGAAGTAGGAAGCGCCCCCCTGAAACACGAAGAGCCCGCGACCTGTCGGAGGCCGCGGGCTCGGAGTCTTCATGCCACCTACTTGCGCTTCGCGGGCGCGGGCTCGGGCGCCGCCTCCTCTTCCGCGGGAGCGCTGTCGGACTCGGCGGTGCCGCCCGCCAGGTGCTTGCCGCCGGGGCGGAACAACATGCGCACCGTGAGCTTGCTGGAGTCCTTCTCGTTGAGGTCGTGCAGGCGGGTGTGCTCCTTCTTGGTCCCGCCGCCGAAGAGGGAGAACCAGCGCTTGGGCTGCGGCTTGTCCTCGGGGATGTCGCTGTCCTGCTCCGTCATCTCGAAGTCGAAGCTGGCGGAGACCTCCAGCTCCGCCACGGAGAAGGAGTAGTGCTTGCGGGCCGTCTCCTCCGCGATGTCCAGCGAGGACTGGACGGCCAGGATGAGGTCGTGGATGAGGACTTGCGCGTGGTCAGGCGTGGGATTGGGCTTTGCCATGGGATGGGATGGAACAAGGAAGGGTGGATGGCGAGCCGCGGCCGCCGGTGCTTCAAGGCGAAGCACCGGCGGCGGCGGGTGTGTCTTGCTTCAGCGGGTTCCGTGGAGACGGAAGGCCAACGTCAGGCGCCGCCGCCGGTGCTGCCACCCTGGGCCGCGAGCACCGCCGCGGGCTTGATGGTGCACTTCACCGTGAGCCCCATGTGCTCCTTGTAGTCGAGCGTGAGCTTCTCCTTGATGCTCATGCGCCAGACGTTGAGGGCAACGTCCGTCTCGCTCTTGATCTCGAAGTCGCTCGTGAGGTTCACCTCGAAGTAGTACTCGGCGATCGTCATCGGATCCATGCCCGACGACATGAGGCGCTGCGCGGTGCGGGCGGCACCCGCGAAGGCGATGATGTACGCGGACAACTGGGCGGCGGACTGCATGGGTTTGCTCCTGGGATTGGGTTGACGGCGATAAGCCGGGCACTGCGTCCAGAGGACGCCGCACGCCATTTGTGTGTGAATGCCAACGCCAGACATCGCGGACTCACACGGCCGCCACCCGGCGCGTCCTGCCGTCACGCGCCCGACTTCCCGGGCGCGCACGCCAGGAGCCACCCCGAAGATGAACACACGGAACGTCGAGCTGTTGTTGTCCCACGCCGATTCACACGAGCCGGTGGCCCCCGACGGCCTGCCCGCCGACGCCGTGTCACGGGCCGCGCGCGACGACGACGCGCCCGGGCGCAAGGAGAGCCACTTGTGGGACGACGGCGAAGACCCCAACTCCCTGCCCGCGCAGCGCTGGGGGCTGGTCGCGCCGGAGGGGCCCGAGGGAGACCGGCTGCTCGCGCTGGTGGAGCCCCTGCGCCAGCACCGGCAGGAGCAGCAGGACGGCCACCCGGTGCGCGTCTACCGGGTGAGCGCGGAGCTGGCGGCGGAGGGGCGGAACCTGGAGGACTTCACCCGCTGGGTGCGCGTCGTGCTGGACGACGAAGCGGTGCCCGTGGAGGACCGGCCCCGCTACCTGCTCTTCCTGGGGGACTTCCACCAGGTGCCCTTCGAATTGCAGCAGGCCGCGGCCCACGACGCCTACGTGGGGCGGCTGGCCTTCCGGCGCGACGAGGACTACGCGGCCTACGTGGACAAGGTGCTGCGCTGGGAGGGCGCGCCGTCCGCGCAGCGCCAGCCCCGCTCGCTCTTCTTCACCGTCCACGACGGCACCGCCGCGACGCGGACGGGCTACCAGTCGCTGGTGGCCCCGGCCATCGCGTCGGCCCGGCAGGCGCGGGAGCTGGGCCGCTTCCCCGCGCGGGACGTGCTGGAGCTGGGCGTGCCGGGAGAGCCCGGCGCCGACGGGTTGCTGACCGAGGCCGCGCACCAGGAGCCCACCCTCCTCTTCTCCATGAGCCACGGCCTGGGCAGTCCCCGCGCGGGCTGGCGGAGCACCGACGCGAAGCTCGCGCTCCAGGGGGCGCTCTGCCTGGGGGAAGGCCAGCACCTGGAGGGCGCGGCGCTGGCACAACGGCCCTTCCTGCCCGGCGGCATCTGGTTCCTCTTCGCGTGCTTCGGCGCGGGCACGCCGTCGCGCAGCGCCTTCCATCACTGGCTGAAGCAGTTGCAGGCGGGAGGCCAGTTCAGCGGGAGGCTGGAGTCGCTCACCGCGGCGCTGCCCCGGCCCGGAGAGCGCCCCTTCGTCGCGGCGCTGCCGCAGTCCGCGCTGGCCAACCCCCAGGGCCCGCTGGCGGTCATCGGCCACGTGGACCTGGCGTGGACGTATGGCTTCCAGGACCGCGACCACCGCCAGGGCAAGGTGTCCCGCTTCCTGGAGCCGCTCCAGCAACTGGCGCGAGGCCGGCGCGTGGGCCTGGGGCTGAGCTGGCTCTTGCGCGGGGGCCACCAGGCCAACCTGGAGCTGACCACGCTGTATGACCAGGAGGAGGCGGCCCGGAGCGCCGGGAAGCCCTCCCCGGTGGATCCGCTGCGGCGCTCGCACCTGTGGATGCTCCGTCAGGACCTGGGCGGCTACGTGCTCCTGGGCGACCCGGCCGCGCGTCTGCCATTGGCCCCGCGCTGACGGTTGGAAACGACAGAACCCCGGGCGGCGCGCGAAGGCCCCCCGGGGTTCGAGCTTCGCGACGCCCGCGGACCTCAGGCGGAGCGGTGCCCGCCGCGCTCCACCCCGTGCAGCGTGAGGTTGCGCAGGGTGTCGTCGGCCAGCTCGAAGAGGCTGGCCTGCGCCTTCACCCACTGCTCGCGCGCCACCTGCTCCAGCGCGTAGAGCGGCGCCAGGGTCTCCAGCGCCTTGCGCACCCACTCCTCGTGCTGCGCGCGCAGCGGCCTCGCGGCGGCGTCCCCCTCCACGAACTGGCGGGAGTACTCGAGCGCGGAGCGCTGGGCGGCGATGGCCTGGTGCAGGGCGCCCCGCCCCAGGTCCATCAGGTGGGCATACGGATCGACTCTCTTCGCTTCGGTCATGGCATTGCTCCTTCGGGTCAAGACAGCGGGGTTGCGCTAGAGGCGGTGGACGACGGCGCCCGCCTCGGCCGGCGACAGGTCCTCGTCACCGAACGCCTGGGGCCCGCTCGCCATGGACTGCGTCCACGGAGAGGTCTCCAGGGCGCGCTTCATGTCCCGGTAGCCGTCCGCCCGGCGCTCCGCGATGGAGGCGCGAGAGAACTCCGCGTCGCTGCTGGAGATCTGGTGCGCGCCGCGCTGGTACGTCAGGTGGATGATGTCCAGCCGGGGCGCGGGCTTCGCCAGGGGCTCGTCGCTGAACGCGAGCGGCGAGGACGCGGACATGTGCCGCGTCACCTGGGTCGCGGTCCGGCGCAGGTTCCACACGGTCGCGAACTGGTCCACCTGCTGCGACGTGCGGCCCGCGAACTGGATGGACTTCATGCGCCAGCTCGCCTCGTCCAGGTTCTGGGGCAGCGGCGCGCGCGCCTCGAACAAATCAATCATGAAGACGAGCGAGTGCCGCTGGGGCGGGTCGTCCAGGATGGCGTTGAGCGGCGTGTTGGTGACGCAGCCGCCGTCCCAGTACAGCTCCCCGTCGATGAGGCTGGGCGGGAAGGCGGGCGGCAGCGCGCCGCTGGCGAGCACGTGGTCCGGCCCCAGGGCGCCGCGCGTGTTGTCGAAGAACACCAGGTGGCCGTCGCTCACGCGGGTGGCCCCCAGGCTCAGCCGCGTCGCGCGGGAGTTGAGGTAGTCGAAGTCCACCAGCCTCCGCAGCGTCGAGCGCATGGGCCGGGTGGAGTAGAAGCTCAGCGCCTCCGGCGTGCCCGGCGCCGCCAGCAGCGGGGACACCGCGCGGGGCGCGTAGAAGCCGGGCTGGCCGAAGAGCAGGCTGGTCATGTGGCTGCCCAGGTTGAAGAGCTGGCGCAGGCGGCCCTTGAAGAGCGAGCCCCACTCACTGCCCGGCCAGGACACCTCGCGCCAGAACGCCTCCAGCCGCTCGAGCCGCTGCTCCGGGCGGTTGCCCGCGACGAGCGCGGCTGTGAAGGCGCCAATGGAGATGCCGGAGACCCAGTCCGGACGCAGGCCGGCCTCCTCCAGGGCCTGATAGGCCCCCACGTGGTAGGCGCCCAGGGCCCCACCGCCTTGAAAGACGACGATGACCTGCGGGCGCTCCTGGGGTGCTTGCGGCTGTGTCATGGATGTCCTCTCGCGGGTGCTGCGGTGGAGTGCCGCCCCGGAGGAGCGGAGGGCTGATGGATCCCAATCCACCCTTCCCAGTCCCCCGCTCCCCAGGGCGGCGCTCCTGGGACGTCCGCGCGCGCCCGGTTGTGAATCCACACCGGCCCTGAAGTGACGACATTCACACCCGGCGGGCGTCCGCGTCCTTCAGGCGCAGCTTTCAACCCTGGAGACAGACATGAGTGGACGCGTGGCAGTGGTGACGGGAGGAACGCGCGGCATTGGCGCCGCGAGCGCCGACGCCCTGCGGCAGCAGGGGTACCGCGTGGTGGTCACCTACTATGCGAATGAGCAGGCGGCGCAGAACTTCACGGGCCGCACCGGCATCCCGGCGTTCCGCTTCGACGCCGCCAACACCGCCCAGTGTGTCGCGGGCGTGAAGAAGATCGTCGAGACGCTGGGCCCCATCGAGGTGCTGGTGAACAACGCCGGCATCACCCGGGACGCCATGCTGCACAAGATGACGCCCGAGCAGTGGAACGAGGTCATCCAGACGAACCTCACCTCGTGCTTCAACCTGTGCAACGTGGTGGTGGGCCCGATGCGCGAGCGGGGCTTCGGCCGCATCATCAACATCGGCTCCATCAACGGGCAGACGGGCCAACTGGGCCAGACGGCCTACGCGGCGGCCAAGGCGGGCATGCACGGCTTCACCCTGGCGCTGGCACGCGAGGGCGCCGCCCGCGGCGTCACCGCCAACCTCATCGCGCCGGGCTACATCGACACGGACATGGTGCGCTCCGTGCCTCCGGACGAGCTGGTGCGCATCCGCGCGCGCATCCCCGTGGGCCGCCTGGGGCGCGCCGACGAGATCGCCCGCGCCGTGACGTTCCTCGCCTCCGACAAGGCCGGCTTCATCACCGGCGCCACGCTCACCATCAATGGTGGGCAGCACATGTACTGAAGGAGCCCGCGAATGCACGCATCCCTGGAGCCCATGCGGCGCGCCTTCCTGGAAGTCCTCCTCCGGCTGGCGCTGGATCCCCAGCGGATGCTCGCGGCGGGACTCGACCTGTGGGGACGCGCCCTGCGCGGGGACACCCCACCGGAGCCCGCCCCACCCGCCCCGGACCGCCGCTTCCGGGATCCGGCGTGGCGGGAGCAGCCCCTCTTCGACGGCCTGCGCCGCGCGTACCTCACCGGCGCGGGCTGGCTGGAGGACCTGGTGGCGCAAGCACCGGGCGTGGACCGGCACACCGCGCACCAGGCGCGCTTCTACGCGCGCCAGCTCACCGACGCGCTGTCGCCGTCCAACTTCCCCGCGCTCAACCCGGAGGTGCTCCGCGCCGCGCGCGAGTCCCATGGCCTGAGCCTGCTCAAGGGGCTCCAGGCGCTGTGCGAGGACCTGGCGCGGGGCCAGGGCCAGCTCGCGACGCGCATGACGGACCGGCGGACGTTCCGGCTGGGAGAGACCCTGGCCACCACGCCGGGCGACGTGGTCCACGAGGAGCGCCTGTTCCAGCTCATCCAGTACCGGCCCACCACGCCCACCGTCCACCGTCAGCCGCTGCTGGTGGTGCCGCCGTGGATCAACAAGTTCTACATCCTGGACCTGCGCCCGGAGAACTCGTTCGTCCGCTGGGCGGTGGAGCGCGGCTACACGGTGTTCCTCATCTCCTGGGTGAACCCCGACGAAACGCACGCGGAGGTGGATTGGGAGGACTACCTCGTGCACGGGTTGATCGCCGCGCTGGAGGCCGTCTGCCGCGTCACCGGCGAGGAGCGGGTCTCCGCGCTGGGCTACTGCATCGGAGGAACGCTGCTGGCGTCGGGGCTCGCGTGGCTCGCCGCCCGGGATGACGCGCTCATCGCCAGCGCGACGCTGCTCACCACGCAGGTGGACTTCAGCGAACCCGGGGACCTGGGGGCCTTCATCGACGCGCCACAACTGGAGCGGCTGGAGGCCCGCATGCGCGGGCGCGGCTATCTGGACGGGCTGGAGATGATGACCACCTTCAACCTGCTCCGGGCGAAGGACCTGGTCTGGCCCTTCGTGGTGAACAACTACCTGCTCGGCCGGGAGCCGGCCCCCAGCGACTTCCTGGCGTGGAGCACCGACCCCACGCGCATGCCCGCGCGCGCGCACGCGACGTACCTGCGGGAGCTGTACCTGCACAACCGCCTGGTCCAGCCGGGCGCGCTGTCGCTCGCGGGCATCCCCCTGGACCTGGGCCGCGTGAAGACGCCCCTCTACGTGCAAGCCTGCCGGGAGGACCACATCGCGCCCTTCCGCTCGGTGTACCGGGGAGCAAGGCACTTCCAGGGGCCGGTGCGGTTCGTGCTCGCGGGCTCGGGCCATGTCGCGGGCGTCATCAACCCGCCGTCCGCGAACCGGTATCGCCATTGGGTCCCGAAGCTCCGGCCGGCTGCGTCTTCCGGGAACGCAGCCGCGTCCGCCCTCAACGCGGATGGGATTGAATCGGACGCGGATGGGATTGCGTCACACGCGAACGCGGATGCGTGGCTTCAGGACGCGGTGGAGCGCCCGGGCTCGTGGTGGACGGACTGGGATGCCTGGCAGTCCGAGCGCTCGGGAGGACGCGTCCCGGCCCGGGTCCCCGGACAGGGAGGCGCGCGCATCATCGAAGCGGCGCCAGGGCGCTACGTGCGCTCGCGCCTCCTCCCGGAATGAGCTGCGCGAGCCGTGCTCAGCGGGGGCACGGCTCTTGCGAAAGGGTGGTCCGGAGGATTCCGTACGCGAGCTGGATGCGCTTTCTCACGTTGCAACTGGTCAACCGGAGCTGTTCCGCGATGTCGGCATAGGACATGTCCTGGAGGTAGCGCATCACCAGGGGCACCCGCAGGTTGGGGGGCAGCGCCTGGATGCATTCGTGGACCGCCGCGGCGCTCTCGCTCTGGAGCAGGCCCGCGTCGGGCAACTCCTGCGTCTGGAGCTCCGCGGGCTCCAGGTCTTCCATCCACTCCTCGGTGTCCCCCCAGCGCTGCCGCTCGCGGTGGATGTCCATGCAGACGTTGTGGAGGATGCGTCCCAACCAGGCCCTCGGGTTGAGGATCTTCCCGGGCGACACGTAGTTCTGGTGGGCCCGGAGCATCGCGGTGTCCACCGCGTCCTCCGCGTCCACCACGTTCCCTCCCATCAGCCGCAGCGCCTGCTGGAACAACGGCTCCTTGTGCTGCTCCCACACACGCCAGAAAGAGGGATTGTTGTTTTCTCTCACGGTTTCCAGGGCTCCAAAAGTGCATCTGGAAACGGCGCAGCGAGATGTCTGTGAATACCCCTTGAACCCTCCCTGAAAAGGTCACCCAGGAAATCCACGGGAAATCACAAGTCGTAGCGACCCGCGTCTTCCCGGCGTTCACCCCCCGAACGCACGGCGGAGCCAATGAGCGCGCGACAGGAAGCGGAGCAGGACACCCTCGAGGAAGAGAACCCCCTGAAGGAACACCTCGCGCTCGAGTGGAGCAGGCAGGCGGGCGCGAGCTTCCCGAAGTTGTGGGTGGGTCATCTGGAGGGCGACGAGCGCGGCGTCTTCGCCAGGGCGCCCATCGCGGCGGGAGAAGAGGTGCTGCGGGTGCCGCGCGCGTGCCTGGTGACGCTGGACGTCGCCAGGGCGTCGGACATCGGCCGGCTCATCGACGCGCACGCGCCCGACACGCGCGAGGAGTGCTACCTGGCGGCGTTCCTGCTCCAGGAGAAGGAGCGCGAGGACTCGGTCTGGAGGCCCTACCTGGACGTGCTGCCCCGCGCGTTCCCGCACCTGCCGCTGTTCTTCGACGCGCAGGAGCTGTCGCTGCTCCAGGGCTCGTCCGCGCTGCGCGAGGTGGCGCGGTGGAAGGAGATGTTGCTCGCGCGCTACGCCACGCTGGCGGAGCGGGTGCCGGGCTTCACGCGCTTCACGCCGGACGCGTACCTCTGGGCGCAGCACGTGTTGATCAGCCGCACCTTCGGCCTGACGGTGGCGGGCAAGCTCACGCGGTGCTTCGTGCCGGTGGCGGACATGCTCAACCACCGGGCCTCGCCGCGCCTGGTGTGGGGCAACTCGGAGGACGGTGAGTCCTTCGTGCTGGTGGCGCAGGAGCCGGTGGCCGCGGGCGAGGAGCTGCACATCAGCTATGGCACCAAGCCCAGCTACCGGTTCCTCCTGAGCTACGGCTTCGTGCCGGAGGACAACCCGGACGACACGCTTGTGCTCTACCTGGGTGTGTCCGAGGACGCCGAGGAGGCGGAGGGGAAGCGGGAGCTGCTCGCGCTGGCGACTCCGCCGTCGCGGCGCCGCTTCGAGGTGCCGCTGCAGTACGGGCACGCCTCCACGGTGGCGATGTTCTCCTTCCTGCGCGTGGCGTGCGCGAACGCGCGGGAGCTGGCCCAACTCGCCGAGGAGGCCCGCGAGGAGCAGGGCCTGGGCGAGGTGCCGCCGCTGAGCGCGGAGACGGAGGAGCGCGTCTTCCGCGCCCTCCACGACGCGTGCGAGGCGCGGCTCGCGGGCTTCGAGACGACGCTGGAGGAGGACGAGCGGTTGCTCCAGGAGGCGGACCTGTCGCGCAACGCGCGCAACTGCCTGCTCTTGCGGCGCGGGGAGAAGCGGCTGCTGCACGCCTACGCGGGCCTCGCGCGCGCCTTCGTCCCCGCGCTGTGCCCCACCCCGCCCGTCCCCGCCGTGGGCGGCTGAGCCGGCTTCATCCCCAGACTTCAGGACGACAGGACATGACCATGGACAAGAAGATCATCGCGGTGGTGGGAGCGACGGGCGAAGAGGGAGGCAGCCTCGCGCGCGCCATCCTCGCGGACACGCAGGGCGGCTTCAGGGTGCGCGCGCTCACGCGCAAGCCGGGCTCGGAGCTGGCGCGCCGGCTGGCGAAGCTGGGCGCGGAGGTCGTCGCGGCGGACGTGAGCGACGCGAAGAGCCTGAAGGCCGCGTTCACCGGAGCGCACGGCGCCTTCTGCGTCACCAGCTACTGGGAGAAGCCCGACCCGGAGCGAGAGCTGGCCCAGGCGCGGACGATGGCGCACGCCGCGAAGGAGGCGGGGGTGGCGCACGTCATCTGGTCCACCCAGGAGGACACCCGGCGCTTCATCCCTCCGGAGGACAAGCGGATGCCGCTGCTCAAGGGGCACTACCGCGTGCCGCAGTTCGACGTGAAGGGCGCGGCCGACGCGTATTTCAGCGGCCTGGACCTGCCGGTGACGTTCGTGCGCACGTCGTTCTCCTGGGAGAACCTGCTGTCATTCGGCCTGGGAGGAAAGCGCAACGCCGACGGCACGTTCGACTTCGTGCTGCCCACGGAGGACCGGAAGCTGCCCGGCATCGCGACGGAGGACGTGGGCGGATGCGTCCACGGCCTCTTCCAGCGCGGGCCGGAGTCCTGGGCGGGGCGGACGGTGGGACTGGCCAGCGAACACCTGACGGGCCAGGAGATCGCCCGGACGCTGAAGCACGTGCTGGGACAGGAGGTCGTCTTCCACTCCATCGAGCCGGAGGTCTACCGGACGTTCAACTTCCCCGGCGCGCCGGAGCTCGCGAACATGTTCCAGTTCATGCGGGACTTCGCTCCGGAGTACTGCGCCGCCAGGGACCCCGGCGTCACCCATGAGTTGAATCCCCACGTGCAGCCGCTGGCCCGGTGGATCGAACGCAACAAGGCCCGCTTCGTGCGCGCGGCGTGACGCTTCAGCGCTCGCGGAGCGGCCGAGCACCCGAACGCCCTGCCTGCTGTATGCCTTTGCGTCGTCACGTCAGGGACGGTTGCCAGGTTCTGGCTCCATGGACGTGCGCAAGAAGCTGGAGATCCTCGCGGATGCCGCGAAGTACGACGCCTCGTGCTTGAGCAGCGGCGGTAAGCGCAAGGCGGGGAAGGACGGGCTCGGCAGCGTCGAGGGCATGGGCATCTGTCACAGCTACACGCCGGATGGCCGGTGTGTGTCGTTGCTCAAGATCCTGCTGACCCACTTTTGCATCTACGACTGCCAGTACTGTATCAACCGCATCTCCAGCGACACCGCCCGGGCGCGCTTCACGCCCGCGGAGGTGGTGCGGCTCACGCTCGACTTCTACAAGCGCAACTACATCGAAGGGCTGTTCCTGAGCTCCGGTGTCATCAAGAGCCCGGACTACACGATGGAGCAGCTCATCGAGGTGGCGCGCACGCCGCGAGAGGTGCACGGCTTCCAGGGCTACATCCACCTCAAGGCGGTGCCGGGCGCGTCCCAGGAGCTCATCGACGCGGCGGGGCGGTACGCGGACCGGCTGAGCGCCAACATCGAGCTGCCGACGGACGGCGATTTGAAGAAGCTCGCGCCGGAGAAGAGCTTCGCCGTCACCGGCGGGACGATGAAGGAGATCTCCGCCCGGGTGGAGCAATCCCGGGCGGAGCGCCAGGAGAGCCCCAAGGCGCCGAAGTTCGCCCCCGCGGGCCAGAGGCGGCGCAGTCCTTCCTCGGGCCGGGCTTCCGCATCAACCTGAGCCGGGGCCAGGTCTTCGAAACACCGTGGGCGAAGGCATGGATGGCGACCTTCCACCCCTCGGCGCTCCTGCGAATGCCGGACGAGCGGGCGCGGGCCCAGGCGCGAATCCACTTCGAGGAGGACCTGCGCCGGGCGGCGGACACCCTGCGCGCGCTCGGGTGAAAGCGCGGGTTCGACCATCGCATGGCGGTCCCGGTCAAGGTTTTGGCAGGCGCGGTCAATGAGGCCCCAGGTCCCAATCCCTAATCTCCCTCTCGCTTTTCCACTTCTCAATGGAGGCGATGATGGGTTCACAGCGCATTTCGGATGTCACCGATGTCTGGCAGCTCCCGGTTGGATTTGGCTCGCACGCGCCCGTGCTCTCGGACGGGCGGTTCTACCTTCTCAGGCAGCTCGTAGACTCCATGCAACGGCCGACCAACTCGGCCCTCCTGTCCGTCGATCTCCGGTCGCGCGAGGAGACCCCGCTCTACACGACGCCGGCCGGCATGCTGTTCACGGACGCGCTGCTCGTCAGCGACGGCGTGGCGTATGTCGTGGGCAAGGACACCGACGTGCTCCATGCCATTGACGTCGTTTCCCGGCGCGAGGTGTGGCGCTACGCGACCGGGACCATCGCGTCCGACACGCCGAAGCTCTACATGTTCGACGGCCTCGTGGTGTTCCGGCTCGGAGCCACGATCTACGCCGTGGACCGGAGCGGCACGCTCGCCTGGAAGTACCTGATCATCGGTGATGTCTCGCAGGCCGACTCGGATGCGATCGCCGTGGGCCAATCGCTCATCATGAGCGTTAGCGCCGACGGCGTTCACATGGTGTTCTGCTTCGACCTGCACCGCGGGACGCTCCTTTGGTACTACGACGCCGGTACCTTCCCGTGGACGGCCCCCGCCGCGGGGGATGGGATGGTGGTCCTGGGCTTCACCGACGGCTCGGTGCGCGCGCTCGACCTCACGACCGGCGCGCTGAAGTGGGCCTACGCGGCGGGCAAGCCCGACCTGCTGCTGCCGTCCCTGGTGGTCGCCGATGGCGCGGTCTATTGCGCCACGAAGACCGGTGCCCTCTTCGCGCTCGACACCGTGTCCGGGCAGCGCGTCCCGTCGTTCAGCTTCGATGCGGAGGCCACGCTCAACACGCCGCTCATCGCGCGCGACGGACTGCTGTACCTGGCGGCCGAGCCGACGAGCGGCCTGCCCGCGCGTGTCATCGCGGTCGACCTGGTCAGCCATGGGCAGGAGGCGATGGTCTACACCCTGCCTCCGGATGTGACCACCCTGTCGCCGCTGACGCTGCAGGGCGGCGTGACGTACTTCTTCCAGGCGGGCCGGCAGGACCTGCTGACGGCGGTGAACCTCACGGGGACGATCCGCGAGTTCCTCGTGGAGTCGGAGCTCATCGTCGAGGAGTACGACGACGAGAGCCCGACGCCCGTGCCGTTGACCAGCTCGTTCCGGACCCACGTGGTGCTCATGGACGAGGACAAGGTCCCGCGACCGCTCCAGACCGTCCAGGTCACGGCGAGCATGCCGGTCCGGGTGCGGATCGAAGGCACGTGGCACGACGTCGCGCCCGACAAGCCCGTGTGGGTCACGACGGGCGCCTCGGGCGACCTGACCCTCATCACGGAGCCCCTCAAGGTCTCGTCGCCCGCGCTGATGCTGTGGTCGGGCTTCATGCTCCCCAACGAGTCGATCGTCATCTACCCGGACGAGCAGGTGCTGGCGCGGCTGGCGACGGTGCAGTCCAAGGACCTCGCGCCGGAGGCCGCGAGGGACTTCCGCGGCAACCCGGTGCTGCTCGACCAGTACCAGCCGGAGGCGCAGCGGCACGGGATCGCGGAGTTCATCCGCAACACGCTCGGGACCCAGCGGCTGGATGCTCGCCGCACGAACGATCGCACGCGCTACCTCGCGTACCCCAGCGCCATGCCCAACACCGTGTACGAGGCCCGTGGCGGCGGGACGTCCCGCCCGCTCTCGCCGGGCGCCATCGCGCACTGGGATCTGAACCTCACCGGCGGCCAGGTGAGCTTCTCGCAGCTCATCGGGGCGCGCCGCGAGACCTTGCGCGCCGGGGCCGAGGCGTCTCGAGGGCTGCTCGGAGGCTTCAAGGAGTTCGTCAGCAACGTCGTCCATGGCGCCGAGCACGTCGCGAGCGTCGCGTGGGACTTCGCTGTCGAGTCGGCGGAGGCGGTCGTCAGCGTCGCGAAGGGGTTCTACAAGTTCACGGTCCACACCGTCGAGCAGGCGCTCGACGTGGTGCTGGGCGTGCTCAAGGACCTCGTGTCCGGAATCGAAGCCGTGGTCCAGTGGCTGAGCTACCTTTTCGACTGGCCGGCGTTCATCGAGACCCACCATCAGCTCAAGTCGTACCTGCGCGATCGCGTCGGGATGCTCCAGAAGTGGATCGACGACGAGATCACGAGCGGCATCTCCGGCGTCAAGCAGCTCCTGCGCGACGCGGACGACGGCATCGATGGGTTCTTCGACAAGGTCATCTCGGAGCTCAAGGACAAGAGCTGCCAGTCGGAGCGCGCCGGCCACACCGACCCGATGCTCTACTTCAGCGCGGGCGGCGCGAAGTCATACGTCCAGAGCCATTGGGCGATGTCCAAGCTCAAGGACGCCACGCTCGAGATGGGGGCATCCCCGTTCGAGCCCATCGTCTCCGCCGTGCGGACGTTCATCGACGCGGTGAAGCAGAACGTGGGAGACCAGTTGCCGCAGCTCGGAGCCGATGTCACCGCGGTGTTCCATGACTTCGAGCGGCTGGTCACCGACCCCGCGGGCTTCCTCCAGACCACGCTGGCCGACCTGCTGAGCGTGTTCCGCGACCTGGCCAAGGTCCTGCTCGGGCTGGCCACGGCGATGGCGGAGGCCTTCATGGTGATGATGCGCGGGCTCGCCGGCCAGCTCCTCGCGCTGCTGGACCAGCCGGTGCGCGTCCCGGTGATCTCGTCCATCTACAAGAAGCTCGTCGGCAGCGAACTGAGCGCCCTGGATGCGTGCACGCTGGTGGTCGCGATCCCGACGACGATCGTCGCGCGTGCGCTTCACCGCACGGCGTCCGCGGGTTCGCCCGACGGGCTCCAGATGCTGATTCCGCTCGCGTACACGTTCGCGTACACCCTGTACACGCCCCTGGATGCGATGGTCGAGCTGCAGGACTCCAAACAAGACAATCCCCTCTATAACCGCATGGCGCTGTTCGCCTACGCGGCGGGGACGATGACCATCTTCCTGGGGCTGCCGTGGGGTCAATTGGAGATCTCCGACTTCATCCTGGTCATCCTGGAGCTGATCCCGTTGTTCTTCTCATGCGCCAACACGTTCACGCCCTGGTACGCGTGCGCCTATGGCATTGGGATGGTCGGGTTCTACGTGTTCCTCGCGGTCCTTCGTCCCGACTCCTATATGGGGAAGGGCGGGTTGATCCTGATCGCCGACATCGCCAGCGTGGTCCCGTTCATCGCCAAGCCGATCCGGCTCATCAAGGACTCCGAGATGTTCCGCGCGATCGTGGCCGGCTTCGACATGGCCGGCGACCTCACGACCCTGATTCTTGGCGCGCTCAGCACCTGGGTCGTGAACGACGCGAGTCCCGAGCCCCGGCTCGCGGCTGCAGCCGCGGGGTAGCCCCCGCCCTCACCCGGCGGCGTGAGCCCGGCGGAATTCAGCGGGGGTGGTGCCGGTCCATCGGCGAAAAGCGCGGTGGAAGGCACTCACCTCCGAGAAGCCGAGCATGAAGGCGATGTCGAGCGTCTTGCGGTCGGCCTGCCGGAGCCAGGTGAGCGCCAGCTCACGGCGGACCTCGTCGATGAGGGAAGAGAGGCTCGTGCCCTCATCGGCGAGGCGGCGCGCCAGGCTGCGCGAGCTCAGGGAGAGCCCCCGCGCGACGTCCGCGGCGGTGGGCATGCCCAGCCGGAGGGATTGGAGGACCTGGCGCCGCACCTCGTCGACGAAGTGAAGGCTGCTCGGAGCCCGCGCCAGCAGGTCGTCGGCGTGGCGCGCGACGACGCGGTGGAGGCTCGGGTCCGCGCCGGGCACCGGGGAGGACAGCAGGCCGGCATCGAAGGCGAACTCATTCACCTCGGCACCAAACTCCGGCTCCGTGTTGAAGAAGCGGCGGTAGGGGCGCGTGTCCGCGGGAGCCGGGTGGCGCAGCCGGACAGACCGGGGCACCACGTCCCTCCTCAACAGCCGCCGCAGGATCGTCAGGATGCCGCCGAGGGTGAAGTCCTCGAGGTCGCCGGGCATCGAAGTCCCGGGGCCCGCCGGGGGAGGCTGGGTGACGAAGCGGGCCTCGTCGCCGTCAATGACCAGGGACAGCGGCTGGAAGCTGAACAGGAGCCGCTGATAGCGGAGGATGGCGTCGAGCGCTTCGCCGACGGTCCGCGCGCTCGCGACCACGTAGCCTATGACATCGAAACGCCTGGAGTCGTACTCGGCGGCGAGGCGCAGGCCGAGATGCGGCTCGCCCCTCCCGCGCCCCATCTCCCGCCAGATGTCATAGACGAGTGCGAGCGGCACGCGCACTTCCGGGTCCTGCAGGTGCGCTGGCTCGACGTGATGCGCGCTGTAGAGGTCGTCAAGCGGAACGTCGTGCCTGCGCGCGACTTCGACATGGGGAGCAAGCAGCAGGCTCGTAACGGTCAGTGATGCGCGTGGCCGCGACATGGGAGGAACATATCCCTCCTGGGCCGCTAGACCGACGGCGAACGTGACGTTGCGGACCGCACCCGGGCCAGCGCTGAGCAGCTCGGTCAGCGAAGCCGTAGCGGTGAATCGACTGGGCCTCCAGCCATGATGAGGGCGTCGCGTCAACGCGCTTCAACGCCGCTTCCCGTTCCCTCGTGAAGCTCCTCGTGGACAAGGCGGGCCGAGTGTCGGTGGCCCTGACGTACTACGACCCGACCCAGAGCGGTCCCTACGTCTTCGCCGTGCAACGGTGGGATGCGGATGGCAGGCCCGTCGCGGGGTTCGGGACGGAGGGGCGGGCCACGTACGCGCTCCCGGCCTATGAACAGCGCTTCACCCAGCTCCGCGAGGCACTCCAGCGGAAGGACGGAACCGTGGTCATCGCCGTCTCGCTCTTCGACACGGTCAGCCCGGGCAACCACGGACTGGGGTTCGTCCGCATGGACGGAAAGACGGGGAAGGCCGAGTGGTCGGTGGAGAGCAGCCCCAATCTCCATCGGAACGTCGCCACGGACGGGCACGGCCGGTTCGTCTCGCTCCTCAACTCGAATGCCCCAGGTTATGAGCTCCTCGTGCAGTGGTACGACGAGACCGGCACGCGCATCTACCTGGGCACGGGAAGCACCACGATGCCGCCGCGCCAGCTCGCCCTCGGCTCGGCCAATGAGCTGTTCTTTGATGACGCGGGCACGCCCTACACGGTGGGACAGATTGAGGCGGGTGGAGGGCTGGCGGTGGTCCGCTTCACCCGGCACGGGGCGGTGGACCCGGGGTTTGGCGTCAACGGCCTCGTCCGATTGGACGTCCGGCTGAACTCCGTGTCTGGCTTCATCCGCGAGCCGAATGGCTGTCTGCTCGCGAAGACGGTGCCAGAGCCTGGGCTGGTCCGCTTCTGGCCGTGACGCCCCGCTACTCGGCGCTCCTGCGCATGCCGGACGAGCGGGCGCGGGCCCAGGCGCGAATCCACATCGAAGAGGACCTGCGCCGGGCGGCGGACACGCTGCGCGCGCTCGGCTGAAGGCGCGAACGGCGGCTCAACGGGTTGAACATGAATATCTACTATGGCAGATTATTCAAATTTCAACGCATTGGCCTCCCACATGATTGCGACAATGAAGTCGGGTCCCACGCGGCCTCCGGGGCCCATGGCCCGGGCCGCCATCGCGTTACTGGCCGCGCTGTTCGTGCCCATCATCGTGGGCCAGCTTGAACACTCGAAGAGCTACTGGCTGCTCGCGGTGTTCGCGGTGCTGGCGCTGTTGTCGCGCCGGAACATGAAACAGCCGCTCTTCGCCCTGGCCTTCGCGCTCCCCTTCCTGCAGTTCGGCAGCACCCGGGAGATGTACATGATCACCCCCGGGCTGGAGGTCTGCCTGCTGGCCTTCTTCCTGCTCTGGTTCGCGTGGGCCCTCCAAGGCCGCGCGGCGCTGCCTGACGCGGGGCTTGTCGATGGCTCGGTCCTGCTGTTCCTCGCGGTGGCCACCAGCTCGGCGCTCGCGGCGAGCACGGCGCGCGTCTGGACCGAGGGCGCGACGCTTTCCGACTTCCGTCTGGACGCCATCGTGTTCCGCAACCCGCCGCTCGCCCTGCTGTTCCCGCTCCGCCAGCTCTTCATCTTCCTGGAAGCCTTCCTCCTGTTCGGCTTCGTCCGGGCGAACCTCACGCGAGACGACGTGGAGACCCTCGCCCTCACGCTGCTGGGGTCCGCGGTCGTGGTGATGGGCCTGGGCGCGCTCTTCTTCGTGGTGGCCGACAACTCCCGGTACTTCCAGGGCGTGAACCGGGCCATGTCCGTCTTCTCGGGACCCAATCAGTTCGGGACCTACCTGCTGCTGATCCTCCCCCTGGCGGTGGGGCTCGCCCTCACGGCGCGGAGCCGCATGGCCCGGGGGGTGGCCATCGTGAGCGCGGTGGGTGGAGCGGTGATGCTCTACCTGTCCCGTTCGGAGGGGGCCTTGCTGGGCGCCCTCATCGCGCCCCTGCTCTACGCGGTCTTCTTCCGGCCCGCGAAGACGCGCTGGGCGCGGACGTCACGCCTGCTCATCGGGGCCGCGATGGTAGGGGTTGCGTGCCTGGGCGGATTCCTGCTGGCGACCTGGTCCCCGGAACAGCTCAACACCACCTCCGACGGTCGCTACTTCCTCTTCAGGGCCGCCCTCAACATGCTCCAGCACAGCCCGCTGTTCGGCGTGGGGCTGGGCAACTTCTTCCAGGACCTGGGGGGCTTCTACCCGCATGGCATCGCCGGACGGGTCGCGCACGAGCAGGCCCACAACATGTTCCTCCAGGTGTTCGCGGAGTTGGGGCCGCTGGGGCTTGTCGCGTTCGCGCTCCCCCTGGGCCTGCTGCTCGTACGCGCGGCCCGCGCGCCAGACCTGAGCCCCCTGGGCCAGGCGCTTGTCGTCGGCATCCTCGCCGCGCTGGTGCATTCCCTGACGGACTACACGCTGTGGATCTCCTCGCTCGCGCTGTTCTTCTGGATGTACGTGGGCGCGCTCGCCGTGATGCTGGACGCTCCTGGGGAGCGTGAGCCGCGGCATGAGCCATCCCTGGCTCCCACCTGCGAACCGGTGATGCCGCGATGACAGAGGGTCGAATGAAGCGAGGGTGGGCGCTCGCGCTGATCCTCCTGGCCACCCTCTGCGCGACGTGGCAGCGGGCCCAGGCGGTGCAACGCCTTCCCGTGGACCACGACGAGCTGGTGTACCTGCCCGCGGCCTACGACTACGCGGAGATGCTGAAGGCGGGCCACTGGCGCGACGTGAGCGCCTACCGGGGCAACTTCGAACACCCGCCGCTGGTGAAGCTGCTCTTCGCGTCCGCGCTCTGGGCGAGCGGCGCGCCCGAACCGGAGTGGAGCAGCCTCCAGGCGCGCGGTCCCGTCCCCGAGCCCGCCTGGCCCGCCTTCCGGGTGACGCGCTGGCTGTCGGCGGCTGCGGGCATCCTCCAGGTCGCGCTCACGGCGGCGGTATCGCCCCTGGGGGCGCTGCTGTTGGCGTTCGATCCCTACCACGCGGCCTACACGGCGGAAGCGTACCTGGAGGCAGTGCCCGGCTTCTTCGCGCTGCTCGCGGTGCAGGCCTTCGAGCGGGCACGCGCCGCCGGCGAACCGCTGCGTCAGGGATGGCTTGCCGCCACGGGCAGCCTCCTGGGTCTGGCCGCCGCGGGGAAATATCCCTACGGCCTCGTGGTGGGGCTGACGCTCCTGCCCTTCCTCCTGCATGCGCGGGCACCGGTGCGCGCCTGGGCCGCGCTCGCCATGCCCACCGTCGCGGTGTTCCTCCTGGCGGACCCGGCGCTCTGGCCCGCGCCCCTGTCAGCCCTGTGGGAATCCGTCACGTTCCACTGGGCCTACTCGAACCACGGTGAAGACGTACAGAAGCTGCAACTGCCCTGGTTCCAGCCGCTCATGTATCTGATCCATCCCGGCCCCGCCCGCTGGCATGCCGGCGTCTTCGCGACCGGCCTCAATGCCTGGGTGCTGCTCCCCCTGGCCCTCGCCGGAGCCCGGGCGACGGCACGCGCGCGTCCGGTGTGGGCGGTCTGGGCCGGCGTCGGCTTCGTCTTCCTGCTGCTGTGGCCGACGAAGTGGCCGCAATACCAGTTGCTCCTCCTCCCGGCCCTCTGCGTTTGCGCGGCGGAAGGTGCGCGGACGCTCGTCAAGGCCGGAGCCAGACGGCTCCAGGCAAGCAGGTCGGCCCGCGCCAGTCCCGGTCACTGAGGTCTGGGAAGAGGGCCTCGCTTGTCGCGCCGCCGGTCCCCGTCAGGCGCACCCCACGCGACCAGGAAGGGTGCGTCCTTGCGTATCTCGTTCATCCCGTCCTCGCCCCTTTTCCGGGGCACGGGAGCCATGAACGCCGCAGTGGGGGAATGATGAAACGACCTGGCTTGACCGCAGTCTTCCTGATGGGATTCCTGCCCGCCGCCACGGTGAGCGCCTATGTGTTCAACTCGGGGGGCCGGTGGAGTGACAATCCCTATGTCATTGACGTCATCGCCGGCCCGTTCCAGACCCACTTCGGGCTGGACGCCACGCGCACCATGCACATGGCGCGCTCGGGCCTCCAGGCCTGGATGAACGTGGGCGTGGGCTTCGCCACCAACCTCGCGTTCTACAACACGACGCCCAGCGCGTCGGACATCGAGATCGAGGCGAAGACGTGCTGCGATGGCGACTGCACCTCGGGGTGCCTCGGGCGCGCGACCAACGTCCCGCTCTCGGACAACTGCGCCCTCGACATCTACAAGAACACCAACAGCCCCCAGAGCTACTCGGACGACCGCACCAGCACCTGGGACATCCAGTCCATCCTCTCTCATGAGTTCGGGCACTGCCTGGGGCTGGGCCATCCCTCCAACCCGGAGGAGGCCATCATGAAGCAGGGGCAGTACGTCTTCGAGGCCTATCCCAAGCGCTTCCCGCGCGTGGATGACAAGACGGGCGGGCAGAACGCGCAGTACATCGCGGACTACCCCATCCGCGTGCGGGATCGCACCGGCGGCGCCTGGACCCAGGTGGCGAAGACGTCCGGCAGCGTCGGCGTGGCGACCCGCGCGGATGGCTGGTCCCTGGTGGCCTATGAGACGGACCCCACCCGCGACACCACCAGCAACGTGGCCCACCTGGCCATCTCCTCCACCGGCGGCGTCAGCCCGGAGTGCATCAACTGGGATGAGTGGACGTACGACGGCGTGGCCGTCTCCGAGGACACCTCGGGTGGCTTCGCGAAGGCGTTCCTCGCGGCCAACGACGGAGGACAGATCCTCGTCTACCGGGACATCTACCCTGCCCTGCTGGGCTGCATCAAAGGGACGCGCACCCTGACGACGATGTCGTCCCGGCGCCGTCCCAGCCTCGCGTACGACGCGGGCACCAGCCGGCTGGTGATGGCCTTCATCGACCGGAACACGGGCCAACTGCGAATCTCCACCTCCACCAGCTCCGGCACGTGGACGACGCCCACGCAGGTGAACACGGAGTGGACCGACGCGCCCGTCGGCATCGACTGCGGGTACTGGGCGCCGGCCGGCGCGAACCGCTGCTTCATGGCCTTCCCCTCCGCGGACGGCAACCACATGCTGCGCATCGCGGAGGGCTACATCAACGCCTTCGGCGGCTACGTGCACCTCGGGACCTACGTGGCCGGGGGCTGGACCCTCAACATCGCGCCGGACCTCCAGATCATCAACGGCAACCGCCTGGAGATCATCCACGGGGCCACGGACAACAACCGCACCGCGTATATGTATGTCCGTGATTGCAGCAGCGGGTGCACGGACTCCACGTATCCCCTGGATCAGCGGACGTACGTCGGCGGCGGCATCTCGAGCACGAAGCTGGTGACGGCGGCTCCATGAGCGGCGCTCGCAGGCCTGTCACGACACCTCACTGTGAATGACTTTTGGAGCAAGCCAGACATGATGCCTTTCAAGAAGCAGGGAATGACGCTCGTCCTTGGAGCGGTCCTGGGTGTGGGCGCCACCGGCGTGGCGACAGGGTTCCTCCCCGAGCAGGCCCGGCCCGGGCCCGTGGTGACACAGGGAGAAATCCACGATGACCATGGCGAGTATGTCTTCGGCCCCGAGGGGTACGTGGCCCAGTCGGACGTCATCGTCACGGGCCGCATCACCGGGGTCCTCGACGCACGGACGTTCGCCGCCGGGAGCAAGAGCCCGCGGTACTCGCACCAGCTCGAGCTCGAGGTGGACGAGGAGCTCTACCGGAACACGGAGCGCGCTCCCGGCGAGCGGAGCCCGCGCCTGGTCGTCTCCGTGCCCGCGGCGGGGACGGACCTCACCACGGGGCGCGCCCACATCGCGGGCCCGGGCGGAGGCACGCACCTGTTCTTCCTGCGGCGCTCACCGCTCGTCCCGGGGGCCTTCGTCCTCCTGCGGGGGGAGAACGGGCGCGTCGACCTGACGGGCGCCTCGGTGCGGCACGAGGTGCTGCGCGGCGGCACGCCCTCCGCCGTCCTCGACGAGGTGCGGCGCTACGCCGCGACGGTGCGGGTCTCCCTTCCCGCGACGGAGCGCGAGTCGCTGGGCGCGCTTCCCGAGGGCGTGAAGCCGGGCCGCTTCTACGGGCGGAGCGACACGCCGGCCGCGCTGCGGCAGGCGCTGAAGACCCAGCAAGACGGGGTGCTGGTGTTCGACGCGCTGCCGGAGGGCGCGGTGGCCTCGCGGCTCCACGTCCTCAACGTCGGGGGCAAGTGCTTCGTGCGCACGCAGTGGGAGCCCGGTGCGGCCTCCGGCCCGGTGGCGCTCCACGTGAAGGACGGGGTCCTCCCCTCGACGTGTGAGGCCTTGCTCGACAAGACGTTCTGACCCACCCCCGGCCCGCCTCGAGCAGTCGAGGCGGGCCGGGACAGCCGCGCGTTTCCCGCGCAACTTCCGCGCGCGGGCCGGGTTCATGGGGGACTTTCCTGGAGGAATTCCCCATGAAGCGAAGCAATGTGACGCAGTTCATCTGGGCGTGCGCGCTGTGGACCCTGGGCACCGCTGGCTGTGGAAGCCCGGGGGACGCGGGCGAGTCCATCGATGGCGTGACCTGGGGAACGTCGCAGGCGGCCCTCACCGTGTACGAACAGGCCGCGCTGGACACGGCCAACAACGCGGCGGGCTGCAAGCCGCTCGGGAACTTCTACTGGGAGATTGGCGACGGGTCCGGGCCGCTCTACGGCCTCACGAAAGGCAGCGGCGTCACGGCCACGACGGTGATGCCCATCGCGTCCGCGAGCAAGTGGCTGTACGTGGGCGCCTACGTGCAGTCCAAGGGGTACGCGAGCCTCACCGCCGATGAGAAGAAGCGGCTCAACTTCACCAGCGGCTACATCGACGAGAACACCACCCTGTGCGACGCCGCCGGGACGACCGTCTCCGCGTGCTACGGGCCTTCCTTCAAGGACGTCACCTACCGCCCGCTCCAGAACGGCCGCTTCTTCTACAACGGCGGCCACATGCAGAAGCTGGCCCTGGATGACATCGGCGCGCGCAAGGGCACGGGCCTCTTGAGCGTGATGGACTGGCTCAACCCCTTGCTGGGCACCACCTTCCCGGAGTCCGACAGCGACGTCGCCGTGGCGGGGGGTTTCTCCGGCAGCGCGGCGCAATACCGCGTCTTCCTCCAGAAGCTGCTCAACGGCCAGACCGCGCTGTCCTCCAAGCTGACCGTGGACTCCGTCCCCGCCTGGTCGGGAGGCCCCAACGTGGCCTTCACGCCGTGGACCGCGGCGGGCGAGGTCTACTACGGGCTCGGGCACTGGATTGAGGGCGAGCCCGTCAGCAGCACCTGGACCGTGACGGGCCACTCGTCGCCGGGGGCCTTCGGGTTCTACCCCTGGGTGAACGCCGCCAGGACCCGGTACATGGTCCTGGCCCGCAGCCGGCAGCTCGGCAACGAGGAGGGCGAGAAGTCACGCGCCTGTGCCCAGACCGTCCGCAAGGCTTACGAGACGGGCATCGCGCAACCCTGAGCACGGTCACGGGACAGGCGGGGTGGCCCCTCGGGCGAACATCCGTCCCAGCCATGCGTCGCGCGTCGAAATGCAGGCGCGCGCCACGTCGGACCGAGGGGCGATGTCGTAGAAACCGTGGAAGGCTCCGCCCCAGACGTGCAGCTCGCACTCGCCCCCTGCCGCCAGGATTCCGCGCGCGTAGGCGACGGCTTCGTCCCGGAACGTCTCCCCTTCCGCGACGTCGATGAAGGTCGGCGGCAGCCCCCGCAGGTCCGTGGCGCGCGCGGGCGCGGAATAGGGAGACACGTCCGGGCCTCCCCAGCGCTCGCCCAGCACCGCCTTCCAGGCGGTCACATTGCTGGTGCGGTCCCAGACCCCGACGCCGTCATACCGGCGGGCGGACTCCGTCTCATTGCGGTCGTCCAGCATGGGGCACTGCAGCAGTTGCCCCAACAGCTTCGGGCCTTGTCGATCCCGCGCCAGGAGCGTGGTTCCGGCCGCGAGCCCGCCGCCACCGCTCCCGCCGAAGATCACGAGCCGCTTCGGATCAAACCGCAGCCGGTCGGCGTTCGCCGCCATCCAGACCAGCCCGGCGTAACAGTCCTCCACCAGGGTCGGCGCAGGGTGCTCGGGCGCCAGCCGGTATTCGACCGTCACGCAGACCGCATCATGACGGAGCGCCCAGTCCACGAGCGGCTTCGCTCCCGCGAAGCGGGTCCCCATCACCATCCCGCCGCCATGGATGTGATAGACGGCCGGCCCCGGAACCGAGTGGCCCTGCCGGGCAATGACCGAGACCGTGATCTCCGCGCCCTGATAGCCGGGGATGCCGTAGTCGACGCAGTGGACCTTCGCGTCTCCCATCAGGTCCTCCCGGGTCACGCGGCTCAGGCCCCGGAAGTGCTCCAACTGATCCAGCGTCATCCGCCGGGGCACATACCCCTCCAGCGCGGGCAGGAGGGCGGCCAACTGGGGGTCGAACTCGATGGGGTGAGCGCTCATCCGGGGAGAGGATCAAGCCTCCGCGCTCGCGTCAAACGTTCCCTGGGCTGGAACAGGGCGCCGCGGGGTGCTGGGGGCCCGCCCCTGGCCCGCCCCCGGTCAACTGGCTAGCATCCGGGGCTCCCGTCACGTGAAGGGAAGCCATGTCGAAGCAGTGGGTACTTTCCGGCGGCGGGGCCACCTACGTCGTCGTCCTCTGGAACGACGCGGAGGCGAAGAACGCGAGCCGCCGGGTCGCGCCCGCCGTGATGCAGATGTGCATCGACGGGTGGATGCGCACGCACCGGCAGGCCGTCCGGGAGATGTACACCGCCTGCGCGGCGACCCCGGGCTCCGCGACGTGGCCGGCCGACCCCGTGATGAAGCAGCGCCTGTCGGATGCGTTCAAGACGGGGAAGCTCGTGGGGCTGACGCGCGCCAACGCCCCCACGGTCATCAAGCCCGCGCCTGCCCTCCCCGTCCGCCCGCTGGACGCGGAGGCCCGGCCCGCGCACGGCGTGGGCATCGTCATGTGGAACAAGGCGCCGGCCCTGCAACTGCGCTCCAGCCCCGAGCAGGGCGACAACGTCCTCGGGAGCCTGGCGTTCAACACCCCCGTGCAGGTGATCGCGCAGATGCCCGGCGGCTGGCTGTCGGTGAGCACGCGGGACGGGCGCGTGGGCTTCGTCTCCGCCGACTACGTCTGGTCCGCGCCGCGCCACCCGATGCCCGAGCCGAACGCCCGCCTCCACCGCGTCACCCGGGGCGTGAGCGGTACGGCCATCGCCATCGCGGAGGCCTACTACGGCGACGTCGCGCACGCGTGGGGCGCGGACCTGCGCTTCTTCGTGGCCGTGCTCGCCCAGGTCAACCGGCGGGCCATTCCCAACACCACGGCGGGCTGGAAGTCGCTCGAGTTCAAGGCCGACACGTACATCTGGATCCCCAGCAAGGAGTTCGCCAAGGGGCTGCGCGGCTCGGTCAACTCGGGCTCGTACAGCTTCAACGTGGTGGACGCGTTCGCGTCCGGCTTCCAGCGCGTGTCCGAGCTGCTGAGCGACATCTGGGAGGCCATCAAGCTGTCGCTGAAGTACATCCCCGAAGCGGTCACGCGGCACGTCGAGCAGGCCCTGCGCACGGTCCTCATCGCGCTCCTCGAGATGGCGGTGGGCGCCATCCTCTTCCTCGCCATCTGCACGGCGGTGGGCGCCGCGCTGGGCGCGCTCGCGGGCGGTGCGGGTGCCGCGCCGGGCGCGGCAGTGGGGTTCGAGGTGGGGCTCGCGCTCCTGGAGTGGATGGGGCTGGCCTTCCTCGCCAAGTGGATCTTCGACTCGCTCAAGAAGGTCGGCGCCGCGTTCGCGAAGTTCTTCGGCAAGGTGTGGGACGCGCGCGGCAACGCGCAGCGGCTGGACGAGGCGGCGCGCGAGCTGGCCGAGACCATCGGGGTCCTCGCGGGCGTCCTGGTCGAGGTCCTGGCGATGTGGGCCGCGGCCAAGGGCGTCGGCGCCGCGCTCAAGGCGCTCAAGGGCACGGCGGTGGAGAAGGCCTTCGGCTCGACCCGCCTGGCGTCGTGGCTCAAGGAACGCGCCGCCAATCACTCCGCGGGCAAGTCGCCGGTGCCCGGCCCCCGCCAGGTCGTCAGGCGCCTGCGTGAGCGCGAGAAGCCCCCTTCCCCGACCATCGCGGAGCTCGCCGAGCAGGCCGCGCCCCTCTACGAGAAGGAGCTGGTGCCTGCTCGCAACCTGATTGCGCGGGTGTTCAAGGAGATGGGCTCCGTGCAGGCGCGCGCGAAGGACCCGGTCTCCGCGGCCAATCGCTTGCAGCGCGCGGTCGACAGGTTCGGGGCGAAGGTCTCCACCGTCCAGGAGGCCATCGCCAACCTCTGGGATGCCATTGGGACGCGGCTCGTCCTGTCGGACACGTCACCGGCGGCGATGACGCGGGTGGTGAACCGGCTCGCGGAGGCCATCCGGCTGGGGGAGGTGGAGGTCATCGAGATCAACAACCTCCACGGCCCCGGAGGAAAGCCCTACTTCACGCCCGAGCACCTGGAGGCGTTGCAGATCGCCGCGTTGGAAGGTGGGAAGCCGCCCCTGCGCATCACCGAGTCGAAGTTGATGGAGAGCGGCTACACGGTGGTGTGCGCCTACCTGAAGCACGGCAACGGGGTCCGGGGCGAGCTGCAGATCATCGGCAAGGAGGTGCTGACGATCGCCAACGCCGAGCACATCCCGTACGACGTGATGCTGGGCAAGCCGCTCGTGCGCAACGTGCCGAAGGCCGCCGAGGTCGAGCTCCAGAACCTGGTCAAGCCCGTGGAGACCGCCATGTCCGCGCTGACCGAGGCGCAGCAAGCGCAATACCTCCAGTACCTCAACCAAGCCTACATCCACGCCCGCATGATGGAGCTGGGGCAGGCGTCCACCACGCCCCCGCTACCTCCGGGGCTGAGCCCGGTCTTGAGCATCGAACGGATCCAGGCGCTGGAGCGCTCCATCGCGGCCATCAAAGCCAGGTACAAGTCTCCCTGAGGAGCCCATGCAGATCGTCCTGAATGAACAGAAGCTGCAGCAGGCGATTGGCGCCGCGCTCCACGAGCTGGCGGGGCGCGCGCTCCAGGGCGTGCCCGACACGGGGGCCTTCACCGCGCTGAGCACCCGCTTCGCGGGCGGCGAGTTCGTGGCCGGCGTGGGCGACGTCGAGCTCCGGGTGGCCGCGCCGAGCGGGGACAAGGGCAAGCAGGAGCGCTTCCTCGAGGTGCGGGTCTCCACCCCCAGCGGAGGCAGCCACTCCTCCACCTGGGTGTTCTACGGGAAGACGGCCGCCCTCAAGGACGTGCTCAAGAGCGAGGCGACCCTCAAGGGGAAGGTCCGCGCGGCCATCGTGGCGGAGGCGGAGTCGCTCCAGCGCCACGAGCTGGCGTGAGGGGCTTCACGCGTCGCTGAAGCTCGCGGTCAAGGCGTGGTGGTCGGAGGCCGTGCCCACGTCCACGACCTGCGCCGCGAGCAGCCGCCGGGCCAGCGCGGGTGACGCGAAGACGTAGTCGGTGCGGAAGTCGATGACCTCCCCTTCACGGTGGCGCCGCGCGGTGGCCCACTGGGAGGAGCCCGGCTTGAGGCGCAGCGTGTCCAGCCAGCCGAAGTTCTCCAGGTCGTCGATGACGTCGAAGCGTGGCGGGTGGCCATACTTGTCGACCCTGGCGCGGCGGACGCGGTCAGCGAGGTCCACGGGATAGGGGTCGGCGCGGGACAGGGAGTTGAGGTCTCCCGCCAGGATGAAGTCCCGCGAACCGAAAGCCGCTGGTTCGATGAGGGAGCGCAGGTAGCGCGCCTCCACGAAGCGAAGTGACTCATGGTGGGAGTCGAAGTGGGCCGCGAAGACGGTCAGCGGCTCCGCGCCCGTCTCCAGCTCGCATTCGAGGAGGCAGTGGCCAATGAAGTGGGCATTGGCGTGGGCGCGGACCGAGCGCAGGGGGAGGCGGCTGGCGACGGCGACATGGTAGCGGCTGCCGCTGGGACGGGGACGCGCGGTGCCCAGCCGCACGTGGGCGTCGGTGGCGGGGAGCCCGAGCGCGGCGGCGACCTGACGAAGCCGCTCGCCGTCCTCCCACCCCAGACACTCCTGCAGCACGAGCACGTCCGGGCGCTCACGGGCAATGAGGGCCAGGAGCAGCGGCATCCGCTCCTCGCCTCCCATCAGGATGTTGAGCGTCATCACCTTCAGCGACATGCGGGAGAGACTACCCCTACTGGCGCAGGAAGCGGGTGGTAGCATGACGCTGAGCCGGGAGTTCGAGCCACAGCGCGCCTTGCGCTTCTGGAGTGACACAGGCCTCACCGCGGATGCCCAGGCCCATCCCAACATCACCACCTTCGTCCATCGTGCACTGTCCGCACCAAACTCGCCGGAGCGCACAGCAGGACAGGTGCGGATCCATCAGGCGCTCGAGAAGGTCGGCTGGGACATCAATGCGCTCACTCCCGTGACGGGGTTGGGCGTACCTGCGTTCAATGACGGAAGCCCGGCATTGCACACCGGTGACTTCAGCAATGGGCTGGGAGTGATGATCAATGGCATCCAGCACGTCATCGTCGTCGCAAAGGAGTATCGGCTCGACCGTGCCAGGAGTGAATACTTCATCAAGCTGGAATACTTCTTCTACGACGTGTTCGGGCTGGATGATGACGACCTTCGAGAGTATGGCGCGGATGGCGGCCTTGACAGCAACGCGTCACAAGGCATTACGGCTTGGTGGCAGCTTCAGTTCCAACATGGATATGCGCCGCTCATCACCCGAATCGCCTTCGAGCGGGAGTTCAGGGTCCCCGTTCCTCCTGGAGGAGGCACACGCCGATGACCACCACTCGTTGGAAGGACGCGGGCGCGGTCGGACTCGGCGCGCTGCTGCTGGGCCTGCTCATCGCGCCGTGGGTCTATGTCGTCGCCTTCAACGCGCTCTTCGCGTTTCCGTCCCCCTTCGCCATGATGGTGGCCCCCTTGCTGCTCGTAGCAACCCTGGACCTCGGCCTGGAGGCGTTCGCGCGGCTCCACGGGTTCATGTGGCTCAGGCGGCTGGGATCGACGCTCTCGGTGGGAGGCCTGCTGATGATCCTCTGGGTCTTGTCAGGCTTCACGTTGATGCCCGGCCCGGAGCGACTGGGACTGCTGGCGACCGTCTGGCTCGGGACCTCACTCACCTGTCTGGTCATCGTATTGGCGGTGGGAGCTTCCGGCCCCACGAGGCTCCTCCGCTCGCGTTTGGACACGCCAGCGCGGCAGCGAGCCGCGCTGGCCTTGGCGTTGCTGCTGTTCGGCGGACTCTCCGCGCTCTGCCTTCACTACCTGTTGACGCCCGTGAGCTTCATCGGCGGTCCGCCTTCGCCGGTTCCCATCGGATGAGGTTCGTGACGGCCGTGAAAGCCGCTCGCCCTACTGCACCTGCTGCGGTTCCTGCGCGCAGAGGAACTTCCAGGTGAGCGAGTAGGCGGACGTCGCGCCCCAGTTGATCAGATAGGTCGAGGGCGGGCAGCCCCACTCGCGTTCGCCCACCAGCACCGTCTTGGAGCTGTCGGTGTAGTAGCTCACGTGCGTCCCATACTGGAGGCCGCCGATGGGCCCGAGCTGGGTCGTGTCATCCACGGCCGGAGCGGGAGGAGTCTGGCCTTCACCCTCCTCCATTCCAGCGCCACAGGCCGCCAGTTGGAGGGAAAGGACCGCGAGGGAAGAAATCAGCAGACGCTTCATCAGGCACCTCTCCTTACTTTCGCGTGCAGTGCGATCCTACATGAAAGGCTCTGCCCATGGACTCCCAGGACAACGGTCTTCGATGTGTGTTGTTGACGCAAATGGGCTCACGACGCGGGAGTGCCTCCCGCGCTTGACTATCCATAAGCAGCAACTTATTCGTCGCGCATGCAGCGCGTGGCCGTGGCCGAGAACAAGCTCTTCCAGGCGCTGGCGGACCCGAACCGCCGGGCGATTCTCGCGTCACTCGC
This sequence comes from Corallococcus sp. AS-1-12, assembly GCF_020036995.1. Classification (NCBI taxonomy): domain Bacteria; kingdom Pseudomonadati; phylum Myxococcota; class Myxococcia; order Myxococcales; family Myxococcaceae; genus Corallococcus; species Corallococcus sp. AS-1-12. The sequence goes on along the minus strand of NZ_JAIQDD010000013.1, from coordinate 105,319 downwards.
GCGTGGCGAAGCGGCGGTGAAGGACCTCACGGCGCGATTCGACATCTCGCAGCCCGCGGTCTCCCAGCACCTCGCTGCGTTGAAGGACGCCGGTCTGGTGAAGGGCCGGCGTGAAGGACGTTGCACCTACTACCGGGTGGATCCACGCGGGATGAAGCCGCTCATCGACTGGCTCGCGCACTACCGCGCGTTCTGGTCGGAGCACGTCGACCGCCTCGAACAACTGCTGGAGAAAATGGACCCATGACCTCCTCCGACAAGACCGCCTCCCAGCGCCGCTCGAGCCTCGCGGACAGCCATGACCTGATCCGCGTCCAGGGCGCTCGGGAGAACAACCTGAAGGACGTCAGCGTGGAGCTGCCGAAGCGGCGGCTCACCGTCTTCACCGGCGTCTCCGGCTCCGGCAAGTCGTCGCTCGTCTTCGGCACCATCGCGGCGGAGTCGCAGCGGCTGATCAACGAAACCTATAGCGCGTTCGTCCAGGGCTTCATGCCCACGCTGGGCCGGCCCGAGGTCGACGTCCTCGAAGGACTGACCACCGCCATCATCGTCGACCAGGAGCGCATGGGCGCCAACTCGCGCTCGACCGTCGGCACCGCGACGGACGCCAATGCCATGCTGCGCGTGCTGTTCAGCCGCCTGGGCAAGCCGCACATCGGTTCGTCCAACGCCTTCTCCTTCAACGTCCCGTCGGTCCGCGCCACCGGCGAGATGACCGTCGAGAAGGGCGAAGGCAAGACCGAGAAGAAGGTCTTCAACGTCACCGGCGGCATGTGCCCCAAATGCGAGGGCATGGGCACGGTCAGCGACATCGACCTGACCCAGTTGTATGACGACAGCAAGTCGCTCAACGAGGGCGCCATCACCATCCCCGGCTACAACGCGGACGGCTGGCTCGTGCGCATCTTCGGGGCCTCGGGCTTCCTGGACCCGGACAAGCCGATCCGCAAGTACACCAGGCAGGAGCTGCACGACTTCCTCCACAAGGAACAGACCAAGGTGAAGGTCGAGAAGATGAACCTCACCTACGAGGGGCTCATCCCTCGGATCCAGAAGTCGTTCCTGTCCAAGGACGTGGACGCGATGCAGCCGCACATCCGTGCGTTCGTGGAGCGCGCGGTCACGTTCACCTCCTGCCCCGAATGCAAGGGCACCCGGCTCAGCGAGGCCGCCCGGTCCTCCAAGATCAAGGGCATCAACATCGCGGACGCCTGCGCGATGCAGATCAGCGACCTGGCCGAGTGGGTGCGCGGCCTGGACGCGCCGTCCGTCGCCCCGCTGCTGGCGTCGCTGCGGCACACGCTCGAATCGTTCGTGGAGATCGGCCTGGGCTACCTCAGCCTCGACCGGCCCGCCGGCACGCTGTCGGGCGGCGAGGCGCAGCGCACCAAGATGATCCGCCACCTCGGGTCCTCGCTCACCGACGTCACGTATGTCTTCGACGAGCCGACGGTCGGACTGCACCCGCACGACATCCAGCGGATGAACGAGCTGCTGCTGCGGCTGCGCGACAAGGGCAACACCGTGCTCGTGGTGGAGCACAAGCCGGAGCTGATCGCCATCGCCGACCACGTCGTCGACCTGGGCCCCGGGGCCGGCACCGCCGGCGGCGAGGTGGTCTTCGAGGGCACCGTCGAGGCCCTGCGCGCCAGCGACACGCTCACCGGGCGCCACCTGAGCGACCGGGCCACCCTGAAGCCGTCCGTGCGAAAGCCGTCCGGCGTGCTGAAGGTGCGCGGCGCCAGCACGCACAACCTGAAGAAGGTCGACGTCGACATCCCGCTCGGCGTGCTGGTGGTGGTGACCGGCGTGGCGGGCTCCGGCAAGAGCTCGCTCATCCATGGCTCGGTGAGCACCCGGGAAGGGGTGGTTTCCGTCGACCAGTCGCCGATTCGCGGCTCGCGGCGGAGCAACCCCGCGACGTACACCGACCTGCTGGAGCCGATCCGCAAGGCCTTCGCGAAGGCCAACGGCGTGAAGCCGGCCCTGTTCAGCGCCAACTCCGAGGGCGCCTGCCCGACCTGCAACGGCGCAGGCGTCATCTACACCGACCTGGCGATGATGGCCGGCGTCACCACGGTCTGCGAGGACTGCGAAGGCCGGCGGTTCCAGGCGTCGGTGCTGGAGTACAAGCTCGGCGGGCTCAACATCGCCCAGGTGCTCGACCTGCCCGTGAAGGACGCGGTGGGCTTCTTCGGCTCGGGCAAGGCGCAGACGCCGGCCGCGTCGGCCATCCTCCAGCGCATGGCGGACGTGGGCCTCGGCTACCTCCGGCTCGGCCAGCCGCTCACCACGCTGTCGGGTGGCGAGCGGCAGCGGATCAAGCTCGCGACGCACATGGGGGAGGAGGGCGGCATCTACGTACTCGACGAGCCGACCACGGGCCTGCACCTGGCCGACCTGGAGCAGTTGCTGGGCCTGATGGACCGGCTGGTCGACTCCGGAAAGTCGGTCATCGTGATCGAGCACCATCAGTCGGTGATGGCGCACGCGGATTGGATCATCGACCTGGGACCGGGCGCGGGCCACGACGGCGGACGCATCGTGTTCGAAGGCACGCCGGCCGACCTGGTCGCGGCGAAGTCGACGCTGACCGGCAAGCACCTGGCGGAGTTCGTCGGCGCGTCGAAGGCTGCGTCTGGGAAGGCCTCCGAGCCGGCTCGGGCGCGCTCCCAGAAGCGCTCTTCCTGAAATGATAGCGTCCCCCCGGCAGTCGTCCCGGCACGGGGGGAAATCATGGCGATCACGATGTCACCGCAGGAGTACGCCACGGCGTTCCGCCTGCTCGCTGCGTCCGCAAGGCATCCGACGAACATCCACCAGATCGTCACGGAGCGGCTGTTCCCAGGTCTCCCCGAGCACCCCACCCTGCTGGATGTCGGAGCGGGGGCGGGCAAGGTCTCGGAGCGGCTCGCGCCGCTTTTCGACTCGCTCACCCTGCTCGAACCCCATCCCGAGCAGAGCGCCGGCTTCCATCATGAGAAGGCGACGGTCATTCCTGTCCCCCTGGAGCGGTACGCCTCCAATGACAGATATGACCTGGTCGTCTGTTCACACGTCCTGTATCACGTCCCTGTCTCTGAATGGGGCGGCTTCATTGACAGACTGCTCGGCTTCGTGCGGCCGGGAGGGAGCTGTCTGCTGGTGATGGCCGCCGCCCGGGGACCGACCCATGCGATGTGCCGTGAGTTCTGCGACACCCTGCACTTCAGCGAGGACGTCGCCGCCGAAGTGCGGCGCAAGCAGTTGCCCCACGAGGCGATCGCGACGATGAGCGGGTTCGCCGCGAAGACCTTCGAGGAGATGTACACGCTCTGCCGCTTCCTCGTCCTGGAGGGGTGTTACACGGCCGCGCAACTGGCCGCCCTGACGCCGGACGAAGCGGAGAGGCTCGACGCGCGCATCCGTGCGCATGCGGAGCGTTGCCAGCAGCCTGACGGGACGTACCGGCTGGAACAGGATGAGGATGTCATCCTCATTCCCCGGTAGGCACGCGCCTCGCGTGGACAGTGTCCGCAAGGGAGCCCGAGCGCTGGAGGGGCTCCCGCGTATCCTGGCGGGATGAACGCCCTGGCCCTGCTCGCCCTGGTCATCCCGGCCGCTCCGCACGACGACGGCTCGCCGCAACCCTGGTTCACGGTGGGCCCACTGCTGAGCGTGAGCCGCCGCCAGCAGGACACCGCCTGGGGCGTGGGCCTGGAGTCCACGCTCAACGTGGTGATGCACAACAACCGCATGCGCGATTTCAGGTCGGGCTCCGTGGGCGTCTTCGGACAGGGCCAGTGGATGGACGGGGACCACGCGCGCCTGTGTGGCGGAGTCCAGGGCACCTTCCTGATCTTCGGGCTGGAGACGGGCGTGGCCCACGAGACGGGGACGGCGGCCCACCGGCCCACGACGTCCCTCCACCTGGCGCCCTTCCTCGGCTTCGTCTACGGCTCCGTGGGCGTGCGCGTCAGCGTCCCCTTCCAGGAGGGACGGGACCTGTCGGGCCGCCTCCCGTATGGCCGGGAGGTGGGGCTCACGCTGACCCTCAAGAAGCCCTTCTCCCCCATGCTCTGAGCGTCACCTCAACCGAGGCCACGGGAGTGCTTCGGCAGCGGCCGGGTCACCCAGGCGCTCAACCCGGCTACGTGCCAGGGCGCCAGCAGGGTGAAGGCGGACGGGCCGATGCTGGCCCAGGAGAGACCCACGGCCCCCGTCCAGAGCAGCGCCTGCGCCAGGATGAGCAGCCAGCCGGTGAGCTGGAGCCGCCGGCGCTTCAAGGCATGGCCGCCCAGCGCCAGCAGGCACGGCAACACGCCGCTCAGGGTGAACAGCGCCCACGGCACCACGCGTTCCGCCGTGAGCTGCTCGGGCGGCCTGTGGATGGAGTACTGCGTGTGCACCACGCCGTCGTGGAGCAGCACCCCGTAGAAGAGGCCCGTCTGGTAGAGCATCGCGGCCGTCGCGACGGCGACCCCGAACCCTCCGGGTCGCGTCCGGGGCCGCGCGTCCCGCCCCACCAGCTCCGGTGGCAGTTCCAGCGCGTAGGGATGGCCCAGCGCCATCAAGGCGTCCTTCGCCGCCTGCCGCACCGTCACCCCTTCGCGGCCCGCGCGGCCCCCCAACGGCTGGCCCGGCGCCATCAACGCCAGCAGCAGATCCGCTCGCGCCCGGGGTGTCTCCGCTCCCGTGGGGGCCTGACCCAGCGCCGCGATGAGCAGGTCGGTGTCCGCCCGGGTCGCGTCGGGCGAGCGCACGGCGTCCGCCATCGCTTCGAGGGAAGGCCGCGACGGATGTGGCTGTGACCGTGACACGGTGTGGACTCCCTCTGCTCACGGATGGGTGAGGACCGGCCCACGATGGCACACGTCCCGACCGCGCCGGAACGCGGGGCGGGGGGCGCGCGAAGCCGGGGCCGCATCCCGTATGCTCCGCGCCCCATGTCCCCGTCCCTGAACGCCCGAAGCGCGCTCGTCGCGGCCTCGCTCCTGCTGGGCACCCCGGCCCTGGCGCAGGCACCGCAGGACGGCGCGCCGCCCGCGGAAGCGGCCCCGCCCGCGCAGGCCCAGCCCGTCATCACGAAGCCTCCCGAGCTGCTCCAGCAGGTGGAGGCCCCCTACCCGCCCGAGGCGCTCGCGGAGGGACTCACCGCCTCCGTGCGCCTCATCATCACCATCGCCGCGGATGGCTCCGTGTCGGACGTGCTGCCCACGGAGCCCGCGGGCCATGGCTTCGACGAGGCGGCCATCGCGGCGGTGCGCCAGTTCCGCTTCTCTCCCGCGGAGGTGGACGGTGTGCCCGCGCCGGTGCAGGTGGAATACATCTACCACTTCACCCTCGACGCCCCGCCCCAGGAGGCCCCCGGTCCGGAGCAGGCCCCGGTGGCGCGCAATGCCACGCTCAAGGGGCAGTTGATTTCACGCGGCAGCCGCTCGCGCGTGGCCGGCGCCACCGTGCGCTGCGGTGACGACCCGGAGGCGCCCGAGGCCGTGTCGGACGCGGACGGCCGCTTCAGCCTCGACGTGCCCCCGGGCGAGTGCGCGGTGCGCGTGGTGGCGTCCGGCTACCAGCTCTACCAGACGAAGGAGCTGCTCCAGGAGGACGAGACGACGGAGGTGAACTTCTTCCTCGCCCCCACCGGCGGCGCGCTGGAGACGGTGGTGCGCTCCGAGCGGCCGAAGAAGGAGGTCGTGCGCCGGACCATCACGCGGCAGGAGGCGCAGCGGACGCCGGGCACCTTCGGAGACCCCATCCGCGTCATCCAGACCCTGCCCGGCGTGGCGCGCGCGCCCTTCATCTCCGGCCAGTTGCTGGTGCGCGGCTCCAACCCCGGCCAGACGGCGACGATGATGGACGGGGTCGGCATCCCCCTCCTCTTCCACCTGCTCGGCGGCCCCTCGGTGGTGAACGCCGAGTTCATCGACCAGCTCGACTTCTTCCCGGGCGGCTACGGCAGCCAGTACGGCCGCGCGGTGGGCGGCATCGTGGAGGTGGGCACGCGCAAGGGCGCCGCCGACACGCTCCACGGCTCCGTGAAGGTGGACCTCCTGGACGCGGGCTTCTTCCTGGAAGCCCCCGTGAAGGACGGCATCAGCGTGGCCGCCGCCGCGCGGCGCTCGTACATCGACACGCTCCTGCCCGCCGTCCTGCCCAAGGACGAAGGCAGCACCCTGTCCGTGGTCCCCAAGTACTGGGACTACCAGTTGCGCGTGGACTTCGGCGCGAAGCGGGACGCCCGTTCGGAGGACGAGGCCCAGGCCCTGGCCGGCGGCGCGCGCAGCACCGGCTACGTGATGGCCTTCGGCAGTGACGACCAGCTCCGCCTGGTGACCGGAGGCCCGGAGACGGAGCGCGACCTGACGGTGGACACGCACACCCTCTTCCACCGCATCAAGGGAGACTGGACGTACCGCAAGGGCGCGCTCACGTCCGTCTTCACGCCGTACGTGGGCTATGACGGCACCAGCTTCAAGTTCGGCATCGCGAAGCAGGACGGCGTGGGCTACACGGTGGGCGCGCGCGAGGTGCTGGGCCTGGAGCTGTCCCCCCGCCTCACCGTGCGCACGGGCCTGGACCTCGTCTACGAGCACCAGTCCTTCGACGTGGAGTTCCCCGCCCCGGAGAACTTCGAGTACGTGGCCTTCCCCGGCGCCGAGTCCGTGGGCGAGCTGCTGGTGGAGCACATCGGCCTCGGCTCGTTCGACGGCGCGCTCTTCGTGGAGGCGGACCTGAAGGTGGGGAAGTTCATCTTCACCCCCGGCGTGCGCGCCAACTACCAGCGCGCGGGCGACGCCCGGAACGTGGCGTTGGATCCCCGGCTGTGGGTGGCCTTCAACGCCACCGAGCGCACCCAGCTCAAGGGCTCGCTCGGCCTCTACAGCCAGCCGGGTGAGACGTTCCGCTTCATCACCCTGCCGTACGGCAACCCGGACCTGTCCTACCAGCGCGCGTTCCAGAGCAGCCTCGGCGTGGAGCACCGGCTGACGGACGTGTTCAACGTCGACGTGACGGGCTTCTTCAACCGCCGCTTCAGCAACATCGTCGCGCCCGGACAGATCATCTCCCTGCCGGGCGGAGGCGTGTTCCAGGTGCCGTACTCCAACGACGGCATCGGCCGCGCCCTGGGCGTGGAGGTGATGGTGAAGAAGCAGCGCGCGTCCGCGACGGACAAGTGGTCCGGCTGGCTGTCGTACACCTTCAGCCAGTCGCTCGACGGGAGAGCGGGCCCCCTCCCCGAAGGCGGTGGAGGCTTCGGGGGCTTCGGGCCCACCGGCGACGACACGGCGTATGGCCTCAGCCCCTTCGACCAGACGCACATCCTCACGCTGGTGAGCAACTACGTCCTGGGCAACGGCTGGGAGCTGGGCGGGCGCTTCCGATACACCACCGGCCGCCCCACGACGCCGCTCAACCACACCTTCGACCAGTACCAGGTGGACCGCAACCGCTTCAGCGGCATGTACGGCCCCTATGCGTCCGCGCGCATGCGCGGCTTCCACCAGTTGGACGTGCGGGTGGACAAGGGCTGGCAGTTCCAGAGCTGGACGCTGGGGGTCTACCTGGACGTGCAGAACCTCTACAACGCGGAGAACACCGAGTTCACGTTCAACGACTACCGGCAGCGCCGCGAGTACGAGGTGCCCGGCATCCCCATCCTCCCCGTGGTGGGCGTGAAAGGAAGCTTCTGACATGAAGACCCTGCTCAACACCGGAGTCCTGCTGCTGTGGGGCCTGGCGGCCATCGCCTGCGTCGACCCCGAGGACAAGCCGTCGAGCGTGCACGACCTCCGCGTGCTCGGCGTGTCCACGGAGCAGCCCGAGCTGCTCGCCTCCACCTGCGAGCAGACCCCGGAGGCCTTCGACGAGCTCGCCGCGGAGGTGACGTACCGCGCGCTGCTGGTGGACCCCGCCGGCGAGGGGCGCCCCCTCCAGTACCAACTGTGGGCCTGCGCGGATCAGGACGACCGCACATGCGCGAACGCGGCGGACCGCGCCCTGCTCGCGGAGGGCACCACCTCCGCGGGCGAGCTGACGCTGCCCATCCGTCCCGGCGCGGCCCGGGTCGCGGAGGACAAGCTCCTGCTGGAGCGCGTGCTGGAGGAGGACGCCTACCAGGGGCTGGGCGGCATCCGCATGCCGCTCGTCCTGAGGGTGGCGGCGGGCGGCGAGGAGGTCTACGCGCAGAAGCTGATGGTCTTCTGGTGCCCGGTCGTGGAGGGCATGAAGGCCAACGAGCAGCCGGTGCTCCCGGGCCTGCGGGTGGACGACGTCCCCTGGCCGGAGGGTGAGCCGCTGGAGCTGAGCGGCCCCGGCCCCTTCGTGGTGACGGCCGACGACGTGTCGGACCGGGAGGAGGCCTACGTGGTCCCGGGCCTGCGGTTGCAGGCCGTGAACCTCAAGGAGGCCTGGGAGATCGCCTGGTACACCACGCTGGGCGAGTTCAGCCTGTCGGAGACGGGCGGCGCGGACTTCGGTGGCCAGCAGGGACGCCACCGCGTGGAGTGGGAGCCGACGGCAGGCGCGGCGGCCCAGGAGGTGACGTTCTGGGCCGTGGTGCGGGACGGGCGCGGCGGCAGCTCCTGGCTGGTGCGCAGGGCGCGCTGGACGCCCTGAGGCACGGGCCGTCAGCGCCCTCGTGTGGCGCCGTGGTTTATCCGGGCACTCCACCACGCGTGCTGGCAAGGTGCCTGGCCATGCCACGCTCCCCGTCGACGAAGAAGCCCGACACCGCCGCGCTGATGAAGAAGGCGGATGCCTTCCTGGATGAGATGCCGCCCCAGTTGGAGCAGGCCATCCGACTCCTGCGCGAAATCGTGGAGGCGGATCCAGAGCACCTCCTGGCCCTGCACTCGCTCAACTGGGCCCTGGACCCGGCGCGGCGCATGGAGCCCCACCGCTGGGAGCGCGAGCTGAAGGCCGAGCACTGGCGGGTTCGCGACCGCGTCCTCGAGCTGACCCGAGGCACGAAGCCCGGCGGCACGCTGTCCACCGGGCAGAAGGCGCGCGCGCTGGCGCTGAGCCAGTGGGCCGAAGACCTGGTGCGGCGCAAGCCGACGGACGCGCAGCTCGAACAGGCGGAGGCGGCGCTGGAGGAGGCCCTGGCCCTGCGCGACATCGCGGAGCACGCCCGCGCACGGCGGGGGCTGGACGCGTGGCACGCGCTGAGGCGGGGTGCTCCGGAGCAGGGCTACCGGAAGCTGCTCGCCCTGGTGGAGGCCGCTCCCGACCCGCGCGCCCCTGACGACGAGGGCCACGAGGATCCGTTCGCCTTCCAGGGCCTGGAGGGCGCCTTCTCCGACGAAGGCTTCCACGCGTGGCTGCGGGAGCAGAAGCCCGCGCCGCGTCCCGCGGCGCGCAGGGCCAAGGCCCTGGACGACGCGCTCCTCCAGGCGGCGGGGCTCGACGCGGCCCCCTTCTTCGGCCCCGGGTTCGAAGGGGAGTGGCGCACCGGCCGGGTGCTGGCCCTGGTGGCGCTGGGAGCCGACCTGGAGGCCCGGGACAGGGACAAGCGCGGGGTCCTCCACCTGGCCGCGATGGTGGGCGACGCATCGCTGGTGAAGGAGCTCCTGCGGCTGGGCGCTCCCGCGGACGTGATGGATTCAGCAAAGGGCACGCCCCTGCACGCGGCGGCCGAGCACGCGAGCGCGGCCTGCATCGCCCTGCTGGCGAAGGGCGGCGTCCCCGTGGACGCGCTCGACAGCGCGGGGCGCACGGCGCTCTTCAACGCGCGGCGGGCGGACGTGGCGCGAGCGCTCATCGACGCGGGTGCCAACCCCAACGCGGGCAAGGGCTGGACGCCGCTGCACCAGCACGCGCGCATCCCGGAGCGCGGGCCCGTCATCGAGGTCCTGCTCCAGGCCGGAGCGGAGGTGGCGCGCAAGGACGCCGCGGGACAGACGCCCGTGCAGGAGGCGCTGGAGCACGGCAACCCGCACCTCGCCCAGCTCATGGGCGCCAAGGCCCCTGTGGGGAGGACGGGAGCGATTGACGTGCGGCCGATGCTGGACGCGCTGGCCCGCGAGCGGAAGGCGTTGCTCGAGGCCTGGTACTCCGAGGACAAGGACGTGGCCTCCGTGGAGCAGGTCCTGAACCGGCTCGCGCTGGAGGGCGCCACGTCGTGGGACGCGCTCGCGGCGGCGGTGCAGGGCATGCCTCCCTGGACGGCCATGGCCCTGGTGGAGCTTGCCCGGGAAGCGCTGCCGGTGGAGTCGATGGCACCTTCCCTCTCCAAGCTCCCACGCTTCGTGCGCGGGGACCTGATGGTGAAGGGCGACCTGCACGTGGACGGGCCGCTGCTGGTGACGGGGAACCTCACGGTGGAAGGCGTGCTGAGCAACGCAGGGCCCGAAGGCCTGCTCGTGGTGGGGGGCTCGCTTCGCGCCAGCCGCGTGGACACGGATGGAGAGCTGCTCGTGGGCCAGGACCTGGAGGCGCGGTCCGTCCGGGGGCACGGCAACGACGCGACGCTCCGGGTCGGCGGTGAGCTGAAGGCCGAGGAGGTCATCGCGGAGGACCACGACATGCAGACCCGGGGAAGACACCGCATCAACAGGTGAGCCCGCGGACCAGCAGCGCGCAGTCGGGCTGTTCCCCAGGCCAGTACACCCGCCCACCACCGGGCCCCACCTTGGGCCCGTTTGGAAGAACCCACACACAAGGGGCGCGGATGAAACGGATGAAAGCGGCGCTGTTGTTCCTGTCGCTGGGCGCGGGCGCGGGCATGGGCTGTGCCACCACCTACGACCCGTACTACTACGACACCGTCTACTACGATCCGTACTACGGGGCGTATGACGCGGCCTGGGCCTATACCTGGGTCGACCCTGTCTACGGCTATTGGTACTACGCCATCGGCAACGTGCAGGCCATGGCCACCGTCGATCCCAACACGGCGGCCTCGCAGCTCGCGGCGAATGCCTCCACCGCCTTCACGCCCGCCGGCTGCGTCACCGCGACCGCGACGGGCGCGACGGTGAACTACGCCTTCAACAACTGCACGGCGCCGGTCTCCCTCACGCAGATCTCCGGCAACGTGGAGCTGGTGCTCTCTGACAACCAGGGGCAGCTCGCCGCCACGGCGACCTCCAACCAGCTCACCATCAACGGCGAGCCGTACAACCTCTCGCTGCAGATCGCCGGCCAGCCGCCGGATGGCGACACGCGCAAGGTGACCGTCACCTCCAACAGCTTCTCGCCGAATCGCTTCGATTCGCGCACGTCCCAGAGCACGGTGACCTGGACGGGGGGCAGCGGGTGCATCACCGTGGACAGCACGACCCAGGCCACGAAGGGCGGCCTCAACTCGACGTCGACCGTGTCCGGCTACCAGCGCTGCGACCACCAGTGCCCCACGGCGGGGATGGTGCAGGTGGACACGACCGAAGGGACGTTCACCACCACGTTCGACGGCACCAACACCGCTCGGGTCACCGCGCCGAACGACGAGATCAAGACGTTCAACATCGACTGTTGAGCGCCAGGCGTGGCCGGTGGCGTCCAGCCCTGGCCCGCGCATTGCTGAAGGCCAGACCCGAGGGCTCCATTGACGGCGCTCCCCGGGTCCACGCCCTTCCCGGAGCCGTCGCACCGTGGTCATGGCGCCACGGTGCGCGGCTGTGGCGCCACACGCCACCATGTCCCGACCGCACTCCCCCATCCCCTCCATCCCGAGCCGCCACGGCCTGCTGCCCGCGATCGTGTGCAGCCTGCTCGCGGTGGACCTGCTGGCCCTGCGGCTCGACTGGAGCGAGCGCGCCAGCTTCGCCTTCCTGTCGTGGAACCTGTTCCTGGCCTGGGCGCCGTACACCCTGGCGCTCGTCGCGCGGGGGCTCATGGTGCGAGGCCTGGGCCGCCCGTGGCTCCTGGCTCCGCTGGCGCTCGGCTGGCTCGCGCTGTTTCCCAACGCGCCCTACCTGGTCACCGACTTCATCCACCTGCGTCAGCGGCCCGTGGTTCCGCTCTGGTTCGACGCCGCGCTCCTGGCCCTGTTCGCCGCCACGGGGTGGCTGCTGGGCCTGCTGTCGCTGGACATCTGGAAGCGGTGGCTGGAGGAGCGCTGGGGGCCCACGACCGCATGGGCCTTCGTCGCCATCACGTCCGGCCTGTGTGGCTATGGCATCTACCTGGGCCGCGTGGAGCGCTGGAACAGTTGGGACGTGCTGTCGGAGCCGGACCGGCTCCTGCGGGCCATGGCCTCACATGTCAAGGACCCGCTGGCCCACCCCGCCCTGCCCTCGCTCACCCTCCTCTTCGCCCTGCTCCTGCCGCTGTCCTACGCCGGCTACGAGGCGCTCGTCGCCCGCCTGTGCCGTCAGCGCGGCGGGCGACGCGCGGCCAGTTGAAGGGCTACCGGGTCCACCGGAGCCCGGCCACGGCGTCCCCGCCGTGCTCGTAGTACTCGATGACGACGGAGTGCTCCCCCGCGCGCATCCAGCGCGCGTGCACGTAACTGGTGGAGGATTGGTCCTTCCAGCCGTTGATGATGCGGCTGCCGTCCACGAAGACCCGGATGCCGTCGTCCGCCTGGGCCAGGAAGAAGTAGAGGCCCGTCGCGAAGTAGAACCGCCCCGTCCAGCGCACGGAGAAGTCATCCGCGCCCACACCTGGCACGGGGCTGCCCGCCCCCCAGAAGTGCATGAGCGGTGCCCCCTCGCAGCGCACGTTCACCGGGGCGTCCGCCAGCTCCCGGTTGGCGAAGTACTCCGCCCGGTACTGCCCCCGCGGACACTCCGCCGGCGCGACGGATTCGAAGAACGCCGTGACGCCCACGGCCTCCGTGCCCACTTGGATGGTGTGCTCCGCGGCCCCGCCGTCGGACCAGCCGACGAAGCCGTAGAGGCCCTGGGGTGACGGCGCGAGGATCGCGTGCGAGGAGCCCGCGACGACCGAACGCACCAACGGCGCCGGGCTGGCCGTCCCGTCGAACACCACCTCCAGCCCGGGCGGTGACGTCTCCACCGTCACCTGCACCTTCAGGGGCAGCAGCGTCACCGTCCGGCTGCCCGTCAGCCCCGCGGAGTCCGTCGCGGTCAGCGTCAGCTCGAAGCGCACGTCGTCGCCGTGGTCCGGGATGGTGAGGGTCCCGCTGGGGCCCTGGCCTTCGTCATAGGGGTGGGAATGGCACGCGCCCGGCGTGCAGTGCACCAGCGTGAGGGACCACGCCATCCGGTCGCCCGGGATGGCGCCGTCCTCCGCGTCGCTCGCCGAGCCCGCGAACGTCACCACGTCCCCCACCTTGAAGCGGAACGCCTCCGACGGCGAATGGATGGACACCACCGGCGACAGGTTCCCCACGGAGATGGACACGGAGGCCGTGTGGCTGCCGCCATGTCCGTCACTGACGGTCAGCCGGGCCACGTAGAGGCCGGCCACCTCGTACAGGTGCTCCGGGTTCGCCACGCCCGACACGGAGCTGCCGTCCCCGAAGTCCCACACGTACTGGAGCGCGTCGCCGTCCGCGTCGCGGGAGCCGGCGCTGGAGAAGAACACCCGCAGGGGCGGCCCGCCTTCGCGCGGCGTCGCCGAGGCCACCGCGACCGGCGGCGTGTTGGTGCCCGGGTAGCGGATGCGGCGCAGCTCTCCCGCCAGGATGTCCACGACGTAGAGCTGGGAATCGGGCCCGCTGCTCAGGTTGACGACGCCGCCCGCCTCGGTGGCGAAGACCGCCACGCTGTCCGGCACGAGCTGATCATTGGCGTCCACCCGCAGCACCCGGATCCATTGCTGGACGTAGTCCGCGAAGAAGTAGGCGCCCCGCCACTGCTCCGGGAACGCCGGATCCTGGATGAAGGCGCCGCCCGTGACGGACTGGCCCTCGGCGTGCGTCCAGGAGTACAGCGGCGGCCGCACCGCGTCCGGCCCCCGGGCATACAGCGCCTGGCACGCGGCCTTGGGCTCGTAGCCGCGCTGGCGCCCCGGGCCCTCGTAGCAGGGCCAGCCGAAGTTCGCGCCCGGCGTCGCGACGTTGATCTCCTCGTGGTCGTTCCAGCCGACGTCCCCCACGTAGGGCGTGCCCGTGCCCGGCCGCAGGTTGAAGCGGTAGGGATTGCGCAGCCCCAGCGCCCACACCTTCGAGCGGTTGGCCTGGCCATTCCCGTTCCAGAACGGGTTCGACGGCACGCCCTCGCCGGTGGGCGTGATGCGCAGCACCTTGCCCGCCAGCGAGTCCAGGTCCTGCGCCCGCAGCGCGTCGTCATCCACGACGTCGAAGCGGGCCCCGTCCCCCAGCGACACGAAGAGGGTGCCGTCCGGCGCGAACCGGAGGTTGCCCACGGAGTGCGAGGCGCTGTCGGAAGGGATGCAGTCAGCCCCGGGAGGCAGGTCCTTGCAGGAGCCGGCCACCGCGGTGCCCAGCACCACCGACTCGCTGGCGGGCGAGGCCGTGTCCCCTTCCGCCGTGTACCGCGCCAGGCGCGACGTCTTGGGCCCGTCGTCGTCCGTGGCGTCGTCGTCGTAGGTGTAGAGCAGGTAGACGTAGCCGTTCTGCGCGAAGCCAGGGTCCACCGCGAGCCCCAGCAGGCCCCGGTCATGGTGGCTGTTCACCCGCGCGCTGACGTCCAGGAAGGGCGTGGGCAACAGGACACCGTCCTTGACGATCCGGACCACCCCCGCCTTCTCCGCGACGAGGATGCGCCCGTCCGGCAGGTGCGCGAACGTCGTGGGGTAGTGCAGGCCGCCCACCACGAGCTCGGACGAGAAGCCTCCCGGAAGGGCCCGCGCGGCGGGCTCCGGCGCCCTGGCCGCCGCCAGCAACACCCAGCCCAGCCCGAGACAAAGACAGACGGCGAACGGATCCGGCCAGCGGCGCGGCAAGGACATGGAGCCCCCTCCAACGGGTGCGAAAAGAGTGGGCGCAAGCTGGTGCCTCCACTCCTTCCGGCCATCCGTCCCGGGGCTCCGGGCCGCTGTCACCTTACACGCGACACCCCAGCCGAAGAGGGCCGGGCGCGCGCGGCCTCCCCCCTCAGCGGCGGGAGGTGCGTCCCCAACGCAGCGTCAGTCCGGCGTAACCGGTCGGCTGACGGCGGCCGCCCTGCAAATCCAACGGCAGCTCGATGCCGCCCTCCGCCCGCAGCTCCAGCGAGGGATTGAGCCGGTACGCCACGCCCAGCGAGCCGCCCGGCGCGATGAGCAGGTGCGAGCCATTGAACCTGCCCTGGAAGACGGTGAGCGGGCCCGCGAAGGCCCCCATCAGGGAGGCGCCTCCGGTCAGGGTCCACCGGGGATTGAGCCGATAGTCGACCAGCGTCTGGGCTCCCAGGCGGAAGTTGACGGGCTCCGTGGTGTTGTTGGTGACGGGCACGTACCAGAGGCCCGCGCTCGGGGCGACCGACACGGTCCAGGGGGAGCGCTCCACCAGCCGATGCCGGGTCCCCAGCTCCAGGCCCAGCAGGGTGAGGCGGCCGCCCCAGTCCCAGTTCTCGCCGGCCCCCTTGCGGAAGGTGAGCTCGGGGTTGGGCAGATAGGCCCGCTCCCGGCCGCGCTCGAAGGCAATCGTGTTCACGGAGACGCCGACCTCGGTCGTCCCCACCGGGGTCGTCGCCGCGCCCAGGTTGCGCGCTCCGCTCAGACAGCCGGGCGCGCCCAGGAGCAGCGCCCCCATCCCCAGGGCCCGCAGGAAGGGCCTCGGCATCACTGTGGCCATGCGAAGCGCACCCAGACCGGCTGGTGGTCGCTCCCGGAGGGGCGCGGGTCCACGCCGCGCTCCAGCGGCGTGAGCCCCCGGACGAAGACGGAGTCGAGCGCCAGGCCGCCGATGACGGAGTCCACGGTGTCCCCCACCCCTTCGGAGGCCCACTGGAAACCCCACTGCGAGAACAGCTTCACGGTCTGCGTCAGGCTCCCCGGGTCGGAGGTGTTGAAGTCCCCGGCGATGACCTGCGCCGGCGCCGCGCCCTCGACCGCGTGGATGACGGTCTCCGCCTGCTCCAACCGCGCGCCCAGCCCGACGATGGGGGTCGCGCCGTGCACGGAGACCACCTGGAAGGGGGTCCCCCGGATGTCCACCGTCGCGGCCACCGCGATGCGGTGCTGCTGGTGATACGGGTCGTCGTGGGGGAGGTTGATCTTCTGGTCCGCCGTGATGGGCCACCGGCTCAACACCGCGTTCCCGAAGTCATCCCCGTCCTTGGCCACGGAGGCCGGGTAGTAGACGTAGGACAGCCCCAGCTCCCGGGCGATCCGCTCCACGGCCGGAGCGTCCATCTCCTGCATCGCGATGACGTCCGCGTTCGCGAGCGGAGGGCTCGACAGGGAGGTGACCGCGTCGGTGACCTGCTCGGCGAAGGCGAGGTTGTACGTCACCACGGTGACCGAGGAGGGGGCCTCCACGGCGGTGGGCTGCACGGGCCGGTAGTCTCCGCTGTAGCGAGGCCCCTCCGCGTCGGAATAGCTCGGCATGATGGGGCAACCGGTCAGGGAGCCGAGCATCAGGAGCGCCCCCAGCCATACGGCCGGGCGGGCTGGGTCTCGCCGCAAGGACTGAGTCATTCCCGCAACGAACGCCGTGGGAAGCCCGGGATTTCCACGGGGATGACGCCCATGCCTGCATGGCCGGGAGGCCGCACAGTTCACCATTGGCTGATGTCCACGCCTGCCCCTCCCGCGAGCACGGCCTGGAATGCCCGCGCCAACGCTCGCGCGAGACCCGGGCCCTGTATTCGCGCGGGGCCACGGGCTTTATCCATTCGCCTCGCGTGGCGGGCCCAGGAGCGCCTTCCGCGCCGCCGTTCTACCCGCGGTACCCACGAGGAAGCTGAATGAACCAGGAACAGTTCTCCATGCAGGGGCAGCAGATGTTCGCCGACGCCCTCAAGGCTCGGATCGTCGACGCCGTGAACGAGCGCGTCGTGTCCGGTCTGGAGGAGCGGATCGGCTCGGAGATCCGCGAGCGCGTCAGCGACGCGATTCGCGGCGCGCTGCGGGAGCGCATGACGGGCATGCAGCAGGGGGAGGGGGCCGGAATGCCGTACGACACGGAGCAGATCGCTGAAGCCATCCACAACCGCCTCACCGACGTCATCCACGAGCGCGTCGTCAGCGGCGTGCACGAGCGCGCCCGCGAGGTGCTCCGCGAGCGGCTGGGCGAGGCGCTGCGCTCCGCCCTGGCGGAGAACTGGATGAGCATGCAGCAGGGGCACGGTCACTTCGACCCGCAGCGCATCGCCGAGCGCGTGCGCATCCGGCTGGAGGACGCCCTGCGTGAGCGGCTGGGCAACGTCGTGCGCGAGCGCGTTCGCGACGCCATGCGCGAGCGGCTGGGCGAGGCGCTGCGCTCCGCGATGATGGAGCGCCGGATGGGCATGGAGGGCTTCGGGATGGACCCCGAGCGCATCGCCGACACCCTCCGCACCCGGCTCGCCGACGCCGTGTCCGAGCGCATCCACTCCGTGGTGCGCGAGCGCGTCCGCGAGGCGCTGAAGGAGCGGCTGACGGACACGCTGCGCTCCGCGCTGTCCGAGCGCCGCGTGCAGATGGGGCAGATCGACCCGGAGCGCCTCGCCGACACCGTGCGCGAGCGCATCGCGGACACCCTGCGCGAGCGCGTCCAGAGCGGCCTGCGTGAGCGCGTGCGCGACGCGCTGCGCGAGCGGCTGGGCGACGAGCTGCGCGCCCGGCTGACGGAGCGCGCCCAGGGCTACATGGGCTTCCAGCCCCAGGGCATCGGGATGGTGGACCCCGAGCGCATCGCCGACACCCTCCGCGGGCGCCTGGTCGACGTGCTCCACGAGCGGCTGGCCAGCAACCTCCGCGAGCACCTGCAGGACGCGCTGCGCGAGCGGCTGGGTGACGCCATCCGCGAGTCGATGGGCACCATGGGCGGGGTGGGTCACGCGATGCGGGGCGGGTACGGTGAGCAGCACATGGGCGGCTACCAGGCCCAGGGCCCCGGCCAGGTCGACACGGAGACGCTCGTGTCCGCCATCCGCGAGCGCGTGGGCGAGGACCTCCGCGAGCGCATGGCGAGCATGGTGCGCGAGCGCGTCGCCGAGGCGGTGCGCAAGGAGCTGAAGAACGGCGTCGGCGGCACCCAGCCCCTGGCCTGACGGACGCCCGTCCGGGATGAAGACTCCCTCCCCGCCTCCATCGCTCCAGGAGGCGGAGGAGGGAGTCGCTGTCCGCGAACCGCGCGGCCGCCGTCACGCACGCGGCTTGCGCTTCTGCTGGGCCGCGTAGAGCGCCCGCTCCTCCAAGAAGGCCTTCGCGACGCTGGGCCGCTCCCGCAACCGCGCGAAGTAGGCGCTGAGCGCGGGCCACTTCTTCAGGTCGATGGGCGTCGCCACGCACCCGCCGAGCACCGTCACCAGGTACGCGTCCGCGACGCTGAAGCGCTCCAGCAGGAACTCGCGTCCGGTGAGGTGCCGCTCCCCCGCACCTCGGCAGGGGCGAGCTCGTGGTGAAGCGGCTCGCGTCCGGGCCCTTGCGGCGGCCCTGGCGGATGGCCTGGAGGAAGGAGGTCGGAGACTCCGCGCTCCGCCTCCTCGCCGCGCTCGAGTCCACCGTGCCCCGGGGGCTCGCGGTGGGCTAGCGGGCAATGGCTGTCCATCGCACTGGAGGGTGACGCCAAACCCTCACATGCCTTCCCAGACACGGCGAGTCCTTGGACACCCGGGAACGCGTAATTACTGACTCTCCCTGAGGCCCGGTGGAGTCTGATATTGCGCACCCGCCGGTGCCGCGTCTTCGCAGGCGCCGCGCTCCGAAAGGAACACCCCCATGAGCATGGTTTCAAGAAGGGCCCGTCGCCTCGCCGTCGCGCTGGTCGGCGCGGGCGCCTGGGTCTCCGCGGGCTGTGGCGAGCTCCCCGCCGAGCAGGAGAACACCCCGTCCCAGGTCCGTCCGGTGGACGGCGCCCCGGAAGAGACGTCCGCCGACGGAGCCGAGCACGGGCTCGTCATCCAGGACGCGGCGGTGCTGGATGATCCGGCGCGCACGGCCCCGGAGGCGGAGGCTTCGCCGGCCCCGCGCCAACAGGAGGGCGCCCTGCTGCTCGATGACACCACGCCGCCCGCCGTGGCGATCAGCTCGCCGACCCCGGCCAGCTTCCTGCGCGGCACGTTCGTGGTCACCGCGAACGCCTCCGACGACGTGGGCGTCGCCCGGGTGGACTTCTACGACGGCACGACCCTCATCGGCTCCTCCTTCGCCGCGCCCTTCAGCGTGAGCTGGGACACCACGAGCGCGACCTCCGGCAACCGCACGCTGACGGCGCAGGCCTTCGACGCGGCCGGAAACGCGACGACGTCCAGCGCCGTGACGGCGATGGTGGACAACTACGCGCCCGTGATCATCACCGGTGTCCCCCAGTACAACCCCATCAGCCAGAACTACGTGCGTGGCCTCGTCACCGTGGGCTGGTCCGTGACGGACCAGGGCCTCTCCGGCGTGGCGCTGACGGAGTTCCTGCAGGAGGGGATCGTCAAGGCCACGGCGCCCGGCACCTCCAGCTACACCTACAACTTCACCTGGGACACGCGGGTGCTGGCCAACCGCGCCTACACGCTGGCCATTCGTGCCACGGACAAGGCGGGCAACGTCCAGACGAGCAGCCGCAGCCTCACCGTCGACAACGTGCCGCCCTCGGCCCTGCTCTTCGCGCCCGTCAACGGGGCGGTGGTCAGCGGCGATGTCACGCTGAGCGCCAGCGCGAGCGACACCCAGGCGATGCTCCAGGTCATCTTCGAGATCGACGGGGTGGCGACGTTCTTCGCCGGGGCCAGCCCGTACACCCGGACCTGGAACACCGCGGGCCTGTCGGGAACGCACACGATCGTGGCCATCGCCTACGATCGCGCGGGCAACAGCCGGCGCAGCAACGCGGTGACGGTGACCGTGCCCTGAGCCAGGTGAGGCGGGCCTCCGCCCCGCGCGGAGGCCCGTCGTCCCGGCGCCAGGCCGTCAGGGCACGGGGCCGGGAGAGACCTGCGGCGCCGAGTCCTCCAGCCGCAGCGTCCGCGTGACGCGCGTGCCCTCGTCCAGGCCCTCTCCGAAGGGCACCGGCATGCTGTCCTCCGGGCGCGCGGGCAGCCCCTGCGACACCGAGGCGGGCACCGCGTAGGTGTGCTCACCCACCCTCACGGTGGGGCTGCCGCCTGGAGTCAGCTCCAGCTCCAGGTCGAAGCCCTCCGTGGACGGCACCCAGTAGCGCAGCAGCACGCCCTGGGCCGCGTTGCGGGTCCGCAGCGTGTCGCCCGGGGCCTGCTGGCCCGCGAGCCGCGCGGAGAGCACCGCGTCCCCGGGCAGCACCTGCACGTCCACGAAGGCCGCGTCCGGACGCGACGGGGTGATGTGGAGCGACACCTTCCGGCGCCCGCCCTCCCCTGCCTCCCGCCGCGTCTCGACCGCGGGGCCCCGCAGGTCCTCCGCGGGCGCGGGTGCCGGCGCGTACCAGAACGGCCCCTTCACCTCCGGCAGCGCGTCCACGGCCTCCCGCTTCGGGTCGCCGCCCAGGTACGCGCGCGTCCAGTCATTGAGCACGGCATCCGACGACACCCAGCGCGCCGTCCTCGCGTCCGCGTCCACCAGATACAAGAGGCCCGTGGGGCGCGGGTTTCGCGCGTCGAAGCGCTGACCTGCGGCGAGCGACACCAGCAGCCCCAGTCCCAGCAGCGCGGCCCCGCCCGAGGCCCACGGCAGCGCCCGGCCCGCCAACCACAGCCAGCCGGGCGCGAGCAGGCAGATGCCGAGCATCAGCAGGTCGGACGGCACCGCGGCCCGCTCCAGCGGCAGCACCGTGTAGAAGGTGGCCAGCACGTCGGGCAGCAACAGCAGGAGCGGCAGCGCCGCCAGCCCCCACAGCGGCACGAGCCACGGGGTGGGCGGAGGTGTCCCCCGGCCGCCCAGCCACAAGAGCAGCAGCACCATGCCCGCCAGGGGCCAGAGGAACAGCGCGCTCGCGCCCGGCAACACGACGCTCACCGCGATGCAGAGCACCGCCCACGGCACGCAGCCGCCCGCCGCCAGCTCCATCACCGGCGCGCGGCGGCGCAGGTACAGCCCCACGCCCATCGCCGCCATCACCCACAGCACCACCGCGAGGATGAAGCGCCCGTTGTCCTGCGTCTCCGAGCGGCTGAGGGCGCGGAAGCCGGGCTGGAGGGCGCGCAACAGCGGCCACGCGAGCCGCGCGAGGCTGCTGGCCAGGAAGCCCACGAGCAACAGCACCACCGCCTCCCTCAACACGGCCCACAGGCGCAACTGCTTGCGCTGGCGCGCCCGGAAGATGGCGAACACGAACAGGCCGCCCCAGAGGACCGCCAGCGGGACGGCCCAGGACCGGGGGTAGTGGACGCGCAGCGGGCCCGCGTTGAAGTAGATGAGTTCCTCACCCTCCGGCACGGACGGCTCCCGGGAGATGCGCCGGGTGAGCGCGAGCAGCGTGTCTCCCTGCTGCTGGAGGAGCCCGTCGGAGACCGCGTCCACGGTCTCCTTGCGCGAGTGGTAGGCCTGCGTGCCCTCCACGTTGGCGAAGTTCAGCCCCTGCCACCCGCCCTGCCGCAGCGCCGTGAAGTCCGTGGCGTTCTTCATCCGCTGATACACGGCCGTGAAGAGCGAACCGGCCCCGACGTCCGGGGCCTCCTCGGCGAGCCTGCGCACGAGCCAGCCGCCGCCCGGGGAGACCTCGAACATCAGGAGCGGCCCCGCGTTGCCGCGCGCGTCCACGTTGAGGAGCACGCCTGACTCGCGAGCCCAGGGGTGGGAGGCGGCGAAGGCGGTGCTGCCCAGCAGGTGCTGCTCCTCCGCGTCCGTGAACAGGAAGAGCACGTCGCCCGTCAGCGCCGGCCCCTGCTGGAGCGCCCGCGCCACCTCCAGGATGGACGCGACGGCGGCGCCATTGTCGGACGCGCCCGGCCCCGTGGGCACGGAGTCGTAGTGGGCCACCAGCATCACGGCCGTGCCCTTCGCGCCGTCCTTCGCGCGCAGCCGGCCCACGACGTTCTCCACGTTCGCGGCGGGCCGGGGGATGCCCTGCGCGGGCGCGAAGACGGCCTCGCGCTGGAGCTGGACCTCCGCGCCCACGTCGCGCAGGCGCGCTTGCAGGTAGTCGCGCACCGCCGCGTGCCGGGGCGTCCCCACGGCGTGGGGTTCCGCGCCGATGAAGCGCAGGTGCTCCCGGGCGCGCTCGGCGGAGAACCGCTCCGCGGGCGCGGAGGCGGGCACCGGCGCCGGCAGGGCACTTCCGCGCAGCACCAGCAGGATGACGCCCAGGCCGAGCACCGCGGTCACCCACCGTGCAACCGAAGACGCGCGAGGGGAGGCACTCCGTTCCAGGCCCGCGGTCGGGGCGGTGTCGCTCATGTTCCAGTCCTTCAGGCGCGCCCACCCTTCGGGGGCCGCGGGGGGTTCGCGGAGTCCCCGTCGAAGGGGGTGTCCATCGCGCGGGCACTCTACGTCACCCGGAATCCGGCGGACACGCCGACCTTGCGCCCTCTGCCTGGCCACCTGAAACAGGGCGAGCAGGCGGCGGCCCCCCTTCCACCAGGGGTCGCGCCGCTCGCCCACCCGCCGCTCAGATCGTCTTCTTCCCCGGCAGGTCGAAGCGGTCCAGGTTCATCACCTTGGTCCACGCGGCGATGAAGTCCTGCACGAAGTGCGCTTCGCCGTCGTGGGCCGCGTAGACCTCCGCCAGCGCGCGCAACTGCGAGCTCGAGCCGAAGACGAGGTCGGCGATCGTCGCCGTCCAGCGCAGCGCGCCCGTGGCGCGGTCGCGGCCTTCGAACAGGTTCGGCGCCTTCTCCGAGCGCTTCCACGCGGTGCGCATGTCGAGCAGGTTCACGAAGAAGTCCGGGGTCAGCTTGCCGGGGCGCTTCGTGAACACGCCGTGCGGCGTGTGGCCGTGGTTGGCGTCCAGCGCGCGCAGGCCGCCCACCAGCGCTGTCATCTCCGGCGCGGTGAGCGTGAGCAGGCTGGCACGGTCGATGAGCGCGGCGGCGGTCGTCGCCTCGGCCCCCGCGCGGACGTAGTTGCGGAAGGCATCCGCCGCCGGCTCGAGCACCAGGAACGATTCGACGTCCGTCTGCTCCTGCGACGCGTCCATGCGGCCCGGCGTGAAGGGCACGGTGACCTCGTGGCCGGCGTCACGCGCGGCGGCTTCGACGGCCGCGGTGCCCCCCAGCACGATGAGGTCCGCCAGCGACACCCGCTTGCCGCCGCGCTGCGCGGCGTTGAACCGCTGCTGGATGGCTTCAAGCTTCCCGAGCACCTTCGCGAGCTCGGCGGGCTCGTTGGCCTCCCAGTCCTTCTGCGGCGCCAGGCGGATGCGCGCGCCGTTCGCGCCGCCGCGCATGTCACTCCCCCGGAACGTCGACGCCGAGGCCCAGGCCGTCTTGATCAGTTGCTGGCGCTCGAGGCCGGAGCCGAGCAGCTCGGCCTTGAGCGCGTCGATGTCCGCGGCGTCGATCAGCGGATGGTCGACGGCCGGAATCGGGTCCTGCCAGAGCAGGTCCTCCTTCGGCACCAGCGGGCCCAGGTAGCGCGCCTTGGGCCCCATGTCGCGATGGGTCAGCTTGAACCAGGCGCGCGCGAAGGCGTCCGCGAACTTCGCCGGGTGGGCCAGGTAGTCGCGGGAGATGCGCTCGTAGACGGGGTCGAAGCGCAGCGCCAGGTCGGCGGTGGTCATCATGGGCGCGTGGCGCCTGCCGGGCACGTGCGCGTCCGGCACGGTGCCGTCACCGCTGTTGCCCACGGGCTTCCACTGGTGCGCGCCAGCCGGGCTCTTCGTCAGCTCCCACTCGTAGCCGAACAGCGTCTCGAAGTAGGTCATGTCCCACTTCGTCGGCGTGGGCGTCCATGCGCCCTCCAGGCCGCTGGTGGTCGCGTGCTCACCGACGCCGCTCTCGTAGGTGCTCTTCCAGCCCAGCCCGAGCTCCTCGACGTTCGCGCCCTCCGGCTCCGCGCCGACGTGGTGCACCGGGCCGGCGCCGTGGCACTTGCCGAAGGTGTGGCCACCGGCGACGAGCGCGACGGTCTCCTCGTCGTTCATCGCCATGCGCGCGAACGTGTCGCGGATGTCGCGCGCGGAGCCGACCGGATCCGGACGGCCGTTCGGGCCTTCTGGATTGACGTAGATGAGGCCCATCTGCACGGCCGCCAGCGGGTGCGCCAGCTCCCGCTCGCCGCTGTAGCGCTCGTCGCCCAGCCAGGTGGACTCCGGACCCCAGTCAATGGAGTGCGGCTCCCAGATGTCCTCCCGGCCGCCGCCAAAGCCAAACGTCTTGAGCCCCATGGACTCCAGCGCCACGTTGCCGGTGAGGATCATCAGGTCGGCCCACGACAACTTGCGGCCGTACTTCTGCTTGATGGGCCACAGCAGGCGGCGCGCCTTGTCGAGGTTGCCGTTGTCCGGCCAGCTATTGAGGGGCGCGAAGCGCTGGTCCCCCGAGCGCGCGCCGCCGCGGCCGTCGAAGATGCGGTAGGTGCCCGCCGCGTGCCACGCCATGCGGATGAAGAACGGGCCGTAGTGACCGTAGTCCGCCGGCCACCAGTCCTGCGAGTCGGTCATCAACGCGTGCAGGTCCTTCACCACCGCGTCCAGGTCGAGCGTCTGGAACTCCGCCGCGTAGTCGAAGCCCTCGACCATCGGGTCCGACAGCGAGGAATGCTGGTGCAGCATCGCGAGGTTGAGCTGCTCCGGCCACCACTGCGCGTTGGTGCGCGCGCGGCGGGGGCCGTGCGCGACGGGGCACTTCATTTCGTCGGTCATGCCGGAACGGTAGGCCGGAGGCGCGCGCGCCGGACGCCCGTTGTTCGGAGGGATTCACCCGCCGTTTGCTACCGAACCCCTTGCCGCTCACGCCCGCGGGTGGGCGGCGTCATAGACCTCCTGCAACTGTTCGAAAGTCACGTGGGTGTACTTCTGCGTGGTGGACAGGCTGGCGTGGCCCAGCAGCTCCTGGATGCTGCGGATGTCCGCGCCGCCGCCCAGCAGGTGCGTGGCGAACGAGTGGCGCATCGCGTGCGGGCTCACCTTGCGCGCCAGGGCCAGCTTCAGCACGTACGCGTCCAGGTGCCGGGCGATGCTGCGGGCCGTCAGCCGGCCGCCCTTGAAGTTGAGGAAGAGCGCGTCCGGGTCCTGCCCCTCGCGCACCTCGGCCAGCAGCTCGCCGCGCCTCGCGAGGTACGCCTCCAGCGCGCGGATGGCCTTCACGTTGAGCGGCACCAGCCGCTCCTTGCTGCCCTTGCCCATCACCCGGACGATGCGGCTGCCGCGGTCCACGCCCAGCAGGTCCAGGCCGCACAGCTCGCTGATGCGCAGGCCGCCGCCGTACAGCATCTCCAGGATGGCCTTGTCGCGAAGCCCCAGCACCGTCTTCACGTCCGGCATGTCGAGGATGGCGAACACCTCCTCCACCGGCAGCACCTTGGGCAGCGACTTGGGCAGCTTGGGGCTCTTCACCAGCTTGGCCGGGCTGGCGGACAGGAGCTTCTGCCGCACCAGGTACTTGTAGAAGGACTTGATGCTCGCCAGCCGCCGCGCGCGGCTCGTGGGCGCGTGGTCCACCGCGAGCGTGCCCAGGTAGCCACGGATGGCCGCGTGCGTGCCCGCGAGCAGCGACAGCTTCATCCGCTCCACCAGGTAGCGCTCGTAGTCCTTCAGGTCGATGAGGTAGTTGCGCACCGTGTGCGGCGACGCGCCCTTCTCACCTTCGAGGTGGACCTTGAACTGCTCCAGCAGCGGGGACAGGGTGGACATGGTCGGCGAAGCCTAGGGGGCTCCCCGAGCCTCGCAAGATTCACGTCCGCGCGCGAGCGTCCGCCGCGCGTGACAGCATGGACGGCATGACGGTGGACCTGCGAATCGCCTCCTACAACATCCTGGCGGATGCCTACGTCAAGCCCGAGTGGTTCCCGCACACGCCCGCGGACCTGCTCCGGCCGCGAAGCCGCCACGCACTGTGGGTCCGCCGCATCGGGGACCTGGACGCGGACATCGTCTGCCTCCAGGAGGTGGAACCCGACAGCTTCGCCGCGCTCCAGGAAGGGCTGAAGCCGCACGGCTACACGGGGGTGATGGCCCAGAAGGGGCAAGGCCGCCCGGATGGCTGCGCCGTGTTCCACCGCCTGGGCCAGGGTCCGGGGCACCGGGCCCACCATTTCCAGGACCGGCTGGAGGACGGACGCATCTCCGGGCACCTGGCGCTGGTCGTGGACTTCGACGTCGGCGGAGCGCGGCTGCGCGTGGCGTGCACGCACCTGCGCTGGGACCGGCCCGACCGGCCGGTGGAGCAACACCAGGGCATGCGGCAGGCCACCGAGCTGATCGACGAGCTCGTCCGGAAGGATCCAGAGGCCCTGTGGATCGTGTGCGGCGACTTCAACGCCCAACCCGGAGAGCCGTTGGTCCAGGCGTTCGAAGCGGCCGGGCTGCGGGATGCCTACGCGGGGCGGCATCAGCCGACCTGCAACGCGAACGGCCTGCCCAAGACCATCGACTTCCTCTTCCACCCGGCCGCGCTGCGAGCCTCGCCCGACCCCTTGCCAGCGCTGGACGAGCGCACGCCCCTGCCCTCGGAGCAGGAGCCCTCCGACCACCTGCCCATCTCGGTACGGCTGCGGCGCTGAGGTGCCACGACGGATGGACGGTCGGCGAGGTCCTCCACCAGCCACACTCCTGGTCAAATGCAGACATCCTTCGAGGGCCCGGCTGGGGATCGCGGACCTGCTCGTGGGAGGCCCCCGCGACAGTGATTCGCTGGCGGCGGAGCCTGGCGTCCACCCAGGCGCCTTGTTCCGGCGGATGCGAGGCGGCCTCACCGGAAGGGCCCCCGTGCGGGCCGCACGGGGCTCCGACATCTGGGAGCACTTCGCCCCAGGTCGCCGAGGCAGCGAAGACAGTGCGAAAGGCCTGAGCATTTGAACCAGGAAGACAGGGTGTGAATCCCTCTCACCCGGCGCAACGCTATACACTCCCTGGCATGGCCCTCGAGTCCCCTGCCCTTCGTGCAGTCATCCTCGGTTGTGCCCTGCTGTCCTCCTCTTGCTCGGACACATCCAAACCTCCGCCCCCGCCTCCTCCAGAAGACCCCTGGGACGGGACCTATACACCCCGGGTCGACCCATCGGACTGGGTCGACCGGGGCGAGTACGCGCCCTGCGCTTTCACACCGCCTCCGGGGACCGTCGCCGACTGCGACGACCCATCCCTCTTCGACCTGTCGAAGTGTGACACCGCCTCGCTCGCCGCCCTGGAGCCGCATGGCATCTACCAGGTGGACATGCGCCACGCGTCGGGTCTCGCGGACTTCGCCGGCATCCGGATCCCCGCGGATGGCGGCACCGCGACCATGAACTACCTCCCGACGATGCGGAGCGCTCCGGTCGCGCGGCAGCAGCTCCAGGGAGGCTTCCGCTTCTCCGCGCGGTACACCTTCCGGGACACCGTCCGGAACCTGGTCTTCGCGGGCTGCGGCGTCACCGGGCCCGGGCTGGTGACGGGGTGCTTCGCCCGCTGCACCGATGGCAAGGTCGCCACCTCGGGCACCTTCGAAGCCGCGCGGATGACCTGGGCGCGGGGCGAGTCCGAATCCTCGGGAGGGCTGCGGCTCCTCTCCGAGACCCATGTCCAGACGGTGCGCCCGGTGGATGTGTATGTCCACCGGGGCCACGCCTACGTCGTCTCTATCGACGACCCGCTCACCCAGGCCCCGGGAGGGCTCGCGGTCGTTGACGTCCGCGACCCGAGCCATCCCGTCATCACGAAGCGGATCACCCTCACGGAAGACTCGTACTGGAACGCGGCCTGGGCCAAGGACGACGCGCTCTACATCGCCAGCAAGAGCTCGGGCGTCATCGTCTTCGATATCAGCGACCCCTCGGCCCCGGTCTTCGTGCGCAGCGTGCCCGGTCGAGGCCCCATCGATGTCCACACGATGTTCGTGGAGGGCAACCGGCTGTATGCCGTGTCCCCGGGTCCCGCCCCCACCGGAGAGACGCTTGTCTTCGACATCTCCACGCCGCTTCAGCCCGTCCTGCTCAATCGCTTCACCGCCGCCGACACGGAGTCCGCGTTTCCCTCGGCGCATGACTCCTTCGCCTATCAGGACCGGCTCTACGTCAACCACTTCAGCGCGGGCTACGTCGTCTACGACGTGAAGGACCCGATGAGCCCACGGGAGCTGGGCCACTACACCTTCGAGACCGACAACAGCTATTCGACGAGCCACGCGAGCGCGGTGGGCACCTTCGCGGGGAAGACCGTCGCGTTCGAGGGAGGCGAGTACCAGGGCGCCCACCTGCGCGTGCTGGACGTCACGGACCCCACGAACATCCAGCTCATGGGGCGCTACAAGCTGCGGCCGCAGACCTCCATCCACAACATGATCCTCAAGGACCAGCGGCTCTACATCGCCTACTACCAGGAGGGGCTGCGCGTGCTGGATGTCTCCGTCCCCCCTCGGCCGCGCGAAATCGCCTGGTTCAACACCTTCCGTGAGTCCGACCTGAACCGGGGTGATGACCTGCTCGAAGGCGCCATTGGCATCCGCGTTCCCGGAGACGGCCACGTGTACGTCGTGGACACCTCCCGGGGCCTGCTCATCTTCAACGAGCCCTGAGCTGGCGCGAGGGGATTCGAATTGGGGAGGATGCCGGCCTCTTCAGGGGGAAGGTGTCGATGCGCGCCGTGCTGGTGATGGGGCTGTGGGCGTCAGTGGTGGGAGCAACGGAGCTGTCCAACGAGTTCTCGCTGGAGCCGCCCCGGTACGGGCGGCTGCTGACCAGCGTCCGCCCCCATCCCCGCCATTGACGGTGAGTGGGAGGACGAACCGCAGGTGGCCTCCTCCGGAGGGGTGAGCCTGGTGGTGTGGCAGCGCGGCACCCGCAGCGTCTACGACCACGACATCCTCGCGGCCCGCATCCGCGACGACGGCACCGTGCTGGACGCCACTCCGCGGGTGGTCGTCTCAAGGGCAGGCAATCAGAGCAGCCCCACCCTCGCGGGCGGGCCCGATGGCTTCCTCGTGGCCTGGCAGGATGGCCGCCACCAGGTGGGCGAGACCCTCGAGTGGGACATCTACGCCACGCGTGTCGCGCTCTCCGGCGAAGTGCTGGACGCCGCGGGCCTCCCGGTGAGCGTCCTCGCCTCGAGCTACCAGACGTATCCCCGGGCCCTCTTCGATGGGACGAACTACCAGGTGCTGTGGGGCGACGGCCGGAACTCCTCCTACGGCGACTTCTACGGGGGACGGGTGAGCGTCGCGGGTGAACCGCTGGACGGCACCGGCGTGCGCATCACGCCGCCCAGCAGCGACTACAAGCAGGGCCCGGCCCTCGCCTTCGACGGGACGCAGACGTGGGTCGTCTGGCGCGCCGCGACCGGCTCCTACGACGAGCGCTTCTATGGAGTGCGCTTCGGCAAGGACGGCGTGGTGAAGGACACCGCGCGGGTGCCCCTCTTCACCCACTCGGGGCAGAAGACGCTGTCTGACCTTATCTTCGACGGCACGCGGCTGCGCGCGGTGTGGGCCGAGTACGTCGGCGCGTACGGCCTCAAGTCCGGGCGCTTCGAGACGAACGGCACCCCGGTGGATGGAGAGGGCCGCTTCCTCGCCTGGGGCGCCAACGTCCAGGACATCCCGAGCGTGGCCTCATCGGGAGGCACCGGGCTCATGGCGTGGCGGGACCAGGTGGGCGAGGAGGCCGCGAGGACCGCCAGCATCCGGATCCAGCCGCTGAACGCCGACGGCCAGCCCACGGGCAACGTCCGGGTCCTCTCCTCCTCGACCTACGTGGTCAGACCGGCGGTGGGCGACGGCGACGGTATCTACCTGGTGGCCTGGGGTGAGGGGAGCTCCAGCCATGACATCAAGGCCCAGCGGGTGCGGCCGGACGGAACGCTCATCGACGCGCAGCCCCTCACGCTCGCCACGTCCACCGTTTCCGGCCCCGCCTCCATCGCCAGCGCGGGAGACTCCTTCTTCGTCGTCTGGGAGGCGGCGGGCAGCCGCATCACCGGGGTGATGGTTCGCGAGGACGGCTCGGTGTCCAGCCCCATCCCGCTTCCCAGGCCTGCCTCCAGTTCCCAGACACAAAGCCAGCCGAAGGTGGCCTTCAATGGCACGCACTTCCTGGTCGTGTGGACGAACTACAACGGCGATTACGACATCCATGCCGCCCGGGTCAGCCCCACCGGGCAACTGGTGGATGCGACACCGCGGATCATCTCCGCCGCGGCGTCCTACCAGTACGAGCCGAACGTCGCCGCGCATGGCGACTTCCTGGTCACCTGGTCGGACTACCGCAAGGGAGGGGGCTGGCCGGAGCTCCGCGCCGCGCGCGTGGCGAGCGACGGCACGCTGAAGGACCCGGACGGAAAGGTCGTTGTCCCCAACGGTTCGATGAAGCGCTACGCGCAGCCGATGTTCGACGGCTCTGGCTTCACCCTCCTCTGGCAGCAGGGGTCGGATGCATTCATGGGTCCCAAGCTGGCGCGCGTGTCGCTGGACGGGACGGTGTTGACGCCCGCGCCGCTGGACGTCTGGCGCGCGGAGGACAACGCGAACCCGGCGGGCATGGCCCTGCTCGCGCCCCACAAGGCGGTCATCGTCTACCAGCGCTTCGATTCGGGCCCCGGCCTCTACATGAACCGCGTGCACGGGCGGGTGCTGAGCATCACGCCGGAAGAAGACAAGCCGGACGCCGGCAGCGGTGACGCGGGCCTGGACAGCGGCGTGGATGCAGGCACCGACGGTGGGGGTGGCGTCACGGATGGTGGCAGCGACGCGGGCACGGACGGCGGTGTGGATGCAGGCATGGACGGCGGCACGCGGCCGGATGCGGGCGCGACGGTCGATGCGGGTCCGACCGTCGACGCGGGTACGGACACCCCGGAGGCGCCCGAGGACTCCGGCTGCGGATGTTCGTCCGCGGGCTCGCCGCTCTGGGGCTTGCTGCCCCTGGCCCTGCTGCTGCGCCGCCGCCGCGCTCGGGCGGCGTAGGAATGTTGCACAACGTGGCCCGGCAGGTGTCTGCTGCCGGGCCCATGTCACGCAACACGCAGTGGAAGGTGGCGGGCTTCGGTGTGTCGGCCCTGGTGCTCGTCGCCGCGTTGGTCTTCGCCAACGGAACACCCAAGGTCCATGAACCGCTGTCCCTGGAGGCGAGCGACCGGGAGGATTACGCCCAGTTGGCGCTGGGGGCCCTCCGCGCCGCGGACCCCACGGGCGAATGGAAGTACGACCCGGAGCAGTTCCTCATCCAGCGCTTCGCCCCGGACGGCGGCCTGGGGATGACCCTCAACCTCGCGAACTTCTACCGCGAGTACCAGGACGCCCCGCCCGAGCGGCGCGGCGAGGCGCTCGCGCGACTGGGACGGACGGGCGTCCTCCCGGAGGCCCCTGCCACGTACGCGCAGGCGCGCTCCCAACTGATGCTCGTGGTGCGCTCCCGCGACACCTTCGAGGCGTTCTCCCAGCAGGCCGGTGGATCCGCGCCGGTGTCCTGGCGGCCGGTGGGCGAGGTGCTGGCGGAGGCGCTCGTCCAGGACACCCCGGACGCCATGCGCTACGTCCCCACGGAGGAGCTGGCGCGCTGGGGCATCACCTATGAGCAGGCCCGCGCGGACGCGATGGCCAACCTGCGGCGCATGGAGGCCGCGCCGCTCAGGAACCTGACCCTGGGCGCCTGCGCGCTCTTCACGAACGACAGCTACGGTGCCTCACGGCTGCTGCTGGACGACGTGGTGCGCGGCTGCGAGGTGAAGGGAGATCCGGTGGTGGTCGTCCCCAACCGGGACACGGTGCTGATCACGGGCGCCGACGACGCCACGGGCCTGCTCACGCTGGCGGAAGCCGCGCTGGAGGGCGTCCAGGCGCCACGCCCCGTGGACGGGCACGCGCTGCGCCTCACCGCCGACGGATGGAAGCCCTTCCTCCCCAGCCGGGAGAGCCCGTCGCGGAGCATCCTGGAGAACCTCGCGTTCGCCAGCCGGGTGCGCGGCTACCAGGAGCAGACCGAGCGGCTCCGGAAGCAAGAGGAGCCAGGCGACGTCTTCGTCGCCAGCCTGCTCCCGCAGAAGGACGCCCGGGGGCGCTACTTCGGTCAGACCGTCTGGTCCAATGAAGGCGAGTCGCTGCTCCCGCGAGCGGACGTCATCCTCTTCGTGGACGCGGCGCTGGGCCCGGACGCGCCCCCGGTGGCCTCGGTCCGGTGGGACCTGGTGGTGCGCGACGCGGGGACGCTGCTGATGCCCGAGCTGGGCGTGTACCCGGAGCGCTACCGCGTGACGGGCTTTCCCTCCAAGGAGCAGCTCCAGCGCTGGAAGGCCGACCCGACGGCCATGGACGTGCCCTGACGCCAGGGCTGCCCCGCGGGCGGTATGCTCACGCGGCCCCCAACCCGGAGATGGCCCCTGGCGCTCGTTCCCCTCTACAAGCCGCAGGACCTGGTGAAGAAGGCCTCGAAGCAGGCCGTCTTCCCGGCCCTCAGGGTGGCGCCACCGCCGTCCCAGCAACGGTCCCTGGTCGGGTTGAAGCGGCTGATGCACGCGCGAAACCTGGACCCGCACGGGCTGGAGGCCACGGTCTACGACACGCAGGGCTGTGTGCTCAGCGGAGCGCTGCACGAGGCCGTTGACCTGTCGGAGAACACGAACCCCATCACCGAACCGGGCACCGGCATCCTCTTCAACGGGGACCACAACCTGCTGTCGCTGGAGGTGGGGGGCCCGGTGGTGGCGCAGTCCTTCGACCTCTATTACCTGCACTGGGGCTTCGACAGCACCCACTGCGTGCGGCTGGGCTCGCACGCGAACTACTTCGTCACCGCCGCCCTCCAGGGGTGCTCCATCTTCGTCACTGGAGATCCGGCCTCGCCGACGGTGTACCACCTGAACGCGAACTCGGCGGGAGCGAACGCGCCCAACGACGCGGCGAGGTACCAGGCGAAGGTCCAGGTCATGGAGGCCCGCTTCAACGCCGCCCGGAAGGTCATGGGCGGCAGCCAGCAGTCGTCCGCCTCCGCGTCGATGCATGACTACATGCCCGGCATGCTGAGCGCGGCGGGCACCGCGCAGCTCGAATATGAACGCGGCGTGAGCGGCGCCTCCTGGTACCACGTGGGCACCCATGCCTTCCGGTCGTTCTGGAAGGTGGACCAGGACGAGCTGATCCAGTTCGGCACCGTGTTCGGGGTGCGGGAGTCGGGGCGCTGGTCCTTCTACTTCCAGAAGCGCAGCCGTCACGACTACCGCTACAAGACCTGGACATTCGACCGCGCCCGCCGTGCCGAATGGAGCGCGGAGTGCCACCGGTTCTGGCCCGCCTGAGCGGCATCTGCTCAAGTGCCATCCGCTCACGTTCCTGGGAGGGACTGGATGGACAGCACCTACAAGTCATTGCGCATCGAGAAGGCCGACGGCATCGCCGAGCTGGTGCTCACCGGCCCGGGCAAGGGCAACGCCATGGGCCCCGACTTCTGGCGGGAGATGCCCGAGGCGCTCCGCGCGCTGGACGCCGACGACGACGTGCGCGTGCTGCTGGTGCGCGGTGAGGGCCAGAACTTCACCTACGGCCTGGACCTGATGGGGATGATGGAGTCCCTGGGGCCGCTGCTGACCGGCGAGAGCAACCTGGCGCTGGAGCGCAGCCGGCTGCTCAAGCTGATTGGGGAGATGCAGCAGGCCACGGAAGGGATGGCCCGGTGCAGGAAGCCCGTCATCGCCGCGGTGCATGGCTGGTGCATTGGCGGAGGGATGGACCTCATCGCCGCGTGTGACTTCCGGTACTGCTCGCAGGAGGCGAAGTTCTCCCTGCGCGAGGTGAAGGTCGGCATCGTCGCGGACCTGGGCGCGCTCCAACGGTTGCCACGCATCATCGGCGAGGGGAACACGCGAGAGCTGGCCTACACCGGCGGGGACGTGGACGCGGCGCGCGCGCTGCGCATGGGTCTGGTCAACGAGGTCTTCCCCTCCCCCGAGGCCCTGCTCACGGAGGCGAGGGCGACGGCGAGGCGCATCGCGGACAACCCGCCGCTCGTGGTCCAGGGCGCCAAGCAGGTGATGGAGTACTGCGCGGACAAGTCCATCGCGGACGGGCTGCGCTACGTGGCGGTGTGGAACTCGGCGTTCCTCCAGTCGCTGGACCTGACGGAGGCCTTTTCCGCTTTCGCTGAGCGCCGCCCGCCCAAATTCCAGGGCCGCTGAGGCGGTAGACTCGCGCCATGGAAAACGCGCATGGCGAGAGTCCTTCCCCTACGCAGCAGCTCCACCTGGCCATCACCAGCTACTGGCGCACCCAGGTCATTGGCACCGTGGCCCGTCTGGGAATCGCGGACCTGCTCGCGGATGGGGCCCGTGACAGTGATTCGCTCGCGAGCGAGCTGAGCGTCCACCCAGAGGCGTTGTTCCGGCTGATGCGCGCCGGCCTCGCCACGGGCATCTTCGTGGCCTTCGCCGAGCGGACCTTCGCCCTGACCCCCATGGGCGAGGGCCTTTGCTCGAACACCCCTGGCTCCCTGCGGGAGCTGGCCATCATCCAGAGCAGCCCTTCCCACTGGCTGCCCTGGGGACACCTCACCGAGGCGATCCGCACCGGGAGCGCTCCCATCCAGGCCGCGCTGGGCTCCGACATCTGGGAGCACTTCGCCAAGAACCCCGACGAGGCGGAGCACTTCGCCCGGTCCATGGGGGACTGGTCCGAGATGGTGTCCAGCCAGGTGGCCCGGCACGTCGACTTCTCCGCCTTCGCCCGCGTGGCGGACATCGGGGGCAGCCACGGCGACCTGCTCGCGCAGGTGCTGCGCGCCCATCCCTCCTGCCGGGGCATCCTCTTCGAGTTGCCCCAGGTCGCCGAGAGCGCGAAGCCCGTCCTGGCGTCCCGGGGCCTCGCCAGCCGGGTGGAGGTGGTGACCGGGAACTTCTTCGAGCCCGGCATCCCCGCCGCCGACGCCTACCTGCTCAAGCACATCCTCCACGACTGGGAGGATGACGCCTGCACCACCCTCCTGCGCCGGCTCCACGAGGCGGCCCCCGCCGGGGCGCGGCTCTTCGTGGTGGAGATGGTCATCCCGGACAACCGGACGCCCGACATCACCCACCTGATGGACCTCAACATGCTGGTGGTCGCCAACGGGCGCGAGCGCACCTACAACGAGTTCCAGGCGCTGCTCGGCGCGACCGCCTGGAAGGTCCACCGCCTCATCCCCACCCAGAGCGGGACGAGCATCATCGAGGCGGTGAAGGCCTGAGTGACGGGGCGGCGCCACCGGCGCCGCCCTCCGTCACGGCCCGCGAGGGATTACAGCCGGACCTGGAGCTCGTAGCGGCGGTTCTGCGCCTTCTTCGCCTCGGTGTTGTCCGGCTTCACCAGCATGCGCTCGGAGCCATAGCCCACGGCGGTGATTTCGTTGCGGGGGATGCCTCGCGCGATCAGCTCCTTGACGATGGCCTCCGCGCGCTGCTCGCTGAGCGCCTTGTTCTTCGCGGCGTCGCCCGTCGAGTCGGTGTGGCCGGAGACCTCGAACTTGTAGCTCTTGACCCCCGCGGCGACGAGCTGCTTCTTCGCGTCCACGAGCGCGTTGGTGAGCTTCTTGAGCTTCGCGTCACAGCCGGGGGCCAGCTCGGCGGTGCCCGTCTTGAAGCTGCACTGGTTCTTGCGGCCCTCCTCCGTGAGCTTCGTGTTGACGCGCTTCTCCACGGTGGACTTGCCGGCGTCACCCGCGGCCTTCTTGATTGAATCGAAGGGGCTTTGCGCGGAGGCCACGCCCGGGACGGCCAGCAGCGATACGGCGATGCAGAGCGCCTTGAGCTTCATCCGTGAGACTCCTTGGGCTCCAGGGGGAAGGGAGCCGGAGCGAGAAGCTGCCGAGGGCGGCTCGCCGCGTCCAGTGACACGGCGTGGGCCGCGGAGGTCGCCTGCCCTACTCGCCCCGCTTTTTCTTCCCCCGCGCGACTTCTGTAGCCAGGGCGTCCAGCTTCGGCGTCCAGAACGCCCGGAAGCGCTCCAACCAGGCGTCCACCTCCGCCAGCGGCGCGGCGTCCACGGCGTAGAGGCGCCGCGCGCCATCCACCCGCACCGTCGCGAAGCCGTTGTCCCGCAGGACCTTCAGGTGCTGCGAGACGGCGGACTGCGTGATGCCGAACTCACGTTGGATGACGTCCACGACCTCGCCCGAAGCGTGCTCGCCTTCCGCGAACAGCTCCAGGATGCGGCGGCGGACCGGATCGCCGAGGACGTCGAAGGCGTGCATCAGCCCCCTGTATAGAACGCGGCCGTGCGCTCGGCCATCCCGCGAGCCACGTCCGGCGCCTCTCCGCCCGCCACGTGGGCGTCGGCCCAGGCCTGGGCGCTGGCGCGCATGAAGGCCTTCGCTTCATCCGAGGCGACCCAGGACGCAGCGGCCTCCGCGGCCACGTCCCTGCCCGTCTCCAGGTACTGGCCCAGCCCCAGGAAGCCCAGGTCCCAGCCCACGCCCGTGGCGCCAGGACCGAACTGGCTCCAGAACTGCTCCACGTCCGCCGAGTGCACGATGTGCTCGAGCGTCAGCCGCGTGCCCTTCCCTTCCGGCGACAGGCGGACCGTCACCCAGCTCATGCCGCCGTTCATCTCCCAGGTCAGGTCGAACGCCGAGGGCTTGTCGCAGCGGGTGATGGTCCCCCCCGCGTTCCCCTTGAGCTGATACCGGCCGCCCTTCCGCTACGACCCCCGGGGCGTCAGTCCCTCGTGTCGTCCACGAGCTGCACGGGGACACCGGGCCCGGCGGCCTCTCCGTCCACGTCCTGGAGGTCCAGCGCTCCGGTGGAGAGGACCCAGACATCCAGCGTCGCGTCCTCGTCCGTGTTCCCCACGCACGCCAGGGTGATGGCGCAGGCGGGGCACGTGCCGGAGACGCCGAGCCGGGCCTTCAATGACGGAGGAAGCGCCTCCACGTCGAAGGGGCGCAGGTAGGTGAACTGGAAGGTGTCCGCGCCGATGGCCACCGCTCCCTCTGGAGCTTCGCTCCGCTCCCGGTCGCGGACCTCCATCGGTCCCCGGCCCGCGAAGTACGCGTAGCGGTTGCCCCGCTCGGGCGCGAAGCCCACCTTCGCGAAGACGGGCTCGTAGGTCTTCGTGTCCTGGAAGTGGCGGCGCTGGAGCCTGTACCAGGCCCGCAGGTTCGACCTGCACTCGGCCGCGCGGGCGCGCTGACCGAAGCGCACGAAGTGGCGGACCGTGTTGACGGCCACCACGCCCAGGCACGAACAGGCCAGCACGCCGAGGACGATGAAGAATCCCTTCCGGCGGGAGCTCATGGCGCGCGCACTTCGCCGCCCAGCGCCATCGCCGAGCCGACGAAGGCCGTGACGCTCCGGTAGCCCTCGGGCGTCGGCTGGAGCGCGGCGGTGCTTCCGGTCCCCAGTTGGGTGATGCCGCGAGGCAGGAAGCGCCCCAGGTTCCACGTCCGGCCACGGAAGACGAAGTCCTCGCTGGAGCACAGCACCGCGGAGAAGAGGTTGCTGGAGAGCGGCCCCACCGCCGTCCCGACCACCGTGGAGAGGCGCTGGAGCGTCGCGATGGGCTGGCCCACCGCGAAGCTCTCCGGCGCGGAGAAGTCTCCGCGGGGCTCCGGGTTGAAATACAGCGTGAAGCGGCCCACCGGATCCAACGCCACGGTGAGGTCGCCGTTGGTCAGGTGCTGGGGCGTGAAGGGCTCGGCGCGGAAGGTGAAGAAGGCCGTGGCCTCCCCCGGCGGCCCGTTGAAGAGCGGCCCCTCCACGCCTCCCAGGTGCGCGAAGTAGCCCACGTCCTGCACCGTGCCATCGAGCGCCTCGTAGAAGCGTCCAATGGCATACCAGACGACGCCCGCGACGAGCGGAGGCCCCATGTTCCCTGTCACTGGATGCATGTCTTCACTCCTCGCCCGCGAAGGTGGAGCCCCCCGTTCGATGACGTCGCGGCCGGTCTCGTCCGTCGCGTCGCCTGGATTCCCCGATAGAACGCCCGCGAGCACGGGGCTCGCGGGCGTCAACGCATCCTTCGAGGGGCTCGAAGGACGCGCGTCAGTCCCAGCGGCTGGTGAGCTTCAGCTTCCACTCGCGCAGCGTGCCGTTGCCCACGCCCGACGGGTTGACGATGTGCAGCTTCCACAGGCCGTTGACGGAGCCGTCACGCGGGATGCCGCGCGTCACCGGGATGCGCTTGGGCGGCGTGCCCTCGTTGGGGCCGTCCCACAGGAGCGCCGTCTCACCGCCCGGATCCTCCAGCGTCAGCACCAGCTTGGACGGGTTGTTGTGCGCCAGGTCCAGCTCCACCGTGATGTCCTCCGGCACCGTCGCCAGACCCACCACCGGCTGCGTCGCCGTCTGCGGCGTCGTGTTCCCCTGCAGCGTCAGGTCCGCGTACGCCGTGAACTCGCCGGACATCCACGCCGGCCGGCACCAGCCCTCCGTCGCGCCCGAGTCCAGGCCGTGGCACGCCAGCCCCTCCTCACACGGCACGAAGCGCGAGCACGACGCGCCGTCGCCCGGGATGCTCACCGTCGTCACACAGCGGCCGTAGGCGCTGGAGCCGTCATACGGCTTGCCCTCGCAGTGGAGGTTCGGCCCGCACGTCCCGGCGCCCGTGCACGGGTCGCCCTCCTCGCCCTGCTGGGTGGCCGTCTTGAGGTTCTGCAGCGCCGTCGCGTCCACGGACGGCAGCCGGCCCAGCTTGAGGATGTCGTAGAACGGCCGCGCCGCCACCATGGCGTTCGCCGCCGCCGCGGGGACGTTGTACGTGGACTGCAGCGCCGCCAGCGGCTGCGTGTTCACCACCGCCAGCACGCGGCGGGCCTCCGCCACGTTGAAGGACACGCCCTGGAACGTGCCCACCCAGCCGTCCACCGGCAGCTCCACCCGGCCCGTGCCCCGGGCGTACGTCTCCAGCGCCGTCAGCGCCGCGGGCCCCACGTAGGGCAGCGCGTCCACCTGCTCGATGGAGACGAAGCGCTTGTCGTCCGCCGTGTGCGGGATGCCGTCCGGCCCGAAGCGGTAGTTGATGATGCTCTGCGCCGCCTGCGAGTTGAGCGGCACCTGCGTGTCCAGGACGTTGAAGCTCAGCGAGTACTCGTTGAGGAACAGCACCACCCCGATGCCCGCGGGCGTGCCCGTGGCCAGCTCCTGCGCCTGCACCGCCAGCGCTTCGGCCGGGGTGTCCGACACCGCGGCGGCGCCGCAGCTCAGGAGGAGGGGAACCGAGGAAAACGACAGAAAACGACGGAGTCTGGAGTTCATGGCGTCCATGTACTCCAAGACGGGCCGCGTGTCGGTGACCGTTCAGGTCCTCTCTTGATACAGCGCGATGACGCCGTGGACCTGGTCGGTGACCTGCTGGAGGCGGTCCGCCGCCGCGTGGGTGGCCTCCACGCGGGCCACCGAGGCCTGCATCACCGCGTTCAGGTCCGACACGGCGTTGAAGATCTGCGACACGCCCGCCGACTGCTGGCTCACCGACGCCGAGATCTGGCGGACGGAGTCCGCGTTGCCCTTCACCAGCCCGGACAGCATGCCCAGCCGTTCGCCGGAGGCGCGGATGGTCTCGATGCCCCGGCCCATGCGCTCGCCGCCCTGGTGGGTGAGATCCACCACCCCCTGGATTCGGGAGCGCGTGTCCTCCAGCACCGCGCGCACCTGCTGCGTGGCCGTCA
The DNA here is from genome assembly GCF_020036995.1 of Corallococcus sp. AS-1-12. Classification (NCBI taxonomy): domain Bacteria; kingdom Pseudomonadati; phylum Myxococcota; class Myxococcia; order Myxococcales; family Myxococcaceae; genus Corallococcus; species Corallococcus sp. AS-1-12. Next base: position 65,740 of record NZ_JAIQDD010000013.1, on the reverse strand, counting down.
CGGACTGGGACGCCAGGCCCCGCATCTCCCGCGCCACCACCGCGAAGCCCCGGCCCACCTCCCCGGCCCTCGCCGCCTCGATGGCCGCGTTGATGGCGAGCACGTTGGACTGGTCCGCCAGGTCCTGCACCGTCCGGGTGATGCCGGCGATGCGCTCGGTGTACGTGGCGAGCCCCTGGACGCGCTCGGAGAGGTCCGCCGTCTGCGCGCGCAGGTCCGCCAGCCCCTCCACGCTCCGGCCGATGGCCTCCTCCACCGCCGCGCCCACGTCCCCGGCCTCCCGCGTGGCCTCCAGCACCCGCTCGGCCTGCGCCGAGGCCACGAGCGAGGTCTGGCGGATCTCCTCCGCCGTCACCCGCGTCTCCTCCAGCGCGCGGGCCTGCCGCGTCAGCTCCTGGCGCTGCTCGCGGGTGGACTCCGTCAGCGTCCGCACGGAGTCGCGCAGCGCGTCCGCGGAGCCCATCAGCGGACGGACGACCTGCTCCTCCACCGCGCTCCGCGACAGCTCCAACTGCGCCTCGCGCCGCGCGGCCTCCTTCAGGTCGCGCTGGCCCTGCACGCAGGAGGCGATGAGGAAGATGTCCTCGAACACCACCCACGCGGTGTGCTCCATCCACCGCCAGGACTCGCGGGCGTGCATGCCGAAGATGGACTCCGGCCAGAGCATGCCGCGCAGGAAGTGGTCCGCCGCCACCACGCCGCTGAAGGTGAGCAGCACCTTCCAGTCCCGGTAGATGGCTATCAGCGCCAGCGAGCCGAAGATGTGGAAGTGCGTCTCGATGCGGCCGCCCATCAGGTGGATGAGCAGCCCGGACATCAGCGCCTGCCCCACCGCGATGACGTGCCGCGTGGACTCACGGCCGGGCCGCGTGAGCGCGAGCACCACCGGCAGGCTCCCCAGCACCAGGCCCAGCCCCACCGCGGCCAGCACGTGGGAGTGGACCGTGCTCTCCAGGCCCTCCCAGGCCCGGGGCGACAGGTACACCGCCGCGGCGACGCCGCCCAGCCACTGCAACACCATCAGGACCACGAAGGTCCGGTCGGTCCGCCGGCCCAATGACAGACACTGCGCGGCGAACAACTGGTTCGCGCGCTCGGACACGGCGGCTTCGGACAACTGGATTCTCATCACGTGTCATCACCGGCGGAGGCGGGGGGTGTCTCCAGGGCACAGCCAAAAACAGGCGCGGGGGCGGCGCTGGAGACCTGCGAATCCAGGAGCGCCCGGAGGGCCCTGCCCCCCTCGCTGTCGCCTTCGTGGCCTCGCGCGGGGGTGATGCCCCCGCTGAAGCGCTCCACGCCGTCCGGCGAGAAGAGGACCAGTTGTCCCGAGGTGCGCGCGCCCAGCTCGCGCGCCGCCTGCCCGTCCACGTCCGCCACCACCTCCACCCCAGGCAGGGCCCCGGCGCGCGTCCACAGCTCCGAGCGCTCGAAGCCCGGCGGGGCCTCACGCGGCGCCCAGACGAACACGCGCGTGGAGAGCCGCGCGCCGTGCCGGTCCAGGAGCTTCGCCAGCTCCGCCAGCGTCGCGCGGGAGCACGGGCACTGGGGGTGGAGGAAGACGAGCAGCGTCCACGTGCCCGGCGCCCGCGCGAACCGCTCCGGCAGCCGGACAGGGGGCGTGGCCGAGAGCCCCGCCGCGTTCGCGTGAGACCACACGAGCCCCAGCCCCAGCACGCTCGCCACGAGCCAGCCGCCCACCAACCACGGCAGCGCCCGGCGCCGGAGCGCGCCGTGTTTCAGACCCGCCTCAGGGGACGCCCGGGCCGGGGCATCCGCTGAGTCATGCGAAACAACCGGGGAGGCCATGCACGGTCATGCTGAAGAGTTCCCGTGCCAATGGCAACGCATATTCAAGCAGGCAAGGCTATACAAACCTGATACCTGGAATGACGACAAACCCAGGTGTCGTCCCCTTCCGGGAGAGAAGCGCCCCCGCCCATCGGGCGAGCCGGGGCTCCCCACCCTGAATTCTTGTTATCACCGTTTCCAGAGCCGGATTTCGGTGCCCGCGCGGCGCACGAGCAGCGGGCTCGAGGCGCCGTCCACGGGCTCGACGCGGCCCGGGAGTGTCGCGGACCGGACGCACCTCCAGCCGCGCGCGGCGAGCGCGGCGTGCACCTGGGCGCCGAAGCCTCCGCCGTAGGACGTGAGCAGGTGGGACGCGCGCAGGCGGTCCAGCAGGCTCCGGCTGGCGTCCTCGGACAGGTAGTAGAGCACCTCCGCCAGCAGCACCAGGTCCGCGTCCAGCGCCACGTCCTCCGCGCGGGCCTCCACGATGCGCACGCGCGCGTGGCGCCCCAGCCGCTCGCGCAGGCGCGCGACGAAGCGGGGCTCCGACTCCACGGCCTGGAGGGTCGCGTCCGGGAAGAGCGCCAGCAGGTGCTCCGTCATCATCCCCTCGCAGGCGCCTACGTCCACCACGCGCCGGGGCGGTCCCTCCTGGCGCAGCGCCCCGAGCACCTTCGCGGTGAGGGCGAAGCGCTCGCCTTCGTACGTGGAATGGGCGAAGCCCCAGGGGTCCACGAGCTCCGCGAAGACCTCCGGCTTCGTGAGGGACAGGGCGCGCACCACGTCCCCGGCCCGCACCTGGGTGAAGGCCTCGATGCCGGGCCCGTCACGCACGGGGTCCGTGCACGCGCCGGAGGCGGCACCGTCCGGGCGCTCCCGGTAGAGCGAGTTGAGCAGCGCCAGCTTGCGCTGCCAGGCCGCGTCGTCCAGCACCGTGCAGGCCGTGGGCCTGGCGCCCGTGGCGGGCACCCACAGCCGCTCGAAGACGCGGCTGACGAGCAGCGCCACCTCGCGGTGCAGCGGGGCGTCCTCCTGCGGGCTGTGCGTGTAGACGCGCGTGTCGCCTCGGATGCGCTGCTCGCGGCACCACGGCCCCACCTCCGACGGGGACAGCAACAGGTGCGTGCTCCTCGCGCCCAGGGCCCGGCCCACGGCCTCCAGCTCCCGGCCGGCGCTCCCGTCCTCCGTCACCACCGCGAGGTCCGCTCCCGGCGCCACCGTGCTGAACAGCCGGACCGCGTCCTCCGGGTGGGCCACGACGATGAGCGCCGGGGCCTGCTCGTTCTCAGCCATGTTCCGCGCTCCACTCTGAAAGGGATGGGGCCTGGGCGCCGGGCGATACGCGCTCCAGAAGCACGGCCCCGGCTTCACGTGACGGCGAGCGTGGGGGCTCAGCCATGGGCCGCGCTCCAGTCGGACGCTTCCTCCGCCGCCTCCTTGGGGAAGCGCAGCAGCGGCAGCAGTTGCTCGCGGATGAGCGGCTCCCAGCGCAGGCGCTCCGACAGCGCCCAGCCGGTCGCCAGCAGGAGGCGGCCTTCGTGCGCGTCGCGCGGCAGGCGGCGCACCACCTCCTCCGCCACGCGCTCCGCGGTGCGCAGCTCCTCTTCCCGCAGCACGCTGGCGGGCAGCGCCTTCCAGCCCTCCACCGAGTCCGCCAGGCCCGCGGCCCGGGCATCCGCCACCGGATCCGACACCACGAGGTTCGGATGCGCGGCCTCCGACAGCCCCTGCCGCTCGCACACGGCCTTCAGGGCGCGCCGGGCGCCGCTGACGCCGGAGATGACGCAGATGGCGCCGCAGCCCAGGGCCTCCAACTGCGCCAGGCCATAGGACTCATACAGCGACTGCCCCAGGGACACGTCCGTGGCGCGGTGCAGGTCGTCCCGCGTGAAGTCCAGGCCCTCGGGCCACGTGGGCTGGTTCACCAGCGCGATGTGCAGGCCCGTGTCCTTCGCGTTGAACGCGTCCACCCGCGCCTTCAGGCCGCGCAGGTTGTCGGACGGCTCGGCCTCGTTCCACTCCGTCACCATCACCAGCAGCGCGGGCTTGCGCTCCGGTGGCAGCCGCGGGGCCAGGTGCTCGCACACGTCCACGTCGCGCCAGAGCCCCTTGCAGACCTCGTCCCGCGCGATGTGCGTGAGCAGCAGGCGGAAGTCCCTGCCCCACGCCTTGCGCGCGTGGGCCAGCACCTTCGCCCGCGAGGCCTCCTTCGCGTCCCAGCCCGTGTCGACGGGCCGGTGCCCGTGCGGCACCACCGTCACCGGCTGGAGCGCGTAGCGCGCGTCCAGGAACCGCAGCTCGTCCGCCACGGACGCGCTCACCGCGCCCACGCGGTCGCACAGGTGGCCGTTGCGCAGGATCTGGAAGTTGGGCCAGGTGCCCACGGGGTACACCTGGTCCAGCGTCCGCCCCTGCTCCAGCCCCAGGCGCTGGATGTTGTAGAAGCGCGCGTCGGACGCCCCCTGCCCTCCCTCGCCGTACTCCACGAGCACCCGGGGCGTGCGCACCTCGCCCGCGTAGTACACGGTGCGGCACCAGCGCCGCCCGTCGAGCAGCGCCTTGTACGCGAGCGGCAGCGACAGGTGCTCCTGCGCCAGGATGACCGTCCCCGCCCCGTCCTTGGGGCGCAGCCGCTCCAGCGCGTCGAAGACAGGCTCCGCGAGCACGATGGCCAGCATCGCGTCATGGTCCAGCGCGGGCGCGTCCATGAGGCCGTGACGGACCGCCTTGCGGAACAGCCGGTTGACCCAGGGCGCCGCGCCCAGCCGCGTGCCGAAGCGCTGGCGCCACACCCGCGACAGCCCCCGCCACGCCGCCGGACGCGGCCCCCGGCAGTCGAACGGCAGGTCCACGCCGAGCAGCGTGTGCAGCCGCGCCAGGAACCCCGGCAGCGTGCCCATCCGCACCCGGTAGCCCCGGAGCACGTCCGTGAGGTCCACGAGCAGCACCTCCACCGGACCGCCCGGCGCGTCGCGCCGCCCGTAGATGAACGACACGTCGTGCCGTGCCTCCACCGGCTGGAAGACGCGCGCCCACCGCTCCGGGTTGTCCCGGCGCAGGCCGCTGTAGAACACCTCGCCGTGCGCCTCCAGGTCGCGCGCCAGCGACTCCTCCGGCGCGTAGCTCCCCAGGCCGCACGGCCGCACCGTGGGGCTCACCAGCAGCGTGCGCGGGAAGGCCCGCCGGTACTCGGGCTCGGACAGCAGGTGCTCCAGCACCACGCCCATCCCGCCCACCGTGCGCGTGGCCTCGTAGGACAGGTGCACCAGCAGGTCCCCCTCCGCCCACGGCTCGCGCGCGCTCATGGCGCCACCGTCCAGACGCGCTCGGCCATCCCCCGGCCCGCGCCCAGCCGCCGCGCGTGCGCCTCCACCGCGGGCAGCGTCCGGGGCTCGAGCTGGCTGGCGTAGAAGGACAGCCCGCGCAGCTTCGCGGGCCACAGCCCCGTCACGTCCAGGCACCGGGGGGACAGCCCGAGCGCCCACGCGTAGTCGACGATCTCATCCTCCGGGTGGTGCGCGGAGTACGGGAGGTCCTCGTAGTAGACGACGTTGTGCCCGCCGCGCAGGGCCCGCACCGCGTCGCGCACCATCAGGTGGTCCACGTGGCTGGAGATGCCCAGCGGCACGTAGCAGACCGCGTCCCGGGACACGCTCGCCAGCACCTCGCCCAGCGCCAGCAGCACGCGCGAGGCCAGCGCCGCCCGCGCCTCCTCCGGCTCCGAGGGGCCGCCCGGTGGCGTGCGCAGGCTGGTGTCGCGGAAGCCCAGGTGCACCAGGTCCAGCCCGTGCGCCCGCGCGAACCTCCGGTCCTCGCCCATCCGCAGCGACGTCACCGCCATGGCCCGCGACGGGTCCACCGGCAGCACGAACTCCCAGCAGCTCTGGGAGAAGACCGTGACGAGCGTGGGCACGATGCCCCGGGGCACGCCGAGCAGGCTCGCGTACGCCCCCAGCGCCACGTCGTCCGGGTGCGGGGAGAAGAAGACGTGCTCCGGCCCCTCGTCCCTTGCGTCGCGCGAGCGCTCAGCCACGGGTGCCTCCCGCGAGCGGCGGCGCGGGCCACGCGTCCAGCGGCAGGTCATGCAGGTCGCCCTCGGGCGTCACGAAGCCCAGGACGACCACGCGCTCGCCGTCGTTGTGCACCGTGTGCCGGAACGCCCGCACCGGCGCGTCCAGCCCGCGCGTCAGCCCTTCGGAGAAGCGGCCGGAGGTGACGAGCCAGTGCCCCGCGTCGTTGGGCATGAGGCGCGGCGTGTTCCCGTCCAGCCACACCAGCCCCGGCCGGGACTCCCCCAGGTTGAAGGTGAAGAAGCTCTTGTCCGCGTGCGGCTCCGACGCGTGCGCCACCACCTCCCGCCTGCGCCGCGCGGTGCTGGGCGCGTGGTACTTCACGAACCGCACCGCCCCTTCCGTGCGGCGGCGGAACAGCCGCGTGAGCCCCCCGGGGCGCAGGCCGTAGCCCAGCTCCAGCGCCTCCAGGAGCACGACGCCCACGGCGTGGCAGGCGTCATACGCGTCCTCCGAGGCCTCCAGGAGCTCCCGCACCGGCTCCGGCACCACGCGGCGGCGGAACACCGTCCACGTCGCGGGCTTGGCCATGAAGGCCTCGATGGGCTGCCGCACCACCGGCGACTCCGGGTACCAGGTGGCGTTGTAGCCCGTCTCGAACACCGTGGCCGCGGGCAGCAGCGCGTGCAGGTACGGGTGCGCCAGCAGCGCGTGCTGGAAGGTCGCCTCGTAGCGCTCGTAGCTCCCCGCCAGGGCGTGGCGCTCCAGCAGGGCCGTGGGGCGCTCCAGGTAGAAGAAGCCGCGCTCGGACAGGTGCGTGATGAGCCGCCGCGCGAAGGACTCCCGCTGGCGCGGCGTGCCGGACACGAAGTCCTCCAGCTTGAGCGGCCGGATGTCCGCGAAGCGCTGGGGCTGACGGCGCACGAGCCCGTCCCGCGCGGAGGTGAAGGGTCTGGGTGGCGGGGACGGGGCCGGTGTCCGTGGCGCGGTGGCGGGCATGGGATGTCGGGTCGTCATGGGTGGGAGTCGGGCTGGAACGTGTCGCAGGCTACGGGTGCCGTCTGACATGCGTGGATCCCCCCGGACCCGGACCCGGGTGCAATGCCTCTCAAACCCAGCCACCTCCCAGGTCGCCCGGCACACACGCACCGTCACGCCCGCGCGCGGGGACACACGCCTTGGGACGGAGGCCATCCGTCCACCTGGAGACATCCCAGCCTCCCTCACGGAAATGACCCGGACCGGTGGGTCTGGAAGACACCTCCGGGAGCGCTGCTTTCACCGGCTTGTACGGGTGGGAACAGCGATTGCGACGCGGGGGCCGGTGCCTTGACGGAGGCCCCCGCGCTCGCGCTCCAATCCCTGTCATGCCTCCGCATGCGAGACGTCTGCTCATCACGTTCCTCCTGGCTGGTACCTGCGCCTGTGCTCGCGCGTCCGTGTCGCGGGACGTGGAGGCCCTGGCGGCCCTGCGGGTGGAGTCCATCCGCCCGCCGATGCCGGCGCCCCGTGCGGCGCGGGTGGAGCGGCCGGTGACGACGGGGCTGCGCCTGGACGTGATGCCGGACCGCGCGCGCGTCTTCGTGGACGGCCGCGCGATGGGGCTCGCGCGGCACCTGGGGACGCTGCTGCCGCTTTCGCCCGGAGTCCACCAGGTGAGCGTCCGGCTGGAGGGCCACGCCACGTGGCGGGCCGAGGTGATGGTGGGCGACCGGCCAGAGCCCATCCAGGTGACGTTGACCGCTTCGCCGTGACGCGACGCGGGCCGTGACGCGAAGCGCACCGTCAATCCAAGGGGGAGGACCGGCGTGAAGCTGCCAGAGAAGAAGGGCCGGTTGTTCCGGTTGCCGTTCGCGGATGCGCCGGAGTCGCGCGCGCGGCTGTGCAAGAGCATGACGGAGCACGGCCTCTTCGTTCCCGCGGACACGCCACGGCCCATCGGGACGGAGTTCGCGCTCCAGGTGGCCTTCCTGGGGGACGGGCCCGCCGTCTCCGGCCGCGTTCGGGTGATGGAGCACGGCGTGTCCGGCTGGGTGCGCGGCTACTTCGTGAAGTTCGTCGCGCTGGACGCGGGCAGCCTTCCGCTGCCCCTGAGCCCTCGCAAGCCGCCCGCGCCCTCGGCGGTGGGGACGCCCGCCGCGAGCACGTCCGACGGTGCGCCCGGAGGCAACGAGGCGTCATGGCGGGAGGAGCCGACGCCGGTGGGCATCCGGCCGCGCTCGACGGTGGATGGCGCGTCCGCGCTGAATGACTATTCGCACCTGGAGCTCCTGCACGCGCGCGACCCGGAGGCGTGGCAGGGCGGGCTGCGGCCGTTCGACGCGTTCGGGCCGTACCAGTTGCTCCAGCGGCTGGGCGCGGGCGGCATGGCGGAGGTCCTCCTCGCCCGGCGCACGATGGTGGAGGGCGTGGACAAGCTGGTCGCGCTCAAGCTGGTGTTCCAGGAGTACGCGCGGCACCCGCGCCTGTCGGAGCTGTTCCTCACCGAGGCGCGGCTGAGCGCCACGTTGCAGCACCCCAACGTCATCCAGGTGTTCGACGTGGGCAGCGCGGCGGGCCGCCCCTTCATCGCCATGGAGTACGTGCACGGCCGCAACGGCGCGGACCTGGTGCAGGCGCTGCGGCAGCGCGGGCGTCCGCCGCCGGTGGCGTTGGCCGTGTCGATCGCCATCGAGCTGGGCAAGGCGCTGGAGTACCTGCACGGGCAGCGCGACCTGGACGGGCGCCCGCTGCATCTGGTGCACCGTGACGTGAGCCCGGGCAACGTGCTCGTGGGGCTGCACGGCGAGGTGAAGCTGGTGGACATGGGGGTGGCGTCCGCCAGCATCGCCAGCGGGAATGATCTGCTGGTGGTGGGCAAGCGCGCGTACATGGCGCCGGAGCAGGCCGCCGGAGGGCGACCGGATCCCGCGTGGGACATCCACGGCATGGGGCTGGTGCTCTACGAGCTGCTCACGCTGCACCGGGCGTCGGAGGCCGCCGGCGGCACGGAGGGGCCGCCCGGGCTGTTGAAGCCGTCGCACTTCAACTTCCAGGTGACGCCGGAGCTGGAGCGGCTGGTGCAGTGGGCCACCGCGCCGGAGCCGTCCTCCCGGGCGCCCAGCGCGAAGGTGCTGCGGCAGGCGCTGGAGCGCGTGCGGAGCGCGCTGCCGCCCTTCGACCTGGTGCAGACGATGCACGAGCTGTTCGGCGAAGCCCTGGACCGGACCCGGCGCGAGACGGAGGTGCTGATGGGGACCGCGCGGGGCAGGGACCGGCCGCACGCGTTCCCACGCTACCGCCGGTGGCGCGTCGCCGTGGAGCAGCGCATCCCGGTGGCCGCGAAGCTGGCGGTCGCGCGGCATGGCACCGCGCTGCGGTGGGGCGCGCTGGCGCTCACCGTCCTCTGCGCGACGGGCGCGGCGCTGCTGTGGCCGCTGCGCGCGCGGGAGGTGGAGCTGGCCGGGCGCCTGTCCCGAGCGGACCGGCTCATCGCGGTGGCGAAGCTGTCGGGCGCGGGGGAGGACACGGCGCTGGCGCAGTTGCAGGCCGCGCGGGCGCTGCGGCCCGAGGATCCGCGCGTGCGCTCGCGGCTGGCGGCGCTGGCGGATGCGTTCGAGCGACTGGCGGCGGAGGCCACGCAGCGAGGGGACCTCACGGAGGCGATGGCGCACCTGCGCGCCGCGCTGGAGGCGGCACCCGAGCGGAGCGCGCCCCGCGTCCAGCTTCGGTTCTTGGAGGAGGAGCTGCGCAGGACCCCTTCGGGTTGGAGGGTGCGATGAGCGCTCCCCATGCGGGCGCGGCGACCGGAGCGGAGCACTGCGCGCGGCCGGAGCCGGTTCTTGGACGAACCGGCTGGCAAGACGCCCTTGGGGTGGCTGGGGCGATGAGCCTGCCCCTTGCGCATGAGGGCGCGGCGTCGCTGGAGATCCGCCGGACGTCGGGTTTCCGTAGGCATGAGGTCATGCGAGCGTCGGGATCTCCGCGTCGAAGTGCCTTGGGGTGCGTCCTGCTTCTGATGGTCGCGGGCTGTTCGCGGACCTCGGACGAAGAAGGTGCGGGGCAGGCCGTATCGCGGGAGCTGTCCGCCATCGTGGCCACCTGCGCTGTCGCGCGCGGCCCGGTCGAAACGCTGCGCACGACGAACGCGTACTGGGAGCCGTTCGAGGCGGGCGCCACGTTCCGCTCCGGCGACTGGGTACGTACCGGGCCGGACGCGTCCACGCGCATCGAGCTTCGGGGCGGTGGCCGCATCGAGTTGGAGGAGCGCACCGTGGTGAGGGTGGAGCGGCCCTCGGCCCCGGCGGGCGGCGGCTCGGTGGTGGCGCTGGAGTCAGGCACGGCCCGGGGGCTGCTGCCCGAGGACGCGCCGCCAGACGGGCCGCTCGTGCTTCGCGGAGACAACGGGCGGCAGGTGGCGCTCACGGTGGAGGCGCACGCCGGCCCCGCGGAGTTCCGCGTCACCCGCACCCCGCGCGGCATGCACCTCAGCGTCTCGCGAGGCCGGCTGCTGCTGTCCGAGGGCGCGCACCGCCGCACGCTCGATGCCGGCAATTGGCTGGACGTCGCGCGCGGCCTGGAGGACGCCGAACACGACGGGCCGCCCTTCCCCACCAGCCTCTCCCCGGGTGTGGACGCGCGCATCGCGTGGAGTCCGGAGCTGCGCATCCCGTTGAGCTGGAGGCCGCTGGAGGGCGCTCGGAGCTACCAGGTGCTGGTGGCGCGCGACCTGGGCTTCACCCAACGCATCGTGGATGCGCAGGTGCAGGGCTCGGACTTCACGTTCGTCCCGCCAGAGCCCGGCATGTTCGTCTGGCGCGTGGCCGCGCTGGACGCGGAGGGACGGCCCAGTGAGCCCGGCTTCGCCCGCCGCATCTTCGTGGAGCGCCAGCGGCCCCGGGGGCTGCTCGTCACGCCACGCGATGGCTACGTGGCCCCGGCTGGCTCGGCCTCCGAGGACCTGGTCTTCGCGTGGCAGTCCACGGGTGGAGCGCCGCGATACCGGCTGGTCGTCGCGCGCGACCGGGAGCTGCGGCAGCCGGTGCTCGCGCGCGAGGGCAGTCCTCAACAGGTGGTGCTGCCCGGCCTGGCGCCCGGCGAGTACTACTGGGGAGTGTACGTGGTGGAGGATCCGCCCGTGCCGCTGTTCCAGAAGGCCCGCAGGCTGGTGGTGCGCGGGCCTTCCAGGGACCTCGCACGCGACGCGCTCCTCCCCATGGCCCCCTGAGTCTGGCCATCCGCTGACGCGTCATGAACCTCCGCTGCCATGCCACACGGCGACGGGCCGTCGCACGTCCAGGGCGCATGAACGCGGCACGCAGATTGCGGTCCCGCTCCGCACTTGAACAGGAGCATGCATGCGCTTCATGAGCGGAGTCGTCGTAGCGGTCGGTCTTCTCGGGTGCGGTGGTCTGGAGGCCGAGCAGGCCCCCTTCGAGACAGTGGGGCTCCAACTACATCCCGTGGATCAACGCGCAGATCCGGACCCTCAGCGTCGTCAGGTAGGGCGCGCGAGGCCTTCCCCTCTATGATGGCCGCTGTGTGACGGGACCGTCCGCCGCGAGGCACGGCTGCCCTTCCCGCCCCGGGTGAATGCATGTTCGTCGCTCTTGGAGTCCTCGCTGGCGCCGCCGTGCTGGTGCCCACCGCGCGCTGGTGGTTGATGCACCGGGTGGGCACGCCCCGCGCGAGCGAGCCCTTCGACGGACACGTCTACCGGGTGGGCAAGGCCGTCATCGCGGAGCGTCGTTGCGAGCAGCCCCGCGCCACGGTCATCGTCATGCACGGCTTCGTGGCGGACATGCGCTACTTCACGCACCACTACCGCGAGCCCGACCTCCAGCTCATCCTGCTGACGAGCTGCGACTACCACCTGCCCATCACCGACCCTCGCGAGGCGTCCGCCCCCTGGGCGAAGGTGCCGGTGGAGCCGGAGGGCACCATCGCCCATGACGCCGCGGTGCTGGTGCAGGCCCTGGAGCACCTGCCCCGCACGGACGTCGTGCGCGTCCATGGACATTCGCGCGGAGGCGCCGTGGTGCTGGAGGCCGCGAAGCTGCGGCCGGACCTCTTCGAACGGGTGGAGGTGGTGCTGGAGGCGCCCGTGCTCCCGCAGGCCCGCCCCTACCGGAGCCTGACGCCCTCGCAGTTGTGGCTGCTGCCGTTCCTCATCCCGCTGTGGCGGCTCGCGCCCATCGCGAAGCACAACCGGGGCGCGTGGGGGCCGCTGGAGAATGCTCGCAAACGCGAGCTCATCATGGCCTTCCCGTTCAACCCCAGGCGGGTGGCGACGATGATGGCCAACCTGCGGGACATCGAAGCGTGGAGCCAGGCACGCGATGCGTCCCTGTTCGGCAACGTGCGGCGCGGCACGTTGCTCGTCCCGGGGAAGGACCGGGTGCTGGAGTCCGCGTCCATGCGGGAGAGCGCCGGGCGCGCGATGCCGGGGCTCAAGGTGGTGGAGCTGGACGGGTGCAGCCACTTCGTCCTGTGGGACCGTCCGGATGCGCTGCCCGTACTGACCCGCACGCCGGAGCGGTCCACCGGCAGCGATTGAGCCTTCGCGCGGGGCCGCGCTACGCGCTCTTGCGACGCCGCATCATCGCTTCGTACGAACGGCCGACGCCCTGGGAGAGGATGAGCAGCTCGCCCACGTCCGGCGGGGTGAACTGCTCCGCGCCGTTGTCCACGTAGAGCAGGTGGACCACCTTGCCGCGCACGAGCAGCGGCAGGATGACCGCCGTCGAGGGGAAGCCTCCGCCAATCAGGCGGTAGAACATGCCCATCGCCGCGTCGCGCTTCACCGGGCCGACGAAGTGGGAGCGCAGGTCGCGCACGAGGCGGAACGTGCTCTGGTCCCGCAGCGGCACGCCGATGCGGCGGACGCCTTCGTCGCTCACGCCCTGCCCCATGCCGTGCCAGCCGGTGACGAGGTTGCCCTGCACGGACAGCAGCAGGCACCGGCGCCACTTGCCCATGGCGAAGCGAAGCACCGTGCGGGCCACGTCCTCGCGGTCCGAGCTGCGTCCCAGCTCCGCCTGGGCCTCCGGGAACGTAAGCGGCGTGGGAGGAGGGGCCACCGGCTTCGCGGCCACGGGCGGAGTCGGCGCGGCTCCCGGAGGCATCGCGCCCGCCGCACCGGCCTGGGCCGCGACGTGCGCGGGCACGCCCTGCGCTCCCGCCTGCGCCGCGACGTGCGCGGGCACTCCCTGCTTCGCCGCGCCCTGCCCCGCCGTGCTCGCGGCACGGGCCGCTTGCGCGGGCACTCCCTGCGCCGGGACGGACGGAGCGATGTGCGCGGGGATGTCCACTCGCGGCGGCACGGGCGCTGTGGGACGCGCCTGCGCCGGCATCGCGGGCCGGCCCTGGGGCGGCGCGGTCACGGGCGCCTCCACCACCTCCTCGCCGGTGATGATGATCTCCCCCTCCAGCACGTCCGCTTCCGCGTCCGAACCGCCGCGCAGCGCCTGCGCGTAGACGGACTGGAACTCCTCCTCGCTCATCAGGTCCGGCGGGCGCTCCGCGGCCTTCTGCAGCTCCGCCGCCGCGCCCTTCGCGGGCCTCGGGCGGACGGCGTTCATGTCGATGGCCCGCAACTGCCGGAACGCCTTCGCGTGCCGCCGCAGCAACTGGTTCATCCGGAACTCCGGGATGACCACCGGCACCACGCGCTTGCCCGTCTTGAACGCGATGGCGTCCAACGTCGTGAAGTCGTGCGGGTTCACCACCGCGACGCTCAACCGCGTCGCGTCCGCCCGCATCGGCAGGTACTCCTTGTCGTCCGCCTCGTTGGGGTTCACCAGCGCCACGGCCTTCGGGTCGGGCACCATCTCCCCGGACGCGTAGGCGCAGTTGTGCAGCCGGCCCAGCGCCTTGGCCAGGTCCTGCTCGGACAACAGCCCCAGCTCCACCAGGTTCGTCCCCAGCCGGCCGCCATGGACCACCTGCGACTCCAGCGCCTCCTCCAGCCCCGCCGCCGACACCAGGCCGTCCTTCACCAGCAGTTCACCCAGGCGCATGGGGCCGCTTGTAGCCATGCCCCGTGACCCTCCGCAAGCACCCGGCCGGGCACGCGCCCCTAGTCGTCCGGATGGTGGCTCAGCCCCACCCGGTTGCCCTCCGGGTCCCTCACGTAGAGCGTCCAGCGCGTCTCGTGCTCCAACGGCACACCCGCGCGGGCCAAGGTCTCCACCACCCCACCCCGCGCCTCGCGGGGTATCCGGAACACGAGCATCAGCAGCCCCGGCGCCGGATGGCGGAAGGGCACCACCTCCGGCGTCCCGTCCACCGCCTCGATGGCCAGGAAGGCGCCCCCGGGGACGCCTACCCAGACGCTCCGCAGGGTGCCGTCCTCCCGCAGGTGGCGCTTCAGTTCCGGAAAGCCCAGCAGGTCCCGATAGAACGCTGTCACGCGCTCGACGTCCCTCGCCTGAATCGCCACGTGGTGGAAGCCCTGAACGTCCGTCATGGAGTTGATGGTAGGGTCTGCCGGCCCATGGCGCGACTGCTCATCGTGGAGGACAACCAGGAACTCGCCTCCCTCATCGCCACGGTCGCGGAGACCCGGGGCCATGAGGCGCTCACCGTCTTCACGGGCGAGTCCGCGCTGGAGGCGCTGGGCCCCCACTCGCGCTTCGACGCCGCGCTGGTGGACCTGCTCCTGCCGGACATCCGCGGCAGCGAGGTGCTGGGCGCCCTGCGCGCGCACGGCATCCCCGCCATCGCCGTCAGCGGCGTCTACAAGGGCGACCGCTTCGCCCAGGAGGCCATGAAGGTCCACGGCGCCTGCGCCTTCTTCGAGAAGCCCTTCGAGCTGGACGTCGTCATCAGCGCGCTGGAGGAGGCCGCGGGCGTGCCGCCCGTGACGCACGGGGAGCTGCTCGACGAGGTGGACCTGCTCGTCCTGGAGGAGCTGGTCCAGGAGCCGCCCGCGGAGGACCCCGCGCTCGCGTCCGTCCTCTCCCCGCCCGAGCCCGCCGAACCCGCGCCCCCGGAAGAGGCCCCCGGCGTATCGGAGGCCCTGCCCCTGCCCTTCGCGCAGCGCGACGCCGTGTGGACGGAGGCCGCGCCCGCGCCCGTGCGTCAGCGGCGCCAACTGCCGGAGTGGTCGCTCGGCGGAGACCTGGCGCACACGTCGGTGCCGCGGCTGCTCAACGCCTATTACGAAGCGCGCCACCACGGCGAGCTGAAGCTGCGCCAGGGCACCGTGCTCAAGGTCGTCTACTTCGAGGCGGGCCGCGTGGTGTACGCCGCCTCCAACCTGGCCCCGGAGCGCTTCGGCCGCTTCTGCCTGCGCAAGGGCGCGCTCACGGAGGCCCAGCTCGCGGAGGCCACGGGCTACGCGCGCGAGCACTCGCTGCGCACCGGCGACGCCCTGCTCAAGCGCGGCCTGCTCAGCCCCAAGCAGCGCCGCCAGCTCCTGGAGGAGCAGGTGAAGGACATCCTCTGGTCCACGTTCGCGTGGACGGAGGGCGGCTACGGCTTCAGCCCCATGCGGCCGCAGCGCGCGGACCTGGTGCCGCTGTCGCTCTTCCCCGGCGACCTCATCCTGGAGGGGGTCGCGCGCACGGAGACGCTGGTGGCGCTGCGCCAGCGCATGGCGCCCGGACGCCGCCTGTTCCCCACGGCGGATCCGCCCTACGGCCTGCACGAGCTGAAGCTGGCGGGGCCCCAGGCGATGCTGCTCGCGTTCGCGGACGGCACGAAGACGGTGGAGGACCTGCTCGCCCTCACGGACCTGTCCGAGCGCGAGGCCCTGTCCACCCTGCGCGGCCTGGAGCTGTCCGGCGTGCTGGAGGAGCGGCAGCAGACGCCCAACCGCCGCCAGCGCATCAGCTTCGGGCTCTGACGCCCCGCCGCCGCCGCGCGGCCCACGCCAGCGCGCCCAGCCCGAACGCCGTCACGCCCGAGCCCCCGCCGGAGCACCCGCACCCTGACGTGGAGTCAGGCGGCGGCTCCGCGCGCGACACGACGACCTCGCGCAGCGACGCCGTGCCCGAGTACTTCGGCGGAGCCAGGAGCGCCGTGCGCACCACGTACGTGAGCTTCGCCGTCGAGCCCGCGGGCAGCGGCACCGGCTCCACCGCGAAGTGCTGTGCGGACGCCTCCGCCGGCGTCACCGGCCGGCCATTCAACGTCACGCTCTGGGGCACCCACTGCGCGCCCGTGACGGTCTCCTGGTAGCGGATGGAGCTCACGTCGCATGCGGTGTCGTTGCGCAGCGTCACCGTGACGCCCACCTGGCCGGCGTTGATGCCCTCGCCCGTCTCCGTGCGCCGCTCCACCGTCACGAAGGGCCGCGCGCCGATGCGCACCGAGTGCTCGCGCGCCGCCCCGCTGGCGCCCTCGCCCACGGCCGACACGTTCAGCGTGACGAGCTCACCCACCAGGGACTCCAGTTGCGTGTCCACCGTGGCCAGCGACACCGAGTCCCCCTCGGCGACGAGCGGCTCCAGCTCCGGCCCTCCGCCACGGGCCCACGTCAGGTCCACCGCCGAGCACGCCCCTTCCGGGATCGTCTGGCGCAGCGTGCCCCGGGCGCCCACGCCGCAGGTGGCGATGAGCTCACCGCTCAGCTCGCCCAGCACCACGTCGCGCGCCAGGCGGGAGAAGTCCGTCGTCGCCTCCGGCGCCATGACGGCGCCCTCGGCCAGGGCCTCGTGCACGCGCGCCCGCACGGTGTAGTGGGCGCTGCCGCACGTGGGGGGCAGGTCCAGCGCGAAGTCGCCTCCGCCGCCGGTGGACGTCCACGTGTCGAACACCTTGCCGGGGTCGGCCGGGTCCTCCAGGGTCACCACCGTGGTGAGGGGGCGCATGCCCGTGCAGTTGAGCGGCGGATCCGTCTTCACGTGGCCGCGCAGCATGCGCTCCTCCGCGGGGGCCAGCTCCACCAGGGTCCTCACCGATTCCAGGGGCACCCAGCGCGGCTTCACCGCGACCTCCACGTCGGACGCGGGGCTGTCGAGCGCGAAGCCGTCCACGGTGATGCGGTTGAAGGCGCGCAGCTTCAGCTTCAGGGTGTCCACGCACGTCGCCCCCGCGAGCAGCACGGAGTTGCCCTCGGTGGGGTTCTGTCCCACGGGATGCCGGTCGTTCCCCTGGAGCGCCGTCACCGACACGTTCGCGGGGTTCTCCAGGACGGACCAGAACGTGGACACCGGCGGCAGCCCTGGCGTCCCGGGAGAGCCTCCGCACAGGTGGGTCGCCTGGGGAATCAAGGCCGCGCCGGAGAAGACGTCACGCGCGGCGCTGCTGAACGGGGCCTCGGGGGGGCCCCACGGATGGAGTCGAACCGGGACGGTCGTGGACGGGGACTCCAGCTCGCCGTCGCTCGCGCGCACCGCGTAGTCGAAGGCGGCCGTGCCCGGCTTGCAGCGGTCCTCCCGGGTGGAGGGAGGCGTGAACGTGGCCACGCCCGCCTTCGCGTCCAGCCTGGGTGCCCCGGCGGGCGTCGTCCACGTGTAGCTGACGGGCTCGCAGCCGGTGGCGCCGCGCGTGGCGGTGAAGGTGCCGGAGGGCCCTCCCATGAAGAAGTCGTTGCCGTCCTCCGCGTTGACAGCCACCTGGGGCGCGCCCGGCTTCACGGTGTGGTTCAGCACCAGCGACACCGCCTTCGGCGTGTCGTGCGCGAGCAGGCCGTCCGAAGCCACCACGTCCAGGAACGACGTCTGGGACGCGCAGATGCCCGAGGGCGCGGTGAGCGTCAGCTTGAGCCCGCTGTCCTCGCGCGAGTCGAGCGGTGACGGGACGACGGTGATGGGGCTGCCCGGCGCGCGCACCGTGGCCGACAGCCGCACGGCGTCGCCGTCCGGATCGCGCAGCTTGAGCTGCACGTCCTGGGTCGTCCCCTCGTCGACGCTGATGCTGGCGGGCAGCTCGCTCACGGTGGGTGGGCTCGCGTTGCGGTAGATGAGGACGTTCTGCGCGGGCCCGTCGAGGATGGCGACGCAGTAGGACGCGTCCGCGCAGGCCATCCGCGAAGCGGAGTGGGTGATGCCCGCGGGCAGCTCCGTGTTCTGCCGCCAGACCGTGCCCGGGAGCGCGGGCGGAACCACCGGCTCCGCGCTGTACGCCGCCACCTTGCCGTCCGACTTCTGCTTGAGCAGCAGCAGCCCGAAGCCCGTCCCCGCGCTGGAGCCGCTCGCCACGTCGAGCGCGAGCGCGTCGACCGAACCCGGCGCCAGCAGGATGGGATCGAACGGATAGGTGGAGCCGCCCAGCGTGCCCCGGAACAGCCCCGAATCGTTGCCGAAGAACGCGAGCGGCTGATCCGCCACCGGGCCCGGCAGCAGGGCCACGCTGCGGGCCCAGTTCGGAGCGGCGATGCCCGTGGCGATGTAGGACACCGCGCCCGTGCCCCGATACCAGAGGAAGTTCGCCTTGATTGCGGAGACGGAGAACAGCGCCTGGGGGAGCCCATCCGACTGGGGGGGCAGCACCGCGAGCTGCGGCTGGGCGCTCAGGTCCGTCTGCGGGGTCATCAGGGTGCCCCACTCGGCCGTGCCCTCCTTCGGGAGGAGCGAGCTGCGGAACTGCGGCGTCTGCAAGGGCCCCTCGGCGGCGACGGCGTAGCCCACGCCCGCGTCCGCCGTGACGCGCACGGCGCGCACCGCGTAGTCATTGCCGTCGTCGGGGAACAGGCGCTTGCCGTCATCCGTGGGGGAGCAGCCGCCCACGCTCTGGAGCGTCCCGTCCAGACGGATGCCCACCACGCAGTTGGCCCCGCGCAGGAAGCTGCCCGCCATGCCCACGTTCACGGTCGTCACGACGCCATCGCGCGACACGTAGAGCTGGCCGTCGGTCGCCACGGCGAAGAAGCCGGGCCGGAAGACGGTCACGTCCCTCGGGGTCCCCGCCTGGGTCTGGATGTAGGTCCACTCCGCGCGAGCCGCTCCCGCGCACAACCCCAGCCCCAGGATGATCCACCCGACTCGCACGTTCGACGTCCCTCCGCCCGGCGCCTACCAGGCCACTTCCGCCCGGAGATAGAGGCGATCCGGAGCATGGTCCGATTCGGCCTCCAGACCCAAACCGCTGAAGCCCAGGACGGTGTACCCCAGGGCCACCCGCAGGCGCTCGTCCAGCCGGTAAGCCACCTCGGGCCGGAGCGCCGTCAGGCCCTGGTCGTCCGCCGCCGACGTGCGCCGGGCCGCCTCCACCGCGACCTCCAGTCCGCCCAGCACCCGCACCGAGGGCCGCAGCGTGCCCGTCCACACCCAGCGCGCGGACTCGCCCAGGCTGGAGCGTCCGACGTGCAGGCCGGACGCCACGGAGAGCCGCTCGCCCAGCCGCACCGCCGGCATCAGCGACACCGTCTGGAGCACCCGGTCCCCGAAGGCGAAGCGGGCGCCCGGGGACAGCTCGCGCGTGAGGCCGTAGCGGGCCACCACCAGCCAGGGACCGGGCCGCCAGACGAGCGCCGCGAACCCCTCCGCGAACCGGGCCTCCAGCCCTTCCCGGCCCGCGGTGTGCGCGAAGTCCAGCCGTCCGGAGGCCGTCACGTCCTTCATCAACTGGCCCTCGGCGGCCAGCGCCAGCACCACCTGGGTGCGGTCCACCGGGCCCGAGCCGCCGCGCGCGGGCGTGCCCTCCTCGTGGCGCAGCTCGGCGCGCACGTCCGCGCGGAAGCGCTCGCGCAGCCACTGCGCGGACACGCTGGCCACGTCGCGCGTGAGGTCACTTTGGATGTCCAGCGGGTTGCGCACGCCGCGCTCGTAGCGGGCGCCCGCGCTGAAGCCGCTCTGTCCCGCCGCCCACTGGAAGCCCACGGCGCGGGCCCGCCGGATCGCCTGCGCGTCGTGCGCGCTCACGTCCTCCACGAACACGGTGGTGCCGTCCCCGACCTCCGTGCGCGCGCCCGTCACCGCGCGGCCCGCGCCGAAGTCCGGACCGTCCACGTCCACGGAGTAGCCGCCGTAGTACGTCTCGCGCCCGCGCCGCACGCGCGCGTCCAGCCAGGCCTGCGGGCCCAGCTCCGGGCCCCAGCCGCCCTTCACGCCCACGGACGCGTCGTTGTCCACCCTCACCTCCACGCCCGCGGAGGTGAACGTGTCGTTCATCCGGCCCGGGCCATCGCCGCGCTCGTGCAGCCGCTGCCGGTGGCCCGCGGACAGGGTGAGGCGGGGGCTCAGCGCGTAGTGCCCCGCCACGCCCAGGGACGTCCGGCCGCCCTCGAGCGCGTCGCCCTGGCCGGGCACCACCGTGGCGCGCAGCCAGCTATCGCGCAGCTCCAGGCGCACGCCGCCCTCGTCGCGCTCATAGGCCACGGCGGCGCCCAGCGTGCGGGCGCCGAAGGGCGTGTCCTCGAAGGGCAGGCGCGGATCCGCGGAGCGCCGCTCGTCGCCCAGGAGCGTGAGCGCCACCGGGCCCACGGGCTGCGTCACGCGCAGGGACAGTTGCCGGAAGCGGGCCGCGTCCAGGTGCGCGCCGTCGGAGAAGCCCCGGGAACGTTCGCGCCACGCGGCGTCCACGGTGCCGCCATGGCCGGGCCCCAGCACGCCGGGACCGCTCAGGCGCAGGGTCACCGCGCCGCCGTGGTCGTCCCGCGAACCCGCAGGACGGAGGAAGGACAGGCCGCCGTCGTCCGACACGCCGAAGACGCTGGGCTCGACCGCGATGCCCCGGCTGCTCGCGGCCTCCGCGAGGAGCGAGTAGCCCCCCAGCCGCGTCTGGCCCCGCCCCGCCAGGAGCTGGAAGGGAGCCCCCAGCCGGCGCTCGCGCACGGCGGACAGCCCGACGGTGGTGTCGCGCCAGCGCGCCCACGCCTCGCCACCCACCGAGTCGCGCGGATCTCCCGCGTGCAGCACGGCGTAGTCCACGACGAGCACCGGCTCCGGCGCCTCGGTGAGCGCGTCCGTGCGCAGGAGCGCCGCGCCGGAGAGGAACGACAGCGGGCGCGCGAGGAGGATGCGGCCGGCGAGGTAGTCGATGTCGTAGTCGCGGCCCCGGACGAGGTGCTGTTCGCCCAGCGGCAGGCCGGTGACGCCGTCGCGCACCTCCACGCGCACCAGCTCGGAGCCCTCCGCCACGGTGCCGCCGCCCAGGTAGTAGAGGCTGCCGCCCGTGGCCCGCAGCTCCTCGTGCGCGGGCGTCGCGGCCAGGCCTCGCGTGGGGTCCACCAGCCCGCCGGCGAACGCGTCCAGGCCCACGCTCACGGGGCCCAGTTGCTCCGTCAGCTCCGCGTAGGGGCCGAAGAGCGGGCGGTGGTAGCGGCCCACCTCGCGGTCCTGCAGCAGCGCGCGGTAGGTGCCGAAGCCCGCGCGGCCGTACTGCTCGTGCCGGGCCTCCAGGCGCAGACGCCCCTCCGTGGGGTTCGGCGTGAGGGACACGGAAGTGTCGCCCCACTCCGCCGGAGCGAGGTCGGGGTCGGGCCAGCGGTCGAAGCGCTCGGGCCTCCGGGGACGCAGCCAGTCCGCGAGCGGCGCGTCGTCCAACTGGCGCAGGTCGGTGTCGGTGAGGTCCAGCTCGCCCACCACCTGCACGGGCCCCAGTTGGGCTTCGCCGTGGAGCGCGCCGCGCCCCCTCAACCGGAAGCCACCGCCCGCGGGCGCGATGCTGCCCTCCACGTCGAGCAGGCCCACGACGAAGGGCTGGGCACGCGCTTCGACGGACACCGTCACGGCGCTCGCGGGCTGGCCTGGCGGCGCCAGCGAGACGCGGACGGAGTTGCGCCCTGGCACGAGCCGCACGGGAAGGCGGACCTCGCCTTCGGGCCCCGCGACGAGCTGGGTGTCGGGGGTCGACACCGCGGTGCCGGGGGCCACCTCCAGCCGCAGGAAGGTCTCTCCGGCGGGCAGCGGCGCGTCCGCGGAGAGCCCGCGCACGGCGCCCAGGCGCGCCTTCTCCCGAGGGATGACGAGCCAGCCGCGCTCACCGCGCCGCACCACCTCGAAGGACTGCTGGGTGAACTCCACCGCGCCGCCCGGTGAGGTGGCGGTGATGGTGATGACGTTCGGGCCCGGCTGGAGCGGCACCGTCGCCAGCCACGCGCCGGAGTCCTCCACGGTCGCGTCCACGTCGCCCGCGCGGACCCGGTCGCCGGGCGAGGCGTGACCGCTGATGAGGAAGCGCAGTCCGCCGTTGGCGGCGCGGGCCTCGGGGGGACGGGCGGGGGCGGCGGCGGGGGCCGCGGGAGGCCGCGAGGGCGGCAGGCGCACGCAGAAGTCCTGGAGGACGGCGGCGCCCCAGGGCACCTCCACGGTCGCGACGCGGGGGAACACCTGGCTGGACGGCGGCAGGCTGCGCGGATCCACCTTCAGCGCATGGCGGCCGGGGCGCAGGTGCGGGCCGCCGGACAGGTCCGGCACGCGCGAGTCCACGCCGGTGAGGTGGTAGCGGCCGAAGGCATCCGTGCGCACCTCACGGCCGGTGGCCAGCACCAGGCGCACGTCCCCGAGCCCGGGCTCGTCGGGTCCGCAGAGCCCGTCCGCGTCCACGTCCACGCAGACGCGCCCGGCGACGGTCGAGGCCTGGGTCGGGAGGTCCGACGACAGCGACTGCGCGGACGCCACGGACGACACCAGGAGCAGCGCGAGCAGGAAGCCCCCGCTCGCGCCTGGGAGCGCGGCCCTCCGCCACGCCCCCGCGCTCAAGGCCGCACCTCTTCCACCGCCGTCACGCCGGTGCGCACGTCCGCCACGGACACGCTCACGGGGCCCTTCACGCCCTGCACCGTGAAGCGCGTGAGCCCGTCCTGCACGGACAGGTCACCGCGCTCGCCCTCCGACAGGGCGATGTGCACCGGGCGGTCCTTCAGCACCTGCCCGCTCGCGTCCTCCACCCAGCACGTCACCCGGGCGCCCTCCACGCGCACCCGCACGTTGACCGGCAGCGGCGGCGCCAACTCCACGCGCTGCACAACGGGCGCGGGCACCAGCGGCGCGGAGTCCGGGAACACCGGCCCTTGCGGCCCCAGCACGTGCACCGTGACGTCGAGCCCCGGCCACACGGCGTGCGACACGCGCAACGTGCCAGGCATCCGCCCTCCCAGGATGACCGTCCCGTCCTCGCCCGTGGACCGGTTCAAGCCGTTCACCCGCAGCGGCTGACGGGGCACCGGCCAGCCCGCCAGGTCCACCACGCCCGCGACGAGCAGCGGTCCCCGAGCCCACACCGCGAGCCGCGCGGGCTCCGTCCCGACAGGTCCATAGGCGGCCACCGTCACGTCCGTGCTCGAACCCCACCCGCTCTCCGGAGCGGTCCACGGCACGGTGAACGTCCCCGGCGGGGACTCCACCGCCGGGCCGGGGGTCCCCAGGGGCGAAGTCACCACCACCTTCGCCTCCGGCCGGGGCTGTCCGGCCGCGTCCCGCGCCGTCACCACCAGCCGCGCCACCGAGCCCGCGTGCACGAGCGGCTCGGGCAGCGACACCGTCACGTCGCGGACCGGGCCCTGCACCAGTTGCATCGGCAGCGACTCGCGCGAGCCCGGGCCCCGCTGCGGCCACGCCGCGTCGATGCGCTCATCCGCCGCGAGCGTGCGCGGCGCAGTGTAGCGCCACTCCAGCATGCCGTTCGCGTCGCGCTGGGGCCCCTCCAGCCGGCCGTACTTCGCCTTCGCCGTGACGCGCGCGTCGGCGACGGGCTGCCCCTTCGGATCGCTCGTCGCGCACAGGAGCCGGGCCTGGGACACGCCGTCCGCGGGCAGCCGCTGCGGGTTGAGCACGCACGCAAGGCCATCCGTGGGCGGCAACTGGAGGTCGATGCTGAGGCGCTCCACGTGGCCCGACTCGTCCTTCACCTCGCCCCGCGCCAGCGAGTAGCCGGGAGGCACCACCAGCGGCAGCACGAAGCGCCCCTGCGCGTCCACCGGCACGGGCCCGAAGCGCGTCCCCGCCACCTCCAGCGACACCTGGCCTCCGGGCTCGCTCTGGCCGGGCAGGTTCACCGACGTGGCCAGCGGCACGAGCAGCCGCCCGTACGCCCCGTGCACCGACTGCGGATGCGGCCACGCGGACAGCGCGACGAGGATGGCCGCCTCGGGCAGGCGCGTGGGGGGCAGCACGTACCGGGCGGTGTACGTGCCCGGCCCCGTGCGCTGGAGCCCCTCCACCTGCCCGGTGCTCGCGCGCAGCACCGGTGGCGCGCCGCTGTCATCCGGCGTCCCGTCCGGCCGGAGCCGCTTCACGGTGAGCGTCGCCTCCGTGTCGCGCCCCTTCACCGGCAGCGCGGGCTCCAGCGACAGCTCCATGCGGCTCGCGGGCGGCCCCACGTCATAGCGGGCCTGGGCCTCCTCGCCGTCGCCCTTCACGCGCACCACCACCTCGCGCGCCCGGGCCTGGGGCACGACGACGTAGGTGCGCAGCGGCGGGGACTCCGGTCCGGGCTTGAGCTCCGCGCCCTCCGCCGTCACCGACGACGGGGTGAACGCCACCGGTTGTCCCCCGGCGTCCCGGCGCACCACCGCGACCGTGAAGCCCTCGGGCGGCACGGGCACGTCCGGGCCGAGCAGCTCCAGCGAAGCCGCCCAGACCGGGGCACAAACCAAGACCATCGCGGAGAGCAGGAGACGTTCCAGGGCTTCCCGACTCTACAAGGCCCTCCGCCGGGACTGCACCACTTTGGTAGTGCTGGCCGTGCGAAGGGCCCCTGCGTCGAACCCGCGGACACCTCCAGCATCCCACCCCACCCGGCGGGTGGGCCCGCTCCTGGACGACCCGCGGGCCCGCCGGGTGGATCAGGGCGAGGTGCCGCCGACGCGCTCCTGGAAGACGTTCGTATCGACCTTGAGCGTCCCCGGCTTCTTCGGCGGGGGCGTGTCCAGGACCAGCTCGCGCTGCTCCTCCTGGCGCGCGCCGCCCACCCCCACGGCGCTCACATGGACGGTGTTCTTGCCCTTCTCGAGAGGGACCCCGAGCTTGAAGTTCCCCTCTTCATCCGTCAGCACGCTGGCGCCGTTCACCGTCACGCGGCTGCCGGGAACCGTGCTGCCGGAGATGGCGACCTCCTGCGTGCGCTGCGTCCTGCCCTTGGGCCACTGCATCTTCAGGAACACGCTGCTGGGGATGGGGGCGGGCTCGGTGGGGGCCTTGCCGGGGCGGACGATGGACTGCTGGCCGGCGCGGACGATGACGAACCGGCCCTCCTTGCCGGTCAGCTTCACGTCGCCCTCGCGCGTGCCCACGCTCACGGTGCCCTTGCCGTTGTTGCTCATGGTGAAGGTACCCTGCGAGGTGCTGGCCTCCGCGTCGCCGTTCTTCGCCTTCAGGATGAAGGTGTGGCGGACGTTGGGCCGGCCTCGCACGGTGGCGGTGGCGAGGCCGCTGCCCAGCATCACCTTGGACAGCTCGTTCGAGATCTCCTCCACGGAGATCTCCGTGTCGGCCTCCATGCGCAGCTCCACGGACTCGCCGTTGAGCACCACCGCCCAGGAGCCGCGACCGGTGCGCACCACGTCCGTGGGCCGCAGCGGCATGTCCTTGCGCGCGGGCTCCCAGGCCCCGGCCTCGCCGTGCTTCACCTCCACGGTCCCCTCGAAGGAGCTCAGCACCAGCTCCACCGCCTTCTTGACCTCCACCGGCGCGGCGGCGCGGGGCGGCTCGGGGGGCGGCAGCGGCGCGGGGGGCTCCCGCAGGAAGACGAACCAGCCCACCGGCAGCGCGGCCAGGATGAGCACGAGCCCGGCGAGGAACGGAGCCTGTCGCCTGCGAGAGGGAGGAGCGGCCATGCGAAGGTCCTAGCTACCACACGCCGCGGGCTTCATGCCCGGGGCAGCACCACGGTGAACCGGGCCCCCCGCCCTTCTTCCGAGCGGACCTCCAGCGTCCCCCCGGCCTCCGTGACGATGCGCCACGCGACGCTCAGGCCCAGGCCCACATTGGACCAGACATCCTTGGTGGTGAAGAAGGGCTCGAAGATGCGCGGCCGGATGCTCTCCGCGATGCCCTTTCCGGTGTCCTCGACCTCCAGGGTACACATCCCGTCACGCTCACCCGTGCGCAGGGTGAGCCGCTTCACCGGCACCTTCAGCATCGCGGTGCGCGCGTTGGACAGGAGCGCCAGCACCACCTGCGACAGGTGCCCGGGATCCGCCCTCACCCGGGGCAGCTCCGCGCCCAGCTCCGTCACCAGGTCGATGCCCTCTCCGCGCGTCTGGTTCTCCGTGAGGCTCAGCGCGTCGCGTACCACCGCGTTCAGGTCCACGGGCCGCAGGTCCGGGCGCTCGCGCTGCTGGGAGAAGCGCAGCAGGTTCTGGGTGATGTCCTTGCAGCGCTTGGCGCTCTGTTCAATCTTGCGCAGCGTCTCGAAGTCCATGTCGTCCGGCGCGCGGTCCAGCAGCAGCAACTGCACGTTGCCCAGGATGCCGGCCAGCGGGTTGTTGATTTCGTGCGCCACGCCCGCGCCCAACTGGCCCACCGCCGCCAGCTTCTGCGCCTCCACCAGTTGGAGCTGCGCCGCGCGCAGGTCCGCCGTGGCCTCCTCCACCCGGACGCGCAGGTCGTCGTTCCAGCTCATCAGCCGCGCGCGAGACGCCTCCAGCTCCTCGCCCATGCGGTTGAAGGTGGACGCCAGCTCGCTCAGCTCGTCGTGGCCCTCCACGCGCAGGCGGCGCTCCAGCTCGCCGCGGCCATAGGCCTCCGCGCCCTGCACCACCTCCGCGAGCCGCCGGTCCAGCCGCCGGGTGAAGAGCGCGCCCAGCGCCAGGAGCACCACCAGCGCGCCCGCCACGGACGCGAGCACCGTGGTGCGCAGCTCCCGCACGGGCGTCAGCGCCAGGGCCTCGTCCTCCGTCACGACGATGCCCATCTCCAGCGTGTTCACCCACGCCACGCTCACCCGGCGCGCGGGGTCCTTCAGTTGGAAGCTGCGCCCGCCCGCCGAATCCACCGCGGACTCCAGCGCCTCGCGGAGCTCGGGCTCCAGCACCGCCATGCGCCGCGCGGGCTGGGAGCTGGCCAGGACCCGCCCCTCGGTGTCCACCACCTCCAGGCGCTGCCCCTCGTTCGCGCGCCGCGCCAGCAGCGCCTCCAGTTGGGTGAAGACGAGCTCGGCGATGGCGTACGGCGCCTCCTCCGAGGCCCCCAGCTTCACCGCCACCGCCACGGCGGCCGCGCCCGAGCCCGCGTGCACGTACGCGCTGCCCAGCGCCGCCTGCCCCTTGCCCCCCTCCCGGAAGTTCTCCACCGGCACCGCGTGCGCGAGCTGGCGCACGTTCGCGGCGTCGAACGCGGGGTGGCGCTCGAGCGGCTCCGCGCTCCGGAACACGGCGGGCCCCAGGGGCTGCCCCTTCGCGTCCGCCTGGATGACCGCGCTCACGGAGGTGGACTGGCCATACAGGAGCATCAGCATGCCGCGCACCTCCTCGGGCGTGGCGTGCTCCCAGGGCAGCAGCTCCGCGGAGCGGGCCAGGCCGTTGACGACCTCCATCAGGTTCGCCTCCACGGCCTCGGCGGTGGCGGTGGCGAGCGCGCGCTGCTGCTCGTCGATGCGCTGGGCCAGCGCGTGCTCCGAGCGAGACAACAGCAGGAAGCCGACGATGGCCAGGGGCAGCACCGTCGCGGCGAGCATGAAGAGGATGAGCTGCTGGTAGAGCCTCATCCGGTGACGGACCGGACCACGCGCTCCAGGTCGCTGCGCAGGAAGACGGAGCCGGAGATGGCCTTCGCCTTCTTCTTCATGTCCGCGGCCCGGCGCGCCAGCTCCGCGTGATCATGCGCCACGCCGTCCGTCATCACCGCCACCACGGACACGCTCATGATGGGGAACTGGCGCTTCTCCCCGAAGCGGTCCTCCGCCTCGATGTGGCCGCGCTCCCGGTCCTGCCGGTCGTAGTAGAGCGGGATGATGCGGTCGAACTGTTCAATCGCCCGCTGGCACACCCGGTCCACGGACTCCACGGAGGTGATGAAGACGAAGTCGTCCCCGGCCACGTGGCCCAGGAAGTCCCCCGGGGCGCCCTCCTGCTGGAAGACCTCCCGCATCAGGTCGCCCGTCTGGCGCACCACGCCGTCCGCCTTCGCGAAGCCGTAGTAGTCGTTGTAGGCCTTGAGGTTGTCCAGGTCCAGGTAGCAGAACGCGAACGGCTGGCGCGCGCCCAGCCGGCGCTGCACCTCGCGCTCGATGGCGGTGGAGCCGGGCAACTGCGTGGTGGGCGACGAGGACAGCTCCTGCTCCTTGCGCCGCAGCATGCTCTCCACGCGCGCGCCCAGCTCCAGCGCGTCGAAGGGCTTGGTGATGTAGTCGTCCCCGCCCAGCTTCAGCGCGCGGACCTTGGACGACGTCTCCGTGCGCGCGGAGATGAAGATGACGGAGATGTGGCCGCTGGCGCGCTCGGCCTTGATCTCCTCCAGGAACGCGAACCCGTCGCCGTCCGGCAGCGTGACGTCCAGCAGCACCGCGTCCGGCCTGCGCTCGCGCAGGGAGCGGCGGCCCTCCTCCACGGTGTGCGCGACGCCGACCTCGAAGCCCAGCCCCTCCAGCACCTCGCGGCAGATGGAGGCGATCTTCGCGTCGTCGTCCACCACCAGCACGCGCCCGTGCTGGGCCCCGGCGCGGCCCCGCGCCAGCGAGTCCACCGTGGCCAGCAGCTTGTCGCCCGCCAGGGGGCGCACGAGGAACGCGTCCGCGCCGGCCCGGAAGGCGCGCTGGCGCTCGTCGAACGCGGAGGTGAGCAGCAGCGGCGCGCGGCGCGTCTCCGGATCATTCCGGAGGATCTCCGCCAGCCGCAGGCCGTCCACGTCCGGCAGGCGCACCGACACCAGCACCACGTCCGGGTGGAGGTTGCGAGCGGCGGCCAGGCCCTCCTCCGCGGAGGCCGCCAGGCGCACCCGGTAGCCCCGGGCGCCCAGCAGCGCCTTCATGATGTGGCCCACCTCGGGCTCGCCCTCGATGATGAGCACCTTGCCGCGCGAGTCCGGGCGGATGGGCTGCGGCGACGGCAGGAGCGTGTCCACGGCCGCCTGGGACAGCACGTCCTGGGGCGGCTCCGTCGGGAGCACGGCGATGAAGCGCACGCCGCTGTGGGACGGCTCGGACCAGATGCGGCCGCCGTGGGCCTCCACGATGTTGCGGCAGATGGGCAGGCCCAGGCCGGTGCCGCGCACGGTGCGGTTCGCCTGCGTGCGGGCCTGCTCGAAGCGGTCGAAGATGCGCTCCAGGCTCTCTTCCGGGATGGGGTCGCCGCTGTTCCAGCAGGAGAGCACCACGTAGCCGGGCAGGCTGGACGTGGCGCGCAGCTCCACGCGCACCTCGCCGCCCTCCGGCGTGAACTTCACCGCGTTGTTGAGCAGGTTGTTGAGCACCTGGTTCACGCGGTTGGGGTCCACCATGGCGCGCAGCGGGTGCTGCGGCAGCAGGGGCACCACGCGGATGCGCTTCTCCGCGAAGGCGGGCCCGTACTTCTCCACCACGCGCTGGACCAGCTCCTCCAGGTAGATGCGCTCGAAGCTCATCTTCAGCCGGCCCTGCGCGTACTTCGACAGGTCCAGCAGGTCGTCCACGATGCTGTTGAGCTTCTCCGCGGAGTCCTTGGCCAGCGACAGGTAGCGGTGCTGCCGCTCGTTGATGTCCCCCGCCATCCGGTTGAGGACCAGGTCCAGCGCGCCGGTGATGGAGGTGAGCGGCGTGCGCAATTCGTGGCTCACCATGGAGACGAAGGTGTCCTTGCGCTCCTCCAGCCGCTTCTGGTCGGTGATGTCGCGCAGCACCACGCACACGCCGCGCAGGGTGCCGCGCGCGTCGTTGACGGGCGTCACGG
The DNA here is from genome assembly GCF_020036995.1 of Corallococcus sp. AS-1-12. Classification (NCBI taxonomy): domain Bacteria; kingdom Pseudomonadati; phylum Myxococcota; class Myxococcia; order Myxococcales; family Myxococcaceae; genus Corallococcus; species Corallococcus sp. AS-1-12. The sequence goes on along the minus strand of NZ_JAIQDD010000013.1, from coordinate 36,268 downwards.
TGGTCTGCACGGTGCGGTCGAAGAGCTTCACGTCCTCGCGCAGCACCTGGTGGCCGCTGTACTCCAGGTTGCGGACCAGTTGGAACGGCTGGAAGCCCAGGCGCTCCTCCAACAGCCGGTTGGAGGGCCCCTGCCCCTCCTCCCCCGCGTGCAGGATGCGGCGGGCCGCGGGGTTCATCACCACGATGTCGTTCTTCTCGTCGGTGAGCACCACGCCGTCCGCCATGGACGCGACCATGCGCTCCATGCGGTGGCGGGCCTCTTCTTCCGCGGAGCGCAGCGACTGGATGGCGTCCGCCGTCTGGTTGGCGAGCACGTCCAGGAGCAGCCCGTCGTCCTCCGTGAACGCGTCCGCGCGGTGGGAGAACAGCGACAGCATGCCCACGGGCTTCCCCGCGGCGGTGAGGTTCACCGTGAGCTGGTTGGGGTAGACGACGGGGGACGCGGAGTCCTGGGTGGTGGTGCCGGTGACGCGGGTGATGACCCGGTCCTCCGGCAGCGGCAGGCCGCTGCTCTTGCGGTACGCGCCGAGCATGGACTCCTTGACGCCCAGGAGCGCCTCCTCCCCCACGTTGCCCACGCAGCGCAGGCGCAGCGTGGCGCCGCGCTGACCGTCCGGCGCGATGAGGGCCGCGCCGCAGTCGTACGGCAGCACGCGGGCCACGGCGGTGAGCACGCGGTCGATGATGGCGTCGTAGCTGGCGGGGTCGTTCGCGCTGGCGCGGCTGACCTCGTAGAGGACGAAGAGGGCCTCCACCCGCTGGTGCAACTGGCGGATGAGCTTCTCCTTGTCCTTCTTGAGCTGGGCGAACTCCACCGCGTTCTTCACGGTGATGAGCAGGTCGTTCACGTCCCAGGGCTTGGTGACGTAGCGGTACACCTGGCCCTGGTTGATGGCCGCGATGATGTCCTGCGGGTCCGTGTAGGCGGTGAGCAGCAGCGTGGTGACGTCGATGCCCTCCGCCCGGGCGGCGTTGACCAGGTCGATGCCGGTCATCTCCGGCATGCGCTGGTCCGTGACGAGCACGTCCACGGACTCGGTTCGCAGGATTTCCAGGGCTGCCTTGCCGTGGGGGGCGGTGAGGACGCGGTAACGCCGCTGGAACATCCGGCTGAGGATGTCCAGGACGTCGGCCTCGTCATCGACGAAGAGCAGCGTGTGGCGGAGGTCGGACACGGCGGCGCCAAGTGTACGCCGAGATCAACGCGCCTCCTCAAGCCGCGAGCAGGGCGGGCGGGGGGCTGCACGGCGGGTATGGGTGGGGGTACTGAACAGATTGACTCTACACGTATGTTCAGGGAGCATGGGCCACTGAAATTCTGTTGCCCATCACCGCCAGAGCAGGCGGGCGACCGAGCGAAGGAGTGCGGCCATGGAAGAGCTCACGGAGCGCCAGCGCGAAATCCTGACCTTCATCGTGAAGGAGACGGAGGTCCGAGGCTTCCCCCCGACCATCCGGGAGATTGGGGAGCACATGGACATCCGGTCGACCAACGGGGTGAACGACCACCTGAAGGCCCTGGAGCGCAAGGGCTACCTGACGCGGGGCGAGCAGCAGAGCCGCTCGCTGGTGCCCACCAAGCGGGCGAGGCTGCTGTTGGGCCTGGGGATGAAGAGCCGGGAGTCCGGCATGATTGAAATCCCCCTGCTGGGCAAGGTGGCGGCGGGCGCGCCGGCGCTGGCGCAGGAGCACATGGAGGACTCGGTCAAGATCGACAGCTTCCTCCTGGGCGGGGTGAACGGCCGGGAGGTGTTCGCGCTGAGGGTCAAGGGCCAGTCGATGATCGACGACGGCATCCACGACGGGGACTACCTCTTCGTGAAGAAGACGCCGTCGGCGCAGCCGGGGGAGATCGTCGTGGCGCTCATCGAGGACGAGGCCACGGTGAAGCGCTACTACCCGGAGCAGGACCGCATCCGCTTCCAGCCGGCGAACGCGACGATGCAGCCCATCTACGTGAACCGCTCGGACTTCCGCTCCACGATGATCCTGGGGCAGGTGGTGGGCGTGTACCGGAAGCTGCAGGGCGGCCGGACGTAGGCAGCTCGTGGCACTGCCGCCCGGGCACGGTGAGCCCGGGCGGGAGGCGTCAACGGACGGGGCAGGCGCCGCAGTCGAGCGAATGGCCGCAGCCGTCCGGGACGACGGTGCCGCAGGAGCGGCCCAGCGAGGCGCAGGTCGCGGGCGTGCAGCAGGTGTTGTCCGCGGTGCAGGTCTGGCCCTGGGGACAGACGCCGCAGTCGATGCGGCCGAACGCGGTCTCCCTGAAGCCACAGGCGACGTGGATGCTGGCGCAGAGTTCGGGCGCGTGGATGCCGTTCATGGGCCAGCGGCCCCGGACCGCCTCCTCGAGCACTCTCACCGAGAGGTAGGAGGAGACGGGGGCTTCAGCGGAGGGGGTCTGGATGTTCACGCCCCTGCCCTTGGGACCCAGCTCGCGAGCCTGCGCGCGCTTGAACTCAGCCCCGCGAGACAGGGTCGGGCCTTCCCAGGGAAGGGTCATCCACAGGCCGACCTCCGTGCCAGGAGGGGGTGGTCGCTCGGCGCAAGCCAGCGTCAGGCCCAGGACCAGCAGATGGCACAGCCGCATCATGGTTCTTCCCCCTCGGCGCTCCTTCACGGCATGACAATCAGACTTCCGTGAACTGCATTCCCGTGGCGCGGATGCGTTCCAGCGCGATCTTGATGTCCTCGGAGACGATGAGGGCGATGGACCAGCCCCACGTCCGGAACACCTGTGCCTCACCGACCTGGGCCGGGTCGATGCGCATGCCATCGACGTCGCGATACTGCCCTACCCGCTCCGGCCGGCCATCTTGAGCCGTCCACCGGATCACCTCTTCGGAGGCTTCGTCATCGATGCAGCGGATGAGCCGGGTCGCCACGAGGATGACGTACGGCCCCTCATGTCCCTGGACGTCCACGGGCACGAGTTGGATGTCCTGCGCTGCCCGCTCTGAAAAAACGGCTGCGACCCGCGCGCTCACGACGGGCGTACTGAACCCAGCCAGGGAGAAGTCGAGGGGCGTTCCCGGATGCTCCACGGGAACGAGCATCTCCTGTTGAGGAGAAACGGGTCGGCCTTCCCTGAACATCCACGGGTCTTCGACCTCGCGCCCACCCGCATCCAGAGGGATGCCCAGTTCCCATCTCCCGAGAAGGGTGACGTCATCAAGAAGGCGAAAGAAGCGCTGTGGCATGGATGGCTCCGGATTCACTCGCTTCGCATGAGCAGCTTGTGGAGGCCTGAGCCATGCGTTGTGGCCTCCTGTGCCAACTTCCTGAGCTCAGCGACAAGAGTTTCGCGACACTGCTCGACGCTGCGACATCCGCGCGTCGCCTCTTCCAGTCGATCGTAGACGCGCTGATGGTATCGCTGCGGATGGGGTCCGCGATGTCCTGGAACCTCGACGACGTTCTCCGGATCCTTCAGTTCCATGCCCGCCTTCTTGAAGATGCGCTGGAAGCGGGGCGTCCACGGTCCTCCACGATTCGTGGACACGTTGTTCCTGATGGTCGCGAGGTGATGCTTCTGACTGTCACCGCTTGACGACATCGCGACCGCGTTGGGCGCCAGCGCGAGGGTGAATCCATCCGCGGTCATGGCCACGGACCGCACGCCTCCAATGCCCGCGTACGCGTAACCCGCCTGCGCCTCCACCGTGAGCGCGGCCTGCGCGGAGCCCGGGAGCACCTGCGTCTTCGCCGCCAGCCCCACCGTGTTTCCCACCGCCGCCGTGGCCAGCATCACGAAGACCCGCGCCGCGTTCTTCCCCAGCACCTTCCCGTACCCCTCCCCTGCTTCGCGCAAATCGTCGAACGTCAGCGCGCGGTCCGCCTGCTTCACCAGCGTCAACCACCCGTTCAGCAGCCCCCACACCGTGTCCACGCCCAGATAGGCGATGGCCGTCGCCGTCAAAAGCGCCGAGATGCCTTTCGACACCGGCTCCGGCAATGACCACAACAGCAGGTACACCGTGACCGAGGCTGTCACGGTGGCCAGGACCGCTTGCGGATTCACCACACCCCGCAGCGCCTCCGCTGTCTCCTCCCACACCGAGTCCATCGCCAACGCCAGGGCCAGCGCATACCGCCCGTCGCTTCCGAGCAGCGGCCCCTCTTCCAGCAACGACAAACAGTCCCGCCCCTGCCGCTTGCGCTCGCACCAGCGTCCATAGGCGCGCGTCAACTCCGCCGACGCATCATCCAGCAGGTGCAGCTCCCGCGCTTCCTCCTCCCCCAGGGGATGGATGCGATGGGTGCGCGCTTCGTAGCCGAACACGCCGCTGCGCTCCGGCATGCCGAACAACGTCCGCGCGTCCCGCAGCGGATGCGCGAACGGACGGACCTCCCGCGCGAGCTCCGAAATGGACCTCTTGAACTCGCCCTTCGTCAGCTCCGCGTCCTCCAACGGAGCCTCTTCCTCCACCCGAGGCGTCACGACGACCGGGTCCGCACGCCCCGTGTCCAACCGCACCACCCGGACGGCCCCACAGCCCGTCAGGAGGAGAAGAAGGCAGAGCCATCCACGAAGCATCCGCGCACCTATGAGCACTGCATCGCCACAGAGGTCCGGCATGCTCTCCTCAGCACCAGTCCCGGGAACAGTAGACCTATCCAATGCATGAGCCATCCCCCCTGAAGATTCCCTGCAGCGCCCGGCAATCAGACTTCGGTGAACTGCATTCCCGTGGCGCGGATGCGTTCCAGGGCGAGCTTGATGTCCTCGGAGACGATGAGGGTTCCGGCCCATCCCTCCAGCCGGAACACCTTGGCCTCTCCGACCCGGGTTGGATCGATGTGCAGATCATCCACGGCGTAGTACTTCCCGACCTTCTCAGGCAGTCCGTCCTCGGCGGTCCAGAATTGGACCCGCGAGCGCGGCTCGTCGATGCAGCGGATCAGCCGGGTCGCCACCAGGATGCGGAAGGGATCTCTTTCCCCTTCGACGTTGGCGAGAATGAGCTGAACGTCATTGGGGGCCATGTCCGCGAAAATCGCCGCGACACGGCGACCGACCACCGGAACCATCGACGCGGTCTGGGTGAAGTCGAGCGCCTGTCCGGGATGTTCGACAGGGATCCGAAGGCGCCCCTCGATTTGGACGCGATGCCCGCGATTGAAGATCCGAGCATCTTCCAGCTCTTGCAGACCCGCATCCATGGGGTCATCCAGGTGCCAGCGCCCCGGCCAGGAGACGTCATCCGAGAGTTCAAAGAAGCGTGAGGTCATGGCGACAGTCAGGGTCGAGCACCTTGTGTCACTAGAAGGTTGAGGTCGGTTCCAGGAGTCGCGACCTCTCTGGCCAATCGTCTGAGGGCCTCTTCAAGTGCCGTTCGGCAGGTCGTCACCGTGCGGCATTCGTCGGTCGCCTCGTACAAGCGCTTGTACACGATGCGGTGATACTCCTCGGGATGGGGTCCGCGATGCCCTGGAACCTCGACGACGTTCTGCGGGTCCTTCAGCTCCATGCCCGCCTTCTTGAAGATGCGCTGGAAGCGGGGCGTCCACGGCCCTCCGCGCAACGTAGACACCTTGTTCCGCAGGGTCGCCAGATGGTGCTTCTGGCTCCCATCGCGTGACGACATGGCGACCGCGTTGGGCGCCAGCGCGAGGGTGAAGCCATCCGCGGTCATGGCCACGGACCGCACGCCTCCAATGCTCGCGTACGCGTAACCCGCCTGCGCCTCCACCGTGAGCGCGGCCTGCGCGGAGCCCGGGAGCACCTGCGTCTTCGCCGCCAGCCCCACCGTGTTTCCCACCGCCGCCGTGGCCAGCATCACGAAGACCCGCGCCGCGTTCTTCCCCAGCACCTTCCCGTACCCCTCCCCTGCTTCGCGCAAATCGTCGAACGTCAGCGCGCGGTCCGCCTGCTTCACCAGCGTCAACCACCCGTTCAGCAGCCCCCACACCGTGTCCACGCCCAGATAGGCGATGGCCGTCGCCGTCAAAAGCGCCGAGATGCCTTTCGACACCGGCTCCGGCAATGACCACAACAGCAGGTACACCGTGACCGAGGCTGTCACGGTGGCCAGGACCGCTTGCGGATTCACCACACTCCGCAGCGCCTCCGCCGTCTCCTCCCACACCGAGTCCATCGCCAACGCCAGGGCCAGCGCATACCGCCCATCGCTTCCGAGCAGCGGCCCCTCTTCCAGCAACGACAGGCAGTCCCGCCCCTGCCGCTTGCGCTCGCACCAGCGCCCATAGCCGCGGGTCAACTCCGCCGACGCATCGTCCAGCAGGTGCAGCTCCCGCGCTTCCTCCTCCCCCAGGGGATGGATCCGATGCGTGCGCGCTTCGTAGCCGAACACGCCACTGCGCTCCGGCATGCCGAACAACGTCCGCGCGTCCCGCAGCGGATGCGCGAACGGACGGACCTCCCGCGCGAGCTCCGAAATGGACCTCTTGAACTCGCCCTTCGTCAGCTCCGCGTCCTCCAACGGAGCCTCTTCCTCCACCCGAGGCGTCACGACGACCGGGTCCGCACGCCCCGTGTCCAACCGCACCACCCGGACGGCCCCACAGCCCGTCAGGAAGACCAGCAACAGCAGGCAATGCCACCCACGACGCATGCCTACGGGCACTTCACCACGCCACCATCCGTCGCCGCCGAGGCCACGCGGGCGCACGCGGCCTGCACGGTGGCCGTGTCCTTCAGGTCACGCGCGAGCCTCGCGGTGGACAACTGCAACTCCATGTTCTTCGCATGTCCCGGCTCCGAGCCCAGGCTCGTCAGGATGCGCAGGGCATCCTGTTTGCGCCCCATCGCGGACAGCAGGTCCGCCAGCTCCTGCATCTCCCCCACGTCCGCGCCCGACACCGTGTCCAGGGCCTTCTGAAGCTCCCCTTCCGCCGCCGCCCGGTCGTCCACCGTCAGGTGCGCCTTCGCGAGCGCCACGTGCACGACGGCGCGGTCCTTCACCTTCAGCGACTCGCCGTAGGCCTTCAGCGCTTCCTCGCGCTTGTTCAACTTGAGCTGGATCTCCGCCACGAGCTCCCAGAGCGTCGGATCCTTGGGCGACTTCTTCGCGGCCTCTTCGTACGCCGCCGCCGCTTCCGGCAACCGGCCCGCGCGCACCTCCGCGTCTCCCAGCGCCGTCAGCACCTCCGGCGTGCGCACGCCCTGCCCCGTCACCTTGCGCAACAGCCCGAGCACCTCGTCCTGCCGCCCCTGCTTCGTCAGCACGTCCACCGCCCGCACCAGCAGGTCGGCCTTCGATGCATCCGGAGCGGCCTCCGCCGCCTGCGTGAAGTCGCGCACCGCCTCGTCGTGGTCTCCGCGCTCCTCGGCCAGCTCGCCCAGTTGCTCCAGCGCGTTGAAGTCCTTCGGATGCAGCGCCAGCGCCTTCTGCAGCGACTGCCGCGCCTCGTCCTTCTTGCCCAACTGCGCCTGGATGAACCCCAGCCGGCTCCAGTTGGTGGAGCGCTTCGCGTCCAGCCGCAGCGCAACCTCGAACTCCTTCGCGGCCTCCTCCAGCCGGCTCATCGACAGGAGCACCTCGCCCCTCGCGGCGGGCAGGCGCGGGTCGGCCGGCGTCAACGTCTTCATCTCGTCGAAGGACTTGAGCGCGGCGTCGAAGTTGCCCTTGAGGTACTCGGAGTTGCCCTGGAGGTAGAGCCCCTCCGCCTGGTCCTTCGGGTCGAGCTTCGGCGTTTCGGTGCAGGCCCCGGAGGCCAGCAGGGCGATGAGCGGCAGGGCACGCAGACGCGAGGTCATGAAAGGCTCCGGAAGACTCAGAAGTGATACGCGATGCCGGCGTTGACATCGAAGTTGAGGCCGTCGCCCGCGCCGTCGTCCGCGAGCCCCAGCACCGCCTGCGCGATGTTCGTCCCCAGCTCCAACTGGAAGCCCACGCGGCCCACCAGCAGGTACTCCAACCCCACGAACCCCACGACGGACGGCAGCGGCCCCGTGCTCTGGAAGATGCCGTAGTCGCCGAACGACAACTGCACGCCCAGGCCGAAGCCCCAGTACGGCCGCAGGTCCTTCTCCAGGCGGTGATAGTGCCGGGCCCCCACGATGCTGGGCAGCACGTTGAGCTCGCCCTCCACGTTGCCGCCGGCATGCACCCAGGTGAAGCCGACCTGGACGAAGCCCTGCCACTCCGGGTGGAACCAGTAGCCCAGCTCCAGGTCCAGGCCCGGGTTCAGGGACGACAGCTTGTCGATGAAGCTGTTGTTGAAGCGCAGCCCCAGCGTGAGCCCGCCCCCCGGAGACGACGCGACCGCGCCGCCCAGGAGCGGCCGGGCCGGAACGACCTCGCCGGGCGACTCCAGCGCGATGCTCAGCTCGTCGGACACGGCGACCACCGTGCGCAACAGCTCGCCGTCCTCCGAGGCCTCCGCGCGCGGCCGGGCGAGGGTGCGGCCATCCTGGGTGTCCACGAGGCTCGCGGCCAGCAGGTACTGCCCACCGAAGCGGTCCAACCGGCCCGTAAGCACGTAGCGCGCCCCCGTCAGCGAGGACAGCGCCTGGACGCACTCGCCCTTCTCGCAAGGGCCGTCACCCACCAGCTCCAGTTGGCGCTCGGCGCCGACCCGCTGTTGGAGCTCCCGCTGGGACAGCACACGCAGCCGGGGTGACTCCGCGAGCCGGCCCGAGATGAGCGACGTGATGCCCTGCGCGGCGTCCTTCCCCGCCGCGTTGGCCGCCAGGGGCAGCACCGCCACCGTGAAGGACTCGGCAACGGCCGCCCCTTCCTGGGCGAAGACAGGCGACGCCAGCGACATGAAACAGACCAGGAGAAGCCAGGGGAGGCGGGACACGGCCGACACTCTACCCTCCTCCCGGCCCGCGCCCAGGCCTTCCGTGGCCGCTTCCCTGCCCGCTCACTCCTGCTGGTTGAGCTTCGCCGCGATGGAACGCACCACGACGCGGGGGCTGATCCGCACCGAGAAGGCCGCCAGCCAGTTGAGCACGCCGTGGATGGCGACCACCCGCCCCTTCATCATCGCCGCGTAGGCGTGGCCCGCGACCTCGGGCGCCTCCGCCACGCCCGGCCGCTTGAACAGGCGCGACTCCGCGTTGCCGGCGCGCCCGGCGAACTCCGTCTTCGTCGCGCCCGGGCAGTGGCAGGTCACCGTCACGCCCGTGCCCTCCAGCTCGACCGCGAGCGCCTCCGTGAAGGACAGCACGAAGGCCTTCGTCGCGTAGTACGTGGCCATGTACGGCCCCGGCTGGAAGCCCGCGGTGGACGCGATGTTGAGGATGCGCCCCTGCTTGCGCTCGCGCATGGGCCGCGCGAACAGGTGCGTGAGCTTGAGCAGCGCGGCGCAGTTGACCTCCACCATCTCCGCCTCGCGCCCCAGGTCCTGCTCCAGGAACGGCCCGGAGGAACCGAACCCCGCGTTGTTGACGAGGAAGTCCACCGCGAGCCCCAGCTCCCGCACGCGAGCGAAGAGCTGCTCCGGCGCGGAGGGCAGTCCCAGGTCCGCCGGCAGCACGTGCGCCTTCACGCCATGCGCCTGTTCCAACTTCCGGGCCAGCTCCTCCAGCTTCGCCACGCCGCGCGCGACGAGGATGACGTCGTGCCCATCCTTCGCGAACTTCTCCGCGAACCGCTCTCCGAGCCCCGCCGACGCGCCAGTGATGAGCGCCACTTTCCGCGACATGGTGATGCCTCCCGGAGGGCCGATATAGCAGCCCCCCTGGGGCTCGCGCACAGGAGGCCCAGCCCCGAGCACAAAGCGGTTGCCCCGGGGGATCCCCGGCCATATTCGGAAGGGAACCCCGAGGACGTGGAGCCCGGCATGGAGCGGATGGACACCCTCGAAGCGCTGCTCGCACACGGACGGACGGAGGACGTGGCGCTCGGTGCGCCCGGCAGGCAGGGCATGACGTACGGCGCGCTGCGGGAGCTCACCGCCAGGGTCCGTGAGCAACTGAATGCGTGGGGCCTGGGACAGGGAGACCGCGTCGCGCTCGTGCTCCCCAACGGGCCGGAGATGGCGGCGGCCTTCCTCGCCGTGGCCGGTGCCGCGACGACCGCGCCGCTCAACCCCGCCTACCGCGCGGACGAGCTCACGTTCTACCTGGATGACCTCCAGGCCCGCGCCCTCATCGTGCTCGAAGGAGCGGAGGGACCGGCCCGCGAGGTCGCGCGCGCACGCGGACTCCCGCTCATCGAGCTGCGTCCGGCGCAGGAGGGGCCCGCGGGGCACTTCACGCTCGTGGCCGGACAGTCCTTCTCGGGCACGGCGCTCCGTCCCGGGCCGGCGAGCGCGGAGGACGTCGCGCTGGTGCTGCACACGTCGGGCACGACGGCTCGGCCCAAGCAGGTGCCGCTGACGCACGCGAACCTGTGCGCCTCCGCGCGGCATATCGGCGCGATGTTGGGCCTGGGCCCCACGGATGCGTGCCTCAACATCATGCCGCTGTTCCACATCCACGGGCTCGTGGCGGCGGTGCTGTCCAGCCTGGGGGCCGGAGGCCGCGTGGTGTGCACTCCCGGCTTCAACGCCCTGCGCTTCTTCTCCTGGTTCCAGGAGGTCCGCCCCACCTGGTACACGGCCGTCCCCACCATGCATCAGGCGCTGCTGGAGCGCGCCCGCCGCAACGCGGACGGCCTCAAGGACCACCGCCTGCGCTTCATCCGGTCCTCCTCCGCGTCGCTGCCGCCGCAGGTGATGGAGGAGCTGGAGCGCGTCTTCGGCGTGCCCGTCATCGAGAGCTACGGCATGACGGAGGCCGCGCACCAGATGGCCTCCAACCCGCTGCCGCCGCGTCCCCGGTACGCGGGCTCGGTGGGGGTCGCCGCCGGGCCGGAGATCGCCATCATGGACGACGCGGGCACGCTGCTGCCTCCAGGCGCGCCAGGCGAAGTGGTCATCCGCGGCCCCAACGTCATGTCCGGCTACGTGAACAACCCCGAGGCCAACGCGCGCGCCTTCACCCACGGGTGGTTCCGCACGGGCGACCAGGGGACGCTCGACGCGCGGGGCTACCTGCGGCTCACCGGACGGCTGAAGGAGCTGATCAATCGCGGCGGGGAGAAGGTGAGCCCGCTGGAGGTGGACACCGTGCTGTTGGATCACCCCGCCGTGCAGCAGGCCGTGACGTTCGCCCTGCCCCACCCCAAGCTCGGCGAGGACGTGGCCGCCGCCGTCGTCCCGCGCGAGGGCCACACGCCCACCGAGCGCGAGCTGCGCGACTTCGTGGCCTCACGCGTGGCGGACTTCAAGGTGCCCCGCCGCATCGTCTTCCTCACGGAGCTACCCAAGGGCCCCACCGGCAAGGTGCAGCGCATCGGGCTCGCGGAGCGGCTGGGGCTCACGTCATGAGGATCGCCATCTTCGGCGCGGGCGCCATCGGCGGCTTCCTGGGCGTCAAGCTGCTCCAGGCCGGCGCGGACGTGACCTTCATCGCGCGAGGCGCCCACCTGGACGCGATGCGCGCCCACGGCGTCACGCTCACCAGCGGCGGCGAGACCGTGACGGTGCGCCCGCATTGCACGGACTCGCCCGACGACGCGGGCCCGCAGGACTACGTCTTCCTCACGCTCAAGGCCCACGCCCTGCCCGCCGCCGCGCCTCAAGTCGCCCGGCTGCTGGGCCCGGAGACGGCGCTCGTCACCGGCATCAACGGCGTGCCCTACTGGTACTTCCACGGACTCGAAGGCCCATACGAAGGCCGCCACATCGAGAGCGTGGATCCCGGCGGCGTGCTCCTGCGCACGCTGCCCCCCGAGCGCGTCATCGCCACCGTGGTGTACCCGGCCGCGGAGGTCGTCTCGCCCGGCGTCATCGTGCATACGTCCAACGACCGCGTGACGCTGGGCGAACCCGACGGCAGCAAGAGCCCGCGCGCGCAGGCCCTGTCGCGGCTCATGATGAAGGCCGGGCTCAAGTCGCCCGTGCGCCCCCGCATCCGCGATGAAATCTGGGTGAAGCTCTGGGGCAACCTCGCCTTCAACCCGCTGTCCGCGCTCACCGGCGCGACGCTCGACGTCCTCGCCCGCCAGCCGGACCTGCGCGCCGTGGCCCGCACGATGATGCTGGAGGCCCAGGCGGTGGCGGAGACGCTGGGCACGCGCTTCCTCATCGACGTGGACCAGCGCATCCAGGGCTCTTCCCAGGTCGGCGCGCACAAGACGTCCATGCTCCAGGACCTGGAGCGCGGGCGCCCCATGGAGATCGACGCGCTGCTGGGCGCCGTCGTGGAGCTGGGGCAACTCACTGGCAAGCCCATGCCCACCTGCGAGAACATCCTCGCCCTGGTGCGCGAGCGTGCGCGTCACGCCGGAGGCTACCCGCCCCGCGCGACACCGCCCGCTCCCGAAGCGACCTAATCCGACGCGGACGGCATCACGCCCAGGTACTCCAGCGGATCCGCCGGCTTGCCGTCCACGCGCACCTCGAAGTGCACGTGCGGGCCGGACGTGCGGCCGGACTCGCCCACCGTGGCGATGACCTGCCCGCGCCGGACCTTCTGCCCCGTCTTCACGCGCAGGTCGCGGTTGTGCGCGTACAGGGTAATCAGCGGCGCCGCGTGCTCCACGATGACGATGAGGCCGTAGCCCTTCTGCTCGCCCGCGTAGAGGACCGTGCCCTCCTGCGCCGTCTTGACGGGGGTGCCCGCGGGCGCCGCCAGGTCGATGCCGTCGTGCGGCTCCTTGCCCTTCTTGCCGAAGCGGCCGTACAGCACGCCCCGCAGCGGCCAGTCGAGCATCCCCTGCGTCGCGAGCCTCGGACGCGACGGCGCTCCCGGACGCCCCGACACCACGCGCGCACGCGGCGGGTCCTCGCGGCGCGACACCGCCGGCACCGAGCGGCGCGGCGTGGACACCGGCGCCTGCCCCGGCTTGGAGAGCACCAGCTCCGGCTCCTCGTCGGACAGCGGCCCCGGGTCGCCGTACTTCGGCGGCTCACTGCCCGGGATGAGCAGCTCCCGGCCCACCGCCAGCTCGCGCGGATCCTTGATGCCGTTGGCCTGGGCCAGCTCCTCCACCGTGATGCCGTACGTCTTGGCGATGCGGTACATCGTCTCGCCCGCGGCCACGCGGTGGCGCACCGCCACCAGCTCCGGCTCCTCGTGCGTGGGCCTCAGCGCGAAGGACAGCGGCTTGCCGTTGCTCGTGGACTCGGGATGCACGCCCGCCGTGTCCAACTGGGAGGAGGAGGCGGCCTGGGTGCCCACGCAGCCGCTCAACAGCGCGGCCGCGAGCAACACCCAGAGCGCCCTGCCCGCTCGGCTGGAGCCGCCCGGCCCCAACCTCAGGCACCGCCGCCCGAACCGTGCCGCTTGAAGCCCTGCAGGTTCCACCCCGAGAGCTCGGGGATGCGACCGTGGTCGGTCATCTCGAAGTGCAGCGGCGTCACCGACACGCGCTTCTCGTCGATGACGGTGTTGCAGTCGCTGCCCGGGATGTCGTCGTGCGCGTACTCCGTGCCGCCAATCCAGTAGTACTTGCGGCCGCGCGGGTCCTCCTTCTCCACGACCTTGTTGCCGTAGGAGTGCCGCCCCTGCCGGGTGATGACGTAGCCGTCCGGCTCCACCCCGCCCGGGATGTTCACGTTGAGCAGCATCCGGGGCGGCAGGGGCCGCGACAGCGCCTCCGTCACCAGCGCCCGCGCGAAGCGGCCCGCCGGCCCGAAGTCGAACGGCCCCCGCGACACCAGGCTGAACGCGATGGCCGGGATGCCCAGGAACGCGGCCTCCATGGCCGCCGCCACCGTCCCGGAGTAGGTGACGTCGTCCGCCAGGTTCGCGCCGTGATTGATGCCGGAGACCATGAGCTGGGGACGATTGTCCTTCAGCAGGTGGTTCACCGCCAGATACGAGCAATCCGTGGGGGTGCCGTCCACGGCGAACCACCGCTCGCGCACCTCCTTGAGGCGCAGCGGCCGGTGCAGGCTGATGGCATGGGAGGCGGCGCTCTGCTCGCGGTCAGGCGCCACCACCCACACCTCGCCCAGGGGGCTCACCGCCTCCACCAACGTCTGCAGCCCTTCGGAGAAGTAGCCGTCGTCGTTGGAGACGAGGATGCGGGGACGAGAGGTGCTCACGGTCACTGCTTCTTCGCGAGCGAGCGGAAGGCGGTGCGGCCCGCGTACCGCGCACCGACGCCCAGCTCCTCTTCGATGCGCAGCAACTGGTTGTACTTGGCCACGCGGTCGGAGCGCGACGCCGAGCCCGTCTTGATCTGCCCGCAGTCCAGCGCCACCGCCAGGTCCGCGATGGTGGTGTCCTCGGACTCGCCGGAGCGGTGGCTCATGATGGACGTCATGCCCGCCTTGTGCGCCATGCGCACCGCGTCGAACGTCTCCGTGAGCGAACCAATCTGGTTCACCTTCACCAGGATGGAGTTCGCCGTGCCCGTCTCGATGCCCTTCGACAGGCGCTCCACGTTGGTGACGAAGAGGTCGTCGCCCACCAACTGGACCTTGTCACCCAGCGCGTCGGTGAGCTTCTTCCAACCCTCCCAGTCATCCTCCGCCATGCCGTCCTCAATGGAGATGATGGGGTACTTCTGGGTGAGGCCCCGGTAGTACTCCAGCAGGCCCTGCGAGTCGTACTCCTTGCCCTCGCCCTTGAGCTTGTACTTCTTGGAGCCCTTGTCGAAGAACTCGCTCGCGGCCACGTCCAGCGCCAGGAACAACTGCTCGCCCGCCTTGAAGCCCGCCGCGTCGATGGCCTCCATGATGAGCTTGAGCGCCTCCTCGTTGGCCGGCAGGTCCGGGGCGTAGCCGCCCTCGTCGCCCACGCCCGTGGCCAGCTTGCGGCCCTTGAGAATCTTCTTGAGCGCGTGGAACACCTCCGCGCCCCAGCGGAGCCCTTCCGCGAACGTCTTCGCGCCGGCGGGCACCACCATGAACTCCTGCACGTCCACGCGGGTGTCCGCGTGCGCGCCGCCGTTGAGGATGTTCATCAGCGGCACGGGCAGCGTGCGCGCCTGCAGGCCGCCCACGTAGCGGTACAGCGGCAGGCCGTGCGCGTCCGCGGCGGCGCGCGCGGTGGCCATGGAGACGGCGAGGATGGCGTTGGCGCCCAGCTTGGACTTGGTGGACGTGCCGTCCAGCTCAATCATCCGCTGGTCCACGGCCACCTGCTCCACGGCGTCCATGCCGATGAGCGCCGGCCCGATGGTGTCGCGCACGTGGTCCACGGCCTTCTTCACGCCCTTGCCCAGGTAGCGGCCCTTGTCGCCGTCACGCAGCTCGTGCGCCTCGTGCTCGCCGGTGGAGGCACCGGAGGGCACCGTCGCGCGGCCACGCGAGCCGCCCACGAGGAGCACCTCGGCCTCCACGGTCGGATTGCCACGGGAATCGAGCACTTCACGCGCCAGGATTTGAGCGATCTCGGTCATAGGGCGCCGGTTGTACGAAGCACGGGCGGAACGGGCAAGCACGCTCGCACCGGCTGCCTGCTACAGTGTCCAGCCGTCGAATGCCTCCTCCTCCCAAGCGCCGCGCCACCGGCCCCGACCCGCTCCCCGGGCAGCGCGCCCGGGGCGCCCTCCTGGGCCTCGCCATCGGCAACGCCCTCGCCGTCCCCACCGCGGGGAGGCCCTTCTACGCGCCGGCCTTCCCCCAGCTCGCCGAGGGGCCCTACCAGGGCATGCACGGAGGCGGCCCGCATGACCTGCGCAAGGGGCAGGTGACGGAGCCCACCCAGCTCGCGGTGGCGCTGGCCCTGAGCCTGCGGGACCTGAAGCGCTACGACGCGGGGGACGCCCTCAAGCGCTACCGGGCCTGGCAGCCGCACGCCATCTCCGTCAGCGAGCCCATGCGGGAGCTGTTCCAGGAGTGCGACGCGAGCCTCCCGCCCGTGGTGAAGGACGCCGGCAAGCGCGTGTGGCAGAGGAACCACCGGCGCCTGGCCCCCGCGGGCGCCCTGCCGCGCGTGGTGCCCCTGGGCGTGCACCTGGCGAAGGACTCCTTCGCCCTGGCGAAGGCGGCGCTGGAAGACACCGCCCTCACCCACTTCGACCCGCGCAGCCAGCTTGCCGGCGCGGGGCTGTGCGCGGCCATCGCCAAGGCGGTGACGGGCGGCCCGAACCTGAAGGCCGCGGACCTGCTGCCCGCCGCGGAGGTGGGCATCTCCCTGGCCGCCGCCGCCCTGGGGAAGCAGGAGAAGGACTACGTCCAGGAGGTGACCTTCGCCGCGAAGCTCCTGCGCGAGGACCTGGCCCTGGCGGCCCAGGACGACCCGCAGCTCTACGGCCCGGAGCTGCACATGCACCGGCCCGGCAATAACGCGGTGCGTGCCGCGTTCCGGCTGGCCTTCTGGGAGCTGCTCCACGTCCCCACCGCGGAAGCGGCGCTCCTGGACGTCGTCCACCGGGGCGGAGACACGGAGGTCCACGGCTCCGTCACCGGGGCGCTGGTGGGCGCCTTCCACGGCGAGGGGGCGCTGCCGGAGGAGTGGCGCGAGAAGGTCCTCCTGGCCCTGCAGCCCTACAACCCCCTCCAGAAGGGGACGGTGCTGTGGGAGGTGTACCACCCCCGGCACCTGCTGCTCCTGGCCCCGGCCTAGAGGAAGCCCGCAAATGCGAAGCCCGCGGGGGTCGTCCGGTGAGGGACGGCCCGACCGCGGGCCTGGCGCTACGCCGTGGCTCCGGGGCCACGGGTGGGATGGGTCATCAGCCGAGCAGGTCGATGACGACGACGCCTCGTGACGGCTTCTCTTCCTCGGTGTCCGTCCTCCGGTGGGGACGGTCATCGGGTGCAGGCAGTGGGAGCTCCACCACCGGCCGCTCGTAATCCTCGCGGCGGAGCCGCTCGCGGCGCTTGATCTCTTCAATGATGAACGCGTCGAGCATGGGTTCGGTTTCTCCCTCAGCCTACGTACCCCAATGTACGCCCGCCGTCCCGCCCCCTTACCACTTCCACATCTCTTTGATGCAAATTAAGAACCCCGGTTTCTTTCTGGCGACGCGACCCTGATTCCGCATGGCTGCTCGTCCAGCTCCCGACATCCGGGACAGGGCAACCGTGCCACGGATGTCAGGGGAGCGTCCGTGGACGTTCAAAATTCGCCTGATCCTAATGCGCCCACCGCGCGCCGCAACACGACTCATTTCAGGTGGCCCCCCGCCCCTCGCGTGGCACGGCTCCAGCCGAAAAGGGCCCGCCCGCCCTCCTGCTCCCTTGCACGGCACGGGCCGTACGGGATGACAGGCAGGCGGGCGGAGAGCTGACGCGCGACGTCAGCGGTGACGGAGGGCGTCGACGAAAGCCGTCAGGGGGCTTCCGCGCGGCGCTTGAAGGCCTCCAGCATCTTGGGGAGCTGGGTCTCCGTCAGGGTGTTGATGATGGCCTTGGGGATGAGGGCGCCCAGGGCCATCTCCACGTTGTAGGTCGCGCGCGTCTTGCCCTCGCCCTCGGGCTCCAGCGTCCAACTGCCCTTGTTGTCCTTCATCACCTCGCCCTCGACGAAGGTCCAGGACATGCGCTTGGGGCGCTCCTCGGTGACGCGGATGGTGTAGCGGATGCGCTTCACCACATCGACCTCGTAGTGCACCTGGACGGTGTTCCCCTGGCGCTGGGAGGTGGAGATCTTCTTCACCTCCGGGAGGAACTCGCCGTAGCGGTCGTAGTTGGTGATGACGTCGAAGACCTTCTCGACGGGGGCGTTGATGGTGATGGTGCGCGTGGCGCCGGCCATGGCGGTGTCTCCGGGAGGCGTGGGGAACGGACGAGGCTGACGGACAGCTTACGGCGCGTAGCCCGGCTTCTTGTCGAACTTGTGGACGGACTGGATGAAGCGGACGGTGCCCGTCTTGCTGCGCATGACGACGGAGTGCGTCTCGCAGCCGCCGCCGAAGAAGCGCACGCCCTTGAGGAAGTCGCCGCTCGTCACGCCGGTGGCCGCGAACATCACCTCGCCGCGGGCCAGCTCCTCCGCGGTGTAGATCTTGTGGATGTCGGTGACGCCCATCTTCTTGGCGCGCTCGATCTCCCCCTGGTTGCGAGGCACCAGCCGCCCCTGCAGGTCGCCGCCGGTGGCGCGGATGGCGGCCGCGGCGATGACGCCCTCGGGCGCTCCGCCGATGCCCATGAGCACGTCCACGCCGGAGCCCTCGAAGCAGGTGGCGATGGCGCCCGCCACGTCACCGTCCTCGATGAGGCGCACGCGCGCGCCCGCGGCGCGGACCTCCTTGATGAGGTCGGCGTGGCGCTCGCGGTCGAGGATCATGACCGTGAGGTCCTCCACGTAGAGCTTCATGCGCTCCGCGATGGAGTGCAGGTTCTCCGTGGGGGACTTGCGCAGGTCGATGGCGCCCCTGGCGCGCGGGCCCACGGCCAGCTTCTCCATGTACGTGTCGGGCGCGTTGAGCAGGCCGCCCTGGCTGGACATGGCCACGACGGAGATGGAGCCCGGGCGGCCGTAGGCGCACAGGTTGGTGCCCTCCAGCGGGTCCAGGGCGATGTCCACCGCGGGGGCGCCGTCGTCGCGGCGGCCGACCTTCTCACCGATGTAGAGCATGGGCGCCTCGTCGCGCTCGCCCTCGCCGATGACGACCGTGCCGTCGATGTTCAGCGCGTCGAAGGCGCGGCGCATCGCGTCCACGGCGGCCTGGTCGGACTCGTCCTTGTTGCCGCGGCCCATGAGGCGGGCGGAGGCGATGGCCGCCATCTCGGTGACGCGCACGACCTCCATTGCCAGGTTGCGATCCATTTGTCGGGTGCTCCTCGTTCGGGATTTCGGGAAGGGAAAAAGCGTCAGGTGTCGGAGTCGTCCGCGGCCTTCAGGCGGGCGATGGCTTCGGGCAGCCGCTGGGGTTTGCCGTCGCGCCCCACGCAGGCGTGGAGGGTGCGGCCGGTGCACAGCAGCGTGGGGGAGTCACCGTCGCGCAGCAGCTCGTAGGTGAACACGAGTGACGCGCGGCGCAACCCGCCCAGGGTGGTGCGGATGAGGAGCATGTCGTCGTAGCGCGCGGACGCCTTGTAGTTGGCGCTGGCCTCCACCACGGGCAGCAGGAGCCCGGTGCTCTCCAGTTCGCGGTAGCTGCCTCCGTGGGCACGGAAGAACTCGCTGCGGGCGAACTCGAAGTAGCGGAAGTAGTTCGCGTAGTAGACGACCCCCATCTGATCCGTGTCGCCGTAGATGACGCGCAGCCGTGCCTCGACCATTGAGGCGCCCATATCAGGGCGGGGTGACGTGTCCAAGCGGCGGGCGCGCATGTTGGTTGCTTCTGTGCATCCGGCCGGAGAGGCTGCCGCACCATGTCGCGCCTGATTGCCGCCCTCCTCGTCCTGTTCGCCCTGCCCGCCTCCGCCAAGGCTCCGAAGCTCACGCTGTTCATCAGCGTGGACGCCATGGGCAGCGACGTCCTGCTGCGAAACCGTCCGCGCCTCACGGGGGGGCTGGGCCGGCTGCTCTCCACGGGCGCGTTCTACCCCTACGCCCGGTACGCCTACGCGGAGGCCCGGACGGCCCCGGGGCACGCCACGCTGGCCACGGGCGCGAACCCCTGGCGCCACGGCATCGTGGACAACGACATCTACGACCGCGCGGCCGGGCAGGCGGTGCAGGTCTACACGGACCCGACGCATCCGGTGCTCAATGGGGAGACGCCCCCGGGGTCGGACACCAGCCCGGTGAACCTGTTGGCGGAGACGCTGGCGGACCGGCTGCGCGTGTCCACGCAGGGCCGGGGCAAGGTGGTGGCGCTGTCCTACAAGTCGCGGGCGGCCATCCCGCTGGCTGGCCGCCAGGGCCAGGCCTGGTGGTTCGACGAGGCGACGGGGCGGATGGTGACGAGCACCTGGTACGCCCAGACGGAGCCCGCGTGGATGCAGGCGTTCAACGCGCGAAAGCTGGCGGACGCGGGGTTCAGCAAGACGTGGGAGCTGCTGCGCCCACGCTCCGAGTACGTGGGCGAGGACGACCGCCCCATGGAGCCGGAGGCCTACGGCATGGGGCGCGTGTTCCCCCATGCGCTGAAGGGCGGGCAGCCGGCGCCCGGGCCGGCGTCGTACCGGGCGTTCGCGGTGTCGGGGTACTCGCACGACCTGCTGGTGCAGGCGGCGAAGGCGGCGCTGGAGGGCGAGGGGCTGGGCAAGGACGACGTGCCGGACATCCTGGCGGTGAGCTTCAGCGGGACGGACGCGGTGTTCCACGCGTTCGGGCCGTACTCGTGGGAGATGCAGGACACGATGCTGCGGTTGGACCAGGCGATGGGGGAGCTCATCGCCGCCGCCGAGCGCGCGGCCGGGGGCAAGGCGAACCTGGTCATCATGCTGTCGGCGGACCACGGCGGCGCGGAGATCCCGGAGGCATGGGCGCAGGCGGGCGTGCCGGCGGCGCGGCTCAATCCGGTGGAGGCGGCGAAGGGGCTGGCGCAGGAGCTGAAGGCGAAGTTCGGCGTGGACGTGACGGTGAAGCTGCTGGAGCTGGACGTGTACCTGGGCGGCAAGGCGCTGGAGGACGGCAAGGTGGACGCGGCGGCGGTGCGGCGCGCGGCGGCGGCGTGGCTGGCGAAGCAGCCCTATGCCGTCTGGGCGGTGGCCAAGGACGACCTGGACACGGCACCGGACCCGGGAGGCCTCATGGCTGCGACGCGCCGTGGCTACTACCCGGTGCGCAGCGGTGACGTGCTGTTCATGGCGAAGCCGTTCCAGGTCGTGAGCGACTATCCGCGCGGCACGAACCACGGCACGCCGTACTCGTATGACACGCAGGTGCCGGTGGTGTTCGCGGGCAAGGGCGTGAAGCCGGGGCTGTACCTGGAGGAGATCAACCCCGTGGACGTGGCCCCTACCCTGTCCGCGCTGCTGGAGATGGGGATGCCCGCGTCGGCGGAGGGCAAGCCTCGCGTGGAGGCGCTCACAGGCGCGCGATGAGCGGCCCCCGGGGCTGAAAAGCAGAGGGCAGGTCGAGCCGGCTTTCACCGGCCCGCCTGCCCATCTCCTGCGCGGTCGCTTCAGCCCTGCGCGGAGCGGGGCTTGCGCGCGGACTTCTTCGTCGTCGCGATCTCCAGCGACAGGTCCATGGCCCGCGCCGAGTGCGTCAGCGCGCCCATCGACACGAAGTCCACGCCCAGCTTCGCCAGCCGCGGCAGCCGGTCCAGCGTGACGCCGCCCGAGACTTCAATGGGCACGCGGTTCGCCGTCAGCTTCACCGCTTCGCGGATCTGCGCGTCGTCCATGTTGTCCAACATGATGACGTCCGCGCCCGCGGCGATGGCCTCCTCCAGTTGCTTGAAGTTGGTGACCTCCACTTCAATCTTCACCAGCCGGGGGCCGTTCAGCTTCGCGCGGCGCACCGCTTCGGTGATGTCTCCGCCCACCGCCGCGATGTGGTTGTCCTTGATGAGGATGCCGTCGAAGAGGCCGAAGCGGTGGTTGGACGCGCCGCCCATGCGCACCGCGTGCTTGGCCAACCCGCGCATGCCCGGCGGCGTCTTGCGCGTGTCCAGCACCCGCAGCTTCGAGCCTCGCACGGAGGTCATCGCCTGCTGGGCCAGCGTCGCGATGCCGGCGGCGCGCTGCACCAGGTTGAGCGCCGTGCGCTCCGCGGCCAGCAGCGAGCGCAGCTTGCCGTGGACGCGCGCGGCGACCACCTTCGGTTTGATCTCCTCGCCGTCGCGCTTGAGGACCTCCACCTCCACCTCCGCGTCCACCATGTGGAAGACGCGGACGAAGGCGTCCAGGCCGGCGACGATCATCTGCTCCTTCGCGACCAGCTCACCGCTGCCCTCCGCCTCGGCGGGGACCACCGCCAGCGAGGTGACGTCCCCCGCGGCACCCAGGTCCTCGTCGAGGGACAGCGCGATGAGCCGATCGAGATAATCCTGCTGCACTTCCGCCTCCTACCGGCGCGCCTTGCGAGCCGGCTTGCCCCGAGTGGTCTTCTTCGCCGCGGCCTTCTTCGCGGCGGACTTCTTGCCCGCCGCCTTCTTCGCCGAAGCCTTCTTCGCAGGGGCCTTCTTCACCGCCGCCTTCTTCGCGGCCGTCTTCTTGCCCGCCGCCTTCTTCGCGGAAGCCTTCTTCGCCGGAGCCTTCTTCGCGGCGGACTTCTTCCCCGCCGCCTTCTTCGCGGAGGCCTTCTTCGCCGGAGCCTTCTTCGCGGCCGTCTTCCTGCCCGCCGCCTTCTTCGCGGAGGCCTTCTTCGCGGAGGCCTTCTTCGCCGGGGCCTTCTTCACCGCCCTGGCCGCACCCTCCGGCGCCTCGCGGGTGTCGCCGCCCTCCTTGGCCCGGTCGAACTCGCGCATCGCGTCGTCCACGAGGCCCATGCTCATATACGCGACGCCGAGGTCGTGGTGGTCCGCCGCGGACAGGCCTTCCTTCGTGCCCTCGCGCAGCTTGTTGAGCGCCTCCTCCACCACCGGATCCGCGGCCTGGGGCTCCTGCGCGGCCTCCTCGGCTTCAATCTCGCCCTTCAGCTCCTGGCCCAGGTTCACCGCATCGTCCTTCGGTGCCTGCGGCTCGGCGGCCACCTTCACCTGGGCGGTCTCGGGCGCGACGGACTCGGACGCTTCAGGGGCTTCGGACTCGGTGCTGCCCGGTAACGGTGACGGCGTCTCGGACATGGGGGGCTCCGGGGCGATGCGCTGGAGGTGATCCTGCAGCTTGACCGTGCGCTCCTGGAGCTCCGCCACCCGGGCCTTGTCCTTCTCCACCACGTCCAGCGGAGCACGGGCCACGAAGTTCGGGTTGTCCAGCTTGCGCTGCAAACCGGCGAGTTCCTGCTCGGCGCGGGCGATCTCCTTCTTCAGGCGGTCGCGCTCCGCGTCCAGGTCCACCAGGCCCGCCAGGGGCACGTAGATCTCCAGGTTGCCGCTCACGAACGCCGCCGCCTGCGGAGGCTTGGCGCCCGGGGGGCCCACCACCACCTCGGACAGGCCCGCGAGCGGCAGCAGGTACGCGCGCCAACGCTCCAGGAGCTCGCGCGTCGTCGCGTCCGGGCACTGCACCACCGCCTTCACCTTGGCGGACGGCGGCAGGTTGCTCTCGCCGCGCAGCGTGCGCACGCCCTCGATGGCCGCGATGACCGGCGCCATCTCGCCTTCCGCGGCCGCGTCCACCCGCGCCGCCTCCGGCTCCGGATACGCCGCGATGCAGATGCTCTCCGTGGGCCGGGACATCGGCAGCTTCTGCCAGATCTCCTCGGTGATGAACGGCATGAACGGGTGCATCAGCCGCAGGATGCGGTCCAGGCACGTCACCAGCACCGCGCGCGTGGTGTCCTTGGCCTCCGCGTCGTCGCCGTACAGCGAGCCCTTCGCCAGCTCGATGTACCAGTCGCAGAACTCCGCCCACAGGAACTGGTACAGCGTGGACGCGGCCTCCGCGAAGCCGAACGCCTCCAGCGACGCGCGCGTCTCCGCGGTCGCCTTCTGCAGCCGGGAGAGGATCCACCGGTCCGCCAGCGTCAGCTTGCGGCCCTCCAGCGGCGTCTTGTCCAGGTTGAAGTCGCCCATGTTCATCAGGGCGAAGCGGCTGGCGTTCCACAGCTTGTTGCAGAACGCCTTGTAGCCACCCAGGCGGTCCATCGACAGCTTGATGTCACGGCCCTGCTGCGTGAGCGACGCCAGCGTGAAGCGCAGCGCGTCCGCGCCGTGCGCGGGCATGCCCTGCGGGAAGCGGTTGCGCAGGGACGGCTGCAGCGACTCCGCCTTCGCGCCGAGGATGACGTCCAGGGGATCAATCACGTTCCCCTTCGTCTTGGACATCTTCTCGCCCTTCTCGTCGCGCACCATCGCGTGCAGGTACACGGTGCGGAAGGGCACGTCGTTCATGAAGTGCAGGCCCATCATCATCATCCGGGCGACCCAGAAGAAGATGATGTCGTGGCCCGTCTCCATCACGGACGTCGGGTAGAAGGTCTGGAGGTCCGCCGTCTGCTTCGGCCAGCCCAGCGTGGAGAACGGCCACAGCGCGGACGAGAACCAGGTGTCCAGCACGTCCGGGTCCTGCGTCAGCTCCTTGCCGCCGCACTTGGGGCAGGACTCCGGCGCCGTGCGCGACACGATGACGTCCGCCGTGTCCTTCGAGCGCTCCTCCGCCGGGGTGCACGCCGCGCAGTACCACGCGGGGATCTGGTGGCCCCACCACAACTGGCGGCTCACGCACCAGTCGTGGATGTTGTTCATCCAGTGGAAGTACGTGTTCGTCCAGGACTCGGGGACGAACTTCGTGCGGCCCTCCTCCACCGCCTGGATGGCCGGCTTGGCCAGCGGTTCGATCTTGATGAACCACTGCGGCGACAGGCGCGGCTCCACCACCGTGGCGCAGCGCTGGCAGGTGCCCACGCTCAGCTTGTGCGGCTCCTCCTTCTCCAGCAGGCCCTGCTCCGTCAGGTCCGCCAGCACCTGCTTGCGCGCCTCCGCGCGATCCAGGCCCGCGTACTTGCCGGTGTCCTTCGTCATCCGCGCCGCTTCGTCCAGGATGGACAGCATCGGCAGCTTGTGGCGCAGGCCCGTCTGGTAGTCGTTGAAGTCGTGCGCGGGCGTGACCTTCACCACGCCGGTGCCGAACTCCATGTTCACCAGCTCGGCGTCCGCGATGACCGGAATCTCGCGGTCGGTGAGCGGCAGCGCCACGCTCTTGCCGATGAGGTCCTGGTAGCGCGGATCCTCCGGGTGCACGGCGACGGCCGTGTCGCCCAGCAGCGTCTCCGGGCGCGTCGTGGCCACGGTGAGGAAGCGCTCCGTGCCCTTCACCGGGTAGCGGATGTGCCAGAGCGAGCCGTTCTTCTCCTCGTGCTCCACTTCCAGGTCGGAGAGGGCCGTGCGGCAGGACGGGCACCAGTTGATGAGCTTCTGGGCCCGGTACATCAGGCCCTCTTCGTACAGCCGGACGAACACCTCGCGCACCGCGGCCGAGGACTGCTCGTCCATGGTGAAGCGCTCGCGGCTCCAGTCCAGCGACGCGCCCAGGTAGCGGTGCTGCTCGCCGATGCGCGCGCCGAACTTGCCCTTCCACGTCCAGACGCGCTCGAGGAACGCCTCGCGGCCCAGGTCGTGGCGGCTCTTGCCCTCCGTCTTCTTGAGCTCCTTCTCCACCACCATCTGCGTGGCGATGCCCGCGTGGTCCGTGCCCGGCAGCCAGAGCGCGTTGAAGCCGCTCATCCGCTTCCAGCGCGTGAGGATGTCCTGGATGGTCGCGGTGAGCGCGTGGCCGATGTGCAGGCTGCCCGTCACGTTGGGCGGCGGCAGCACGATGCTGAACGGCGGCTTGGAGGAAGGGGCTTGGGCGCGGAAGTAGTCACGCTCCAGCCAGTGGTTGTACCACCGCGCCTCCACCTCGGAGGGCTCGTAGGCCTTGGACAGTTCAGTCGTGTCAGTCATTGCAAGCGGCCGGCCCCCGACGGGGCCGGCGGGGAATCAGGGGGGACTGCGAATCAATGCTGGGTCTCGCGGTCCTTGATGAGCCGCTCCAGCTCTTCCCGGATGATGGTCTCCGCCAGTTGCGGAACGACCTCCCAGGCGATCTTCTCGATGACCTCGCGGGACGCCTTCGACAGCGCCTCGCGCAGCAGCGCCTCGCCGCCGTCCGCGGCCGGACGGGCGCGCGCGGGCGGCGTCGCCGGCGAGGGACCGCCGATGTCCAGGGAGATCTCCTCCGCGCCGCTGGGCTCGGGCAGCGAGTCCTCGATGCGGATGCTCTCCGTGCGGGCCTGCGCGGCGGGCGCGGCCGGAGCGCCCAGCCCGAACGGATCCCGCGCCCGGGCGGCCGGAGGCACCGCGGCGGGCGGAGGGGCGGACGGCAGCGGCGCGGCGCCCGGAGGACGCGGGAAGCCGCCCGGGATGTTCGGGGCGCCGGGGCCCGGAGGACGCGCGGCCATGCCCGGCGGCGGCGCACCCGGAGGACGCGCGCCCGGAGGCACGGCGCCCGGCGGAGGACGCGCGCCCGGAGGCATGGCGCCCGGCGGCGGCGCACCCGGAGGACGCGCGCCCGGAGGCACGGCGCCCGGGAGGGGACGCGCGGCGCCCGGAGGCGGCGGCACCCCCGCGCCCGGGGGACGCGCGCCCGGAGGCACGGCACCCGGCGGAGGACGCGCGCCCGGAGGCATGGCGCCCGGCGGCGGCGCACCCGCGGGACGCGCCCCCGGAGGCGCGGCGGCGGCGGGCGGCGGGGCGGCCGGGGCCACCGGAGCGGCGGTCTGGGGCAGCACGCGCGTCGCGGCGGACGCGGGCATCGTGTTGGACTTCTGGCCCACCAGGGCCTTCACCTTGTCCAGGAGGATCTGGCTCTCGAAGGGCTTGGTGATGTGATCATCCGCCCGGGCGGCCTTCGCGCGGTTCTCGTCGAACGCCTCGAAGGTGCCGGCCAGCAGCAGCACCGGGATGCCCTGCGTGGCGGGGTCGCTCTTGAGGGCCTCGCAGACCTCGTAGCCGCTCTTGCCCGGCATCATCACGTCGGCGAGCACCACGTCCGGACGCAGCTCGCGCGTGCGGGAGATGGCGTCCAGCCCGTTGTCCACCGCGGTCACCTGGAAGTCTTCCGTCGCGAAGATCATCCCGATCACCTTGCGGATGGTGAGCGAGTCGTCGGCGATCAGTAGATTCTTGGGCATCGGCTCCGGCCTCGGGGGGCGCATACCCCCCTGAATTCGTTTGAGATTTCGGGCGAGCAAGCCTGCCTGCACGCCCTGTGTCAATCGGAGAAGCTTAGGATTCGCGCTTTGGGCCGATCAAGAAAACATGCGCTGCAGGTCCAGTAACATCACCGGATCCGGCAGCCCGGGCGCCCGGAACGTCCCGGGCAGCTCGGCCGGCTTGAACTTCTGCAGCACACCGAGCACCCGGGTGGCCGCCAGCCCCACGTTCCGCCCCGCCATCTCCGTGAGGACGAACAGCTCCTCCACCCGGGCCGGCGCCCCCAGCAGCGCTGGAATCGAACAGATGGGCCACAGCGCCTGCGCGTGCGGATAGACGCCCGCCACCGGCCCGCTCTGCACCGGGAGCACGCTGAACGCCTCGCCCCGGGGCACCACCTGGGAGACGCACCCCAGCGGGACGCCGAACAGCACCCCCTGGGACTCCAGCACCAGCGCCCGCTCCGGGGGCTCGTCCGCCCAGTGCACGGGCCGGGGCTCCGGAGGGGCCGCGCGGGGGCCCGCCCGGTGCGGCAGCGCCTCGACGATCAGCTCCAGGTACAGCCGGTCCTTGTGCAGCACCGCGCCCCGGCTCAACGGCGCCAGCGAGTCCGCCAGGCCCGGGGGCAAGAGGAAGAACGGATCCCTCGCGACATCCGCGACCTCCACCACGGCGCGCACCCGCACCGCGAGCGTGGGGCTGACGTCCAGGACCACGACCATGCCCGGCACGTCCTCCGGCAGGCCGCCGAGCAGCGTGGAGAGGTCCTTCACTTCCAGTACGCCGCGCAGGCTCGCACCGCGCGCGCCCGGCATCGCGACCTCGATGACGGACGTGGCCTCCACCGCGTAGCGCGTCTCACCGGCCTCCACCAGCAGGCAGAGCCGCCGTCCGCTTTCAAAGGGCACGGCCGGGGACCCTAGCAGCCTTCCAGCGTTGGGTGCTAAGCCCTGAACAGTCATGGCGCGACTGCTCCTCGTCGACGACGAAAAGATCGCCCGCAACCTCTACGGCGACTACCTCACGGCCGCGGGACACCTCGTCACGGCGGTCCCCACCGTGGCGGACGCCAAGGCCGCCCTCTCCGCGGAGCGGTTCGACGCGGTGGTGACCGACCTCATCCTCCCCGGCGGCGACGGCATGGAGATCCTCCGCCACGTGCGCGAGCGCTACCCCGGCGTGGAGGTGCTGGTCATCACCGGCCTGGACAAGGTGGCCCCCGCGGTGCGCGCCATCAAGAGCGGCGCGGCGGAGTACCTGGTCAAGCCCGTGGCGCCGGAGGCCCTGGAGCACGCGCTGCGCCGCGCGCTCACCACGCGCGACCTGATGCGCGAGAACGCGTCCCTGCGCCAGCACGTCGCGCTCCTGGAGGCGGGCCAGCGCATCGCCACCACGCTCGATCGCGAGCGGCTGTCCACGGCCGCCGCGGACGCGCTGGAGTCCATGGCCAACGCCTCCGCGGTGATGCTCCTGGAGCGCGACCCCAACGGCACGGGCTTCCGCTCGCACGGCATGCGCGGGCTGCCGGTGGACCTGCACGAGGCCCTGGTGCCGCAGCTCATCGAGCGGCTCTCCGGCACGCGCGCGCCCGTGGCGCTCGACGGACTCCAGGTCCCCTGGCCGCGCACCCTCTCCTTCCCCGCCGTGGACGGCGACCTGGTGCTGGGCCACGCGGTGCTCTTCCACGACAGCGCGCCCGCGGAGCACCACGCGGAGACGGTGGGCTTCCTCGTGCGCAACTGGGCGCTGGCCCTGCGCAACCTGGGCCGCTTCGCCGCCGTGGAGGACCTGGCCTACGTCGACGACCTCACGCGCCTGTTCAACACGCGCTACCTGCACCTGGTGCTGGACCGCGAGGTGAACGAGGCCCTCCAGACGGAGCGCCCCTTCTCCCTGCTGTTCCTGGACCTGGACCGCTTCAAGGCCATCAACGACACGCACGGGCACCTGGTGGGCTCGCGCGTGCTGGTGGAGGCCGCGCGCGTGCTCAAGGGCTGCGTGCGCGACCCGGACGTGGTGGCGCGCTTCGGCGGCGACGAATACGTGGTGCTCCTGCGCGGCACGGACTCCGGCGGGGCCCTGAAGGTCGCCGAGCGCATCCGCCGCACCATGGAGACCCACCAGTTCCTGGGCCGCGAGGGGCTGGCGCTCAAGCTCACCACCTGCATCGGCGTGGCCAGCTTCCCGGAGCACGCCCAGGACAAGGACCACCTGCTGGACCTGTCCGACCGGGCCATGTACCGGGGCAAGCGGGGCACCCGGAACGTCGTCTACATGGCGGCGCAGGACCTGGAAGCCACCCCGGCCGAGCGCCGTCAGAATCCCCCGCCCCCGCAGGGCCAGGGCTGAGGAGCGGGCCGCGCGCTACTTGCGCAGGCTGCCCACGGTGAGGCGCTTGGGCAGCTCCACCTCCGCGGGCGCGCTGCCGCCGCCCTCACCCACCGCCTCCACCTCCTCGTGGGACGCGCCGGTGGTGATGAGGCGGTATTTCTGGGACGCCTCGCGGTCGTGCTGGGCCTGCTCCGGATCCAACCGCGCGATGAGCTGCCAGAAGAGGGCCGCGTGCTCGCGCTCCTCGTCCATGACGTGCCGCAGGATGGCCTTCGCCTCCTCGTTGTCCGTCGCGTCCAGGTGCGCGGCGTAGAGGTTGATGGCGTCCAGCTCCGCCTCGATGTTGAGCCGGATGGAGCGGGCCAGTTCGGAGTCCGTCAGCTTCCGGGGCACCAGCGAGTGGAACGGGTTCGTCTGCGGCATGAGGACCTCGGCGACCAGGGCCGGGCTGGAGGGCGTGCGTGAGCATCCGTTCGGCCGCGAGCGCGGTCAACCGAATCCCGCGGGGGGTGCGTTGCGCGTGAACACCCGCCTCCGTCATGCTCCCGCGCATGGAGACCCCCTCGCCGCTCGCGCAACTGCTCCAGGCCCTGGACGCGGGGGACCTGGAGAAGGCACGGCTCGCGGCCGTGGCGCTGCAACGCGCCAACGCCCACACCCACCAGGTCGCCGCGGAGGTCCTCCACGAGCTGCGCCAGCCCCTGCTGGGCGCGAAGGCCTACGCCCAGTTGCTGGCCGAGGAGGGGGGCTCCAGCGGCCCGCTGAAGCTGCTGCTCGCGCAGGTGGAGCGGATGGAGCAGATCGTCTCCGACTTCATCCGCCTGGCCAGCGAGCGGCCGGCCCCGCAGCAGCGGCTGGCCCTGGCCGCGCCCATCTGGGCGGCGGCGAAGGTGTTCAGCGTCAACCCGGACTCGGCGCGCATCTCCCTGGAGGTGGAGGCCCCCGAGGACCTCACCATCCAGGGCAACGCGCGGCTGATTGAGCAGCTCACGCTCAACCTGCTCAACAACGCCCGCGACGCCATGTCCGGCCGGGGCCGCGTGAAGGTGACGCTCGCGCGCGAGGGCGACTCCGCGGCCCTCTACGTGGCCGACTGGGGACCGGGCATCCCGGACGAGCTCAAGACGCGCATCTTCGAGCCCTACGTCTCCGCCAGCAAGCGCGGCACGGGCCTGGGGCTCGCCGTCTGCCGGCGCATCGCGCAGGAGCACCAGGCGCAGATTGCGCTGGTGCCGCCCACGACGCTGCGCGAGGTGCCGCCCCCCGCCACGGTGTTCCGCGTGCTCTTCCCGCCCACGGACGCGCCGCGCCCGCCGCGCAAGCGCCTGCTGGTGGTGGACGACGAGGGCATCATCCGGATGGTCTTCAAGGACCTGATGGTGAAGGAGTGCGAGGTCATCGAAGCGGCCACGGGCGAGGCCGCGCTCGAAATCCTCCGCGCGTCGCGCGTGGACCTCATCGTCACGGACAAGAACCTGCCCGGCATCTCCGGCCTGGAGCTGGCCCAGCACGCGCGCAAGCTGGACCCCGCGTCGCGCGTCATCCTGATGACGGGCTACCCCTCGCTGGTGACGACGCAGCAGGCGCTCCAGTTGGGCGTGGTGGACTACCTGCTCAAGCCCTTCGACGACATCCGCCAGGTGCGCGCGCTGCTGCGGCAGGCGCTGTACACGCCGTCCGCGCCGCCCGCCCCGGCCCCCAGCGCTGGCGTGCGCCGGGTGGACGTGCTGGAGGACAACCCGGCCACCGCGCGGCTGATTTCAGAGGCGCTGTCGCTGCTGGGGCTGGAGGCGCGCATCATCGCGGGCGCGGAGGTGGCCACCCTGGAGCCGCCCGTGGGCGTGGTGGTGTCGTGGGACTTCGCGCCGGCCTACGGCAAGAAGGCGCTGGAGCTGGCCCGGGGCCTGAGCCAGGGCGCGCCCTTCGTCGTCCTGGCGGAGCACCTCACCATGGAGACGGCGCTGGCGTCGCTGCGCGCCGGGGCCGCCGCGTGCCTGCCCAAGCTGCTCTCCGACACCCCGGCGCTCAGCCGCGAGCTGGCCCTGGCCTTCAAGAAGACCGCCTCCTGAAAAGACTCCGGCCCCGGGCGCCCCGCTCTCGCGAGGCCCACCGGGGCCGGAAAAACCCTTACGGGGCTACGGAGCCGTCACGCCGGCTCAGTAGTCCATGTCGTCGCCACCGTACTCCGGCATGGCGCCGCCACCCGCGCCGCCCTTGGCCTTCTTCTTGGGGCGCTCGGCGATCATCGCCTCGGTGGTGAGCAGCAGGGACGCCACGGAGGCGGCGTTCTGCAGCGCGGTGCGCTCGACCTTCGTCGGGTCGATGACGCCGGCCTTCTCCAGGTCCTCGTAGACCTCCGTGCGCGCGTTGAAGCCGAACGCGCCCGTGCCTTCCTTCACCTTGTTGATGACGACGGCGCCCTCGATGCCGGCGTTGCTGGAGATCTTGCGCAGCGGCTCCTGCAGCGCCTTGCGGATGATCTCCACGCCGAAGTCCTGCTCGCCGCCCAGCTTCAGGCCGTCCAGCGCCTTGAGGCTGCGGATGTAGGCCACGCCGCCGCCGGGGACGATGCCCTCTTCGACGGCCGCGCGGGTCGCGTGCAGCGCGTCCTCCACGCGGGCCTTCTTCTCCTTCATCTCCACTTCGGTCGCCGCGCCGACGTTGATGACCGCCACGCCGCCCACGAGCTTCGCCATGCGCTCCTGGAGCTTCTCGCGGTCGTAGTCGCTGGTGACCGTCTCGATCTGGGTGCGGATGAGCTTGATGCGGCCCTCGATGTCCGCCTTCTGGCCGGCGCCGTCCACGATGGTGGTGTTGTCCTTGTCCACCGTGATGCGCTTGGCGCGGCCCAGGTCCGTGAGGGTCAGGTTCTCGTACTTGTGACCCAGCTCCTCGCTCACCACCATGCCGCCCGTCAGCGTGGCGATGTCCTTGAGCATCTCCTTGCGGCGGTCGCCGAAGCCCGGCGCCTTCACCGCGGCCACGTTCAGCACGCCGCGGATCTTGTTCACCACCAGGGTGGCCAGGGCCTCGCCCTCGATGTCGTCCGCGATGATGAGCAGCGGCTTGCCCGAGCGCGCCACCTGCTCCAGCACGGGGATCATGTCCTGCATCGACGAGACCTTCTTCTCGCTGATGAGGATGTAGGGGTCGTCCATGACGACCTCCATGCGGTCGCGGTTCGTGACGAAGTACGGCGACACGTAGCCACGATCGAACTGCATGCCCTCCACCACGTCGAGCGTCGTCTCCAGGCCCTTGGCCTCCTCGACGGTGATGACGCCCTCCTTGCCGACCTTCTCCATCGCGTCCGCGATGGTCTGGCCGATGGTCTCGTCTCCGTTGGCGGAGATGGTGCCCACCTGCGCGATGGCCTGCTTGTCCGTGGTCGTCTTGGACATCTTCTTCAGCTCGGCGACCACCACCTCCACGGCCTTGTCGATGCCGCGCTTGAGGTCCATGGGGCTGTGGCCGGCGGCCACCAGCTTCAGGCCCTCCTCATAGATGGCGCGCGCGAGCACGGTCGCCGTCGTGGTGCCGTCGCCGGCCTTGTCGGAGGTCTTGGACGCGACCTCCTTCACCATCTGCGCGCCCATGTTCTCGAAGCGGTTCTCGAGATCGATCTCCTTGGCGACGGTGACGCCGTCCTTGGTGATGGTGGGCGAGCCGAAGCTCTTCTCGATGACGACATTGCGGCCCTTGGGACCGAGCGTCACCGCGACCGCATCCGCGAGGACCCGGACGCCGCGCAGGATGGAATCGCGCGCCGACTGATGGAAGAAGATTTCCTTCGCTGCCATCGTAACCTCCGATAATACTTGGGGAATTTCTACAAATGGGGATGGCCGTTAGCACTCGGCCATGTCGAGCGCCAACATAAGGGTCGCATCGACGATGTCAACGGAAAGGGGCAGGCGTGTGGGCCTGAGGACGCCTTCCGGCCCGCCCGGGTGGGGGGCCCGGGACGCCCGGGAAGGACCTACTCCGCGAAGCGCACGAGGTTGAGCAGTTGCCCCATGTCCAGGGGCTTCTGCAGGGTGATGGCGACACCCTTGCGCAGGCCCCGGTCGGAGATGTTGGCGTCCGTGCTGGCGGTCATCATCAGGACGGAGATGTTCTGGAAGCGGGGGTCCGCCTTCAGCATCTCCGTGAAGTGGATGCCGTCCAGGTGGGGCATCAGGTAGTCGGTGATGACCAGCCCCACGGGGTGACGCTCCATGATGTCCAGGGCCTGGAGCGCGTCCGACGCCGAGAACACGGTGTAGCCATGCATCTCCAGGTAGCGAGAGAGCATGGTGCACAGCTCGTAATCGTCGTCGACGACCAGGATGTTCACGGGGTTTGGGCCGAAACGGGGCGCTGGAAGGTAACAGCGACGCCGGTCGTTGACAACGCGAAGGGCGGCTTCTTAGCTGCCTGCCCGAATGGCGAAGCGCACGGCGAAGCAAGGGGAGGCGCGGGACGTGGACGCGCGGCTGGAGGGGGTGGCGGACGCCTTCGAGGCGAGGGACTTCGAGGCCGCGATCGCCAGCGTTGACGCCCTGCTCCGGGACGTTCCGGATTCACCAGAAGCCCTGCACTACCGGGCCGCCGCGCTGGTGGAGGTGGGCCGCCTGGAGGACGCCGGCAAGGCCTACGGCGCGGCCCTCAAGGTGGCCCCGGAAGACCTGGAGATCCTCTTTGGCGCGGCGGAGTTCCTCGTGTGCCGCACCGGCGAGGACCGCGAGGCGGTGGAGGAGGGGCTGGAGTGGTGCGGCCGGGGGCGGAAGCTGGCGCAGCGCGCCGACGACGTGGAGCTCGTCTACGAGTTCCTCCTCCTGGAGGGCATGGGCCTCAACCAGTTGGGGGAATGCGAGTCCGCGCTGAAGATATTGGACCAGGCGCTGACGCACATGCCGCGCTCTCCGGACGCGCAGTTGGAGCGGGGCATCGCGCTGTTCGAGCTGTGCCGCTTCCCGCCCGCGCAGGAGGCCTTCGAGCGGGTGCTGAAGGACGCGCCGGACGAGGCCTGGGCGCACCACTACCTGGGACTCATCGCGGAGCGGCGCGGGGACGCGAAGGAGGCGAAGCGGCGCTTCCTGCGGGCGCAGGCGCTGGCGCCGGAGGAATTGCCTCCGCCGGTGGCCCTGGAGGAGGCGGCGTTCGACCGCGCGGTGGAGGACGCGATGCGCGCCCTGCCCTCGCAGGTGAAGCAGTACATGGACAACGTGACGCTGGCGGTGGAGGACCTGCCGTCGGATGAGGACCTGCTGGGTCAGCAGCCGCCGCTGTCGCCGTGCATCCTGGGGGTGTTCCGGGGCACGCCGGTGGGCGAGCGCAGCGTGATGGACGCGGCGGATCACTTCCCGCCCTCCATCGTGCTGTACCAGCGGAACCTGGAGCGTTTCGCGCGCACCCGCGAGGAGCTCATCGAACAGATTGGCATCACGGTGATGCACGAGGTCGGGCACCTGATGGGTCTGGATGAAGACGACCTGTGGGAGCGGGGGCTGGACTAGCGCCGCGCTCCCCTGCCCTGATGCGTGCCATGCATGCATGGACGAAGCTGGGGCTGATGGCGGTGC
The DNA here is from genome assembly GCF_020036995.1 of Corallococcus sp. AS-1-12. NCBI lineage: Bacteria > Pseudomonadati > Myxococcota > Myxococcia > Myxococcales > Myxococcaceae > Corallococcus > Corallococcus sp. AS-1-12. Next base: position 1,882 of record NZ_JAIQDD010000013.1, on the reverse strand, counting down.
TGGGCCTGACGGGCTGCCTGGGCGGCGGCGACGACGAAGGGCCGCGCACGTGTCCGCAGGTGGTGGTGTTCGCGCGCTCGGACACCGAGACGTGCAAGTCCTTCCCCACGCCATGTGACGTGCCGGAGGGATACGTCGAGTGCTGTGGCGGGCTCTTCGGGGGCTGCGCGGGGAACGTGTCCGGGAACACCTGCGTGGATGATCCCTCCGACACGTGCCAGCCCGGGGGCAGCGCGGACTGCCCGGGCATCTGCCAGTAGGCGTCAGGCGGCGTCCGTCTTTTCACCAGTGAAAACCAGACATGCACGCCAGGGCTGGAACCAGTGTGTTCCACGCTAAGGTCCCGGCCATCGCGAAGTCCAAGGAGGCTTGGGATGGTCAACGTGAGGCAGGTCGCGACGCGGCTGAAGAGTGCGTTCCTGGCGGACCCGGAGCGCTTCTACACGAACGAGACGGGGGCCTGGGTGGCGGGGCTGCCGGCGCCGCGGGACATCCGGGTGACGACGGGCCGGGAGCCCTTCTGGATCAACCTGGGCTACTGGAAGCACGTGGAGAAGGTGGACGACACCAACGTGGAGCGCGTCGGGGAGCTGTTCCGGTCCGCGCAGGCGGAGATGGCGCGCCTGTTGGCGAGGACGGCGAAGCTGGGGCCCGGGGATGCCGTCTTGGACTGCGGCTTCGGGTACGCGGACCAGGACCTGCTGTGGGCGGAGGAGTTCAAACCCGCGAGCATCCTCGGGGTGAACATCACGCCGAACCAGGTGAAGGTGGGCCGGGAGCGCGTGAAGCTGACGGGGCTGGAGGGCGTGGTCCGTCTGGAGGTGGGGTCCGCCACGGCGCTGCCGGGGCCCGCGGGCGCGTTCGACGTGGTGTTCGCGCTGGAGTCCGCGATGCACTTCCGGACGCGGCAGGACTTCCTGCGCGAGGCCTTTCGGGTGTTGAAGCCGGGAGGCCGGCTGGTGATGGCGGACATGGCGCAGAAGACGGACCGTGAAGCTGGAGCAGGACTCCGCGCGCGGCTGCGCTACCGCTACTGGCGGGGGCGGATTGCCTTCCCGGAGGAGAACGTCTGGTCGACGGAGCGCTACCTGTCGGAGCTGCGGCGTGCGGGGTTCCAGGACGCGAAGGTGGAGTCCATCGCGGACGACGTGTACCCGGCGGTGAACACGGCGCTGGTGGCGCTGCGGGGCATGACGCAGTTGGAGCAGAGGCCGGGGAGCACCTCCCTGCACCAGGTGCGCGCGGACGTGCACAAGGCGATGCGGATGACACTGGAGCAGCTCCAGTGGCCCGCCCTGTTCAACTGCGATGAATACGCCGTGGTGTTCGCGCGCAAGCCGTGACGGTGGTTGACGGACCGGCACGGAGCGGCGGTAATCGGAAGCGGTAGGGCCTCCGGACCTGGTGGCCGGCCCGGTCTTCAAAACCGGTGAGGGGCTGCGAGAGCAGTCCCTGGCGAGTTCGATTCCCGTGCCCTACCGCCAATGTTTCCAAGGGGTTACGCCCCATCTGCCCTGCGGATACCGTACCCTGCTGCGTCCAGGCGCGTCCAGACCAGTCCACTCGACTGCGTTACCGCTGCGTTACTGCACAGCAGGTAACGGCCAGGACTCAGCAACGGGCTCCATCAGGGGAACATCACGTTGCCAAACACGACAGTGCGCGGCCCGTCTTCCTCCCAGAGCTTGAGGGAGAAGGGACCTCGGGTTGTTTCTGGTGAGGCCTCGGCTTCCACAACAACTCGACCGTCGTTTCCTCCTCGAATTGGCATTCGTTGCCACACGCGGATCACCTTCAACTCCACGCCGGCCTTGCCTCGAAGCGTTGCCCCGTTCGCAACCCATGGCAAGGCTCCCGCCTTCACCACTAGCTGGATTTCCAC
>NZ_JAIQDD010000012.1:0-222344 GCF_020036995.1 Corallococcus sp. AS-1-12 | reverse complement strand
CCGGCCTCGTTTCGGTGGTGCTCACCGGGGATCGTTACGTCGCCTTTCTCGTTTCCACACCCTCTGTGACTACCTCCGCTTTCGCGGTGAGTTGGAGCAGCGGCTTCGCCTTCCACCGCTGATGGAGGCTCACGGGAAGTCATGATCCGGAAAGCGTTGGGCCTTGGCTGTGGGGTGTTGCTTCTGGCGGCGTCGTGCGCGAGAGACCTGGACTACCATCAAGAGTGTCGGTCGGATGGTGAGTGCAAGCAGGGCTTGATTTGCATGACGGGGTATACGGGGGAGCGCAGTTGCTCGTTGTTCGGTCGCTATCGCAGTTGTGAGCAGCCGTGTGCGCGGGACGCCGATTGTCCTGTTGGGTTTGAGTGTAAATTGATTCAGCCGGGGCCGGATCACTCGTCTTGTCGGAAAGAGTGGAAGTGAGAGCCGTGGTGTGAACGGGCGGTCGGCGTAGAGAAAGAACGGCGTTGCTTCCGCATCGAGCATGGCCAGCGCACCGAAAGGTGGGTCCGATGGACAGGTCCGTGGCACCCGTCTTGTTCCGCTCTCCGTTGCGAAGGCCCCAGGGCTGGTGGGCCTGGCTCTTCCTGTGTCTGATGGTGGCGGGCGCCGTGCTGCTCTACGCCGGCTTTCAAGGTGCGGCAATATCCACAGGTCTCCGTCTCCTTCAAGTCAGGACGTGTCTCCTCGTCGGAGGTGAGAACATGAAGCCCGAATGGCCTTTGCTGATGCTTCTGATTTTCCTTTCATCCTGTGCCGTGAGCCGTGGCTCCAAGATGGCCTCAGCTCAAGTTCAGGATGGAGGGAGCTGCAAGAGTAGCGCTGACTGCGAGGAGGCACTGGACTGCATGTTCTGGCCGCTGACAACACCGGGGTCGGCAGGTACGTGTCAGCGGACGTGCGAAGAGACTTCGGACTGCCCCAGCGGACAGGTGTGCGGCGGAGGATTTTATACCGATTCGCCGGGGTCTTTTTGCACGCCTCCGGGCGTCGACTGATGGAGATGCGTTCGTCCGGAGCCGGTGAACGGCATCGAGAATCACCTGCGCCGGGGGATCCCCCGGGACCTCCCTGACCGAGTCCTGCCGGTGGCCTTCACGCGCTGAATGGCGGAGCAGCCCTGCTCCCGGATGAACTCGGCCAGGGCCGCGATCGGATGGACCAGGAGGCGGTCGGTGGAGTCAGCCTGCGGAGGATGAAGGTCATGGCATCAGTGAGAAGAGAAGTCCTGGAGGTGGCTGGGGAGTTCGGCCTGCCTCTGGACAGGACGCAGCGCCTGGAGCCAGTACTGGAGCGTGCGTGGCGGTCATCGACGCACTTCGCGCTCATCCGGCGCGGAAGGATGCGGGTTGACGGCGCGGACGTCGTCGTGCCCACGCCAGAGTTGAAGCGCCTTCAGCATGACTTCGAGCGGATCCGGGTGGCGGCGGTGGAGTCCCGGTGGGTTTCGTCCTGGCCGGGGACGACCTCCGGCTCCAGTGCAGCGCTGTGGGTCCGGTGCCGGACGGATGGCGGCGTGCGCCTGCCCCTGAACGACGAGAGCCTCTGGAAGGGAATCGACGGCTGGGACGACTTCCAGTTGTTCGAAGGCCCCAAGCTGAAGCTGTTCGTCTGCAGCCATGAGGGGTTTGGCACCGTCTGGGGAAACGAGCGATTCTTTCGGGACCTGGGGATTTCTCCCGCGCGACAGAAGCATGAGACGTATGAACTGATTGGCGAACCCATGGCGCCTGCTGCCTGGTCACTGCTCATGCAGGGAACGCCCATTCCGTAGGACGGTCATGCGATTCGTGCAGCTTGTCTGGATCTTCGTCGGGGCGTACCTGAGGCCAGTGGTGATGCTCTTTCTCGTAAGCCTTCTGCCGGAAGGATGGTTGCGTTCGCGAGACGCGCTGGAGATTCCGTTTTGTCTGGTGAATGGCTTGGGTGGGGTCTGCGTGATGACTGGCGGCGAGAGAGTGATGAGTTCTCTGTCTGAGGTGGCATCGGGTGAGGTGAAGCCGTGAGTCGCGCATTTCTTCAGGCGGGCTTGGGTCTTGTCCTGCTGTGTGTTGCTGGTTGTGCTGGAAGCACCGCTGTGGCCTGTTATCAAGCCGAGTGGCCTTTGCCATCGGAGCTTGTTCGAGTGAAGTTGGCCCCAGGTGTCAGCGTGCTTGCGCCGCCTGTCGGAGCTGGCGGAGAAGGTTCCGCCAATGCAGCGGGATCATGGTGCCGGAGGGTGCAGTTCTCCAGTGATTGGCACAATGTGAAAGGCAGTTTGAGTTGTGCGTGGTTTTCTGGACGAAGCAATAGGGAACTCAGTGCCTCTTGGCACCCTGATGTTTTTGGGGAGCGTCAGTCGCAGAGTGAAAAAGTAGAGATGGTGAGGCGTGAGTTTGCATTGGGTGGAGATGGCGAAAAAGTGGTTGAATTGGGTTCGCCGTCGGTGGGGTTGGAGGTGCGAATTCGTTCTGGAGATAGCTTGATTGTCAGTAGGTTTGTTGTGAATGGGCGGGATTTGGTTATGCTTCAGACTGTGTCTGGTTGGGGGGCGGTGTTTTCTGGAGGGGAGCTGTTTTTGGATTCGTTGTCTGTTGGTGGTGAAGTTGAGCAGCAGCCTCTGCCGTCGAATTGACCGTGAGTTGATCCCCCGCAGGCAGGTTTCTTGGCGCCCCATGAGCCCCGCCCCCGGAAATCCGCCGGAAATACATCGAAATCGGGGACCCCTCCTCCCAGGTCAGGACGGGGTTCATCCTCCACCCATCCCGTGCTGAAACGGGGATGTCCATGGAAGGCCGACTGCTGCCGAAGAACTGCGGCGTATACTTCCCGGTGACGGATCACATCGGCAAGCCGGTGGTGATGATGGACGCGTCGAGGCGGGTGACAGGGGCTGCGGACACGGACCCCTTCGGGTACGTCAACCGGGTGGGCCACCACGCGGAGACGGCCCATCCGTGCGCGCACCGCACGTCCACGACGCTAGCGTCCTTCTCCCAGCAGAGGGAGACGGCGTCCGTCCAGGTGCGGATGCGCGCCCGATACCACGTGAAGACCGGAAAGGAATGAGGAGGCCTGCCTGACTCTTTTTGACTTGATGGTGGTCGCGGGGGCTGTTGGTGGGGCGGTCCTCGGTGCTCGCGGGGGGCACCATGTGGCAGGGATCGCGGTGGGCGTCCTGGGAGGAATGCTGGGACTGCTTGCCGGTGCATGGCTGGGGCGGCTGCCGCTCGCTCTCGGCCTTCGACAAATCTGGAGGAGGCTCTCGCGAGCCACTGTCCCGGAACTGGAGCGACAACTGGCGGAGGATTGCTTCCTTTCACATCTCATCCTGGCGGAGCTGAGCAGAAGGGGCGTGGACCTGGCTCCGTATGTGCCTCTGCTCCTGGAATGGATCCACTCCGATTCGCCGATGCGGCAGCAGTTCGGGCGGACCAGCCTCCAGATCTTCTTCCCCCAGCGAGCCGCGACACTGAAATGAAGACATCTGCCCGGTTGGGGATTATCGGCTTGCTGTGCTGGTTCGTGCCGTCGGTGGGCGTCACGGTCGCACTGGTTGGCTTGGGGCTTGGCGGAACCTTTTCGGCGGATTCGCACCCTTTCCCTGGGGATCCACCTCTCGTGGACATGCTCGCGGAGGTTGCGCTCTGCGGATGGGTGTTCATCCTGGTGGGGTGTTGTTTCTTCTTCATCGCCCGGAAGGAGTCCGACCGGATCGTCCAGCTCTGGCGACGGGTGCTCCCTCCCCTGACCCTGCTGTCATTGCTCGCGATGTCGCCGGCCCTTGCGAAGGTTGCCGGCAGGCATTGGGGGGAATGGGGCCACCTCAAGGCCGTGCTTCGGGACTACGCGCCCCGGGTTCGGGCATTTTCGAGCCGGGCTGATGGTGCCTTGTCGGAGGAGGAGTACGCGCGGGCGAAGGCGTGGTTGCTGGCTCAGCCCGTCACCTTCCGGTTCGAGACAGAACCGGAACCCGTCAGGATTCGCCTCATGAGGACCGTCCCTCCCTACCTGGGTGTCGATTTCGGAGACGGACAGAATGCGGTCTTCGATCCGGTGACGATGCTCTGCGTCTATTCGGATTGAGCCCCCCGGGACGGGGTCCCTCTGCATGGATCCGCCCCTCGGGGACTCTCTGTAAGGAGACGGGGTTCATCCTCCACCCACCCCGTGCTAAAACGGGAAGGTCCATGGAAGGCCGACTGCTTCTGAAGAACTGCGCCGTGTTCCGTGCGGACGGTCGCGTCCGCCACGGCATGGCCGTCGTGGTCGAAGAGGGCATCATCCGCCGCGTCGCCCCGGACGCCGAGGTGCCCGTGCTCCCCGGTGACTGGGAAGTGGCCTGTCGCGGCCGCCTCGTCGCTCCCGGGCTCGTGGACTGCCACTCGCACATGGTCAACGGGCAGCTTTTGCCCCCCAATGGCGACTTCCTCCTGCGCCAGCCCCGCTCGCGCCTGGACCGCATGCGCTCGGTGGCCAACCTCCTCACCGCCGAGGACGTGGAGGTCCTGACCCGCTTCGCCTCCGCCCGCGCGCTGCTCGATGGCGTCAGCCTCGTCGTGGACCACCTGTCGTGCCCCACCGACGTCGCCGGCGGCCTGGAGGCCCAGGCCCGCGCCGCGAACACGCTGGGCATCCGCCTCGTCACGTCCCACTCCACGCACAGCCTGGACGGCGCGGACGTGGCCCACGCCCAGGCGGACGCCAACGCCGACTTCGTCCGCCGCTACCGCGAACACCCCCGCGTCCGGGGCGCGCTCGGCTTCCACGCCTCCTACACGTGCGAGGACTCCCTCCTGTCCCGCATCTCCGGGCTGCGCCAGGAGCTGAACGCGTCCGTCGTGTTCCACCTGGCGGAGAACGAGGACGACCTCTCCACCACCTACGCCACGCACGGCCGCCGCGTCGTGCCCCGCCTGGACGCGCTGGGCCTGCTGGGCCCCCACGCCATCGCCGGCTACCCGCGCGCCGTGGAGCGCTCCGAGTCCGAGCGGCTGGCCGCCTCCGGCACCTTCATCGCCCTCACGCCCCGCGCCACCCGCTCCATGGACCGCGCGGCCGAGTCCGCCGACGGCGCGCTGTCCAGCCTCCACCTCGTGGGCCTGGGCACCGGCGGCCATGGCACCCTCCAGGAGGAGCTGGCCGGGGCGCTCGTCAGCATGCTGTCCCTGGCGCGCTCCGGCCGCATGCCGGACCTGGATGACTCGCTGGCGCACCTGTTCGTCAGCGGCCCCGCGGAGCTGTGCACCCGCCTGTATGGCAAGCCGTCGGGCGGGGTGGACGAGGGCAGCATCGCGGACCTCGTCGTCTACGACGCCATCCCCGCCGCGGACCCGGAGACGGGCTACTCGCCCTTCCTCCTGGGGCAGCTCACCGCCGCCCGCGTGGCGTGGACCATCGTGGATGGCCGCGTCTGCGTCCGCGAAGGGCAGCTCCTGGGCAGCGACTTCGTGGACCTGTCCCGGGACGCCGCCGCCGCGCTCGCCCGCGTCTGGTCCCGCGCGCGGCTGGGTTCGTAGGGTAGAAGGGGCGCGTGAGTGCCCTGCCTCCCCGCCTCGTGGACCTGCTGCGTGCCTCCCGCGCCCGCCGGGGTCCGCTGCTCTCGGACCCCGCCACCTCCGCCTTCCGCCTCCTGAACGGCGCCGCGGACGGCGTCCCCGACGTGACCGCAGACCTCTTCGGCGACGTCGTCGTGGTCAGCCTCTACCGCGACCTGACCGACGCGGAGGAGACCGCGCTGCTCGACGCCGCCGTCTCCGCCTGGACGCCCCGGAGCGTCTACCTGAAGCGCCGTCCCCGGGAGGCGCGCGTGCTCGCCAACGTGGCGAAGGACGCGCTCGCCCCGGAGTCCGCCGCGCGGGGCGAACCCGTGGAGGACTTCGTCGCGAAGGAGAACGGCCTGTCCTTCCACATCCGCCCCGGACAGGGCCTCTCCGTGGGCCTCTACCTGGACATGCGCGACACCCGCGCGTGGCTCCAGGCCCAGGCCTCCGGACTCACCGTCCTCAACCTCTTCGCGTACACCTGCGCCTTCGGCGTCGCCGCCACCGCCGGGGGCGCGAAGCGCGTGCTCAACATGGACGCCAGCCGCCGCGTGCTCGAGTGGGGCGAGGAGAACGCGCGCCTCAACGGACAATCCGTGGATCGCTACGACTACGTGGCTGGCGATGTCTTCGATTGGCTCGGGCGGCTCGCGAAGAAGGGGGAGTCCTTCGATGTCGTGGTCGCGGATCCCCCGTCGTTCTCCACCACCAAGACGACCCGCTTCTCCGCCGCTCGCGACTACGCCCGGCTGGCCGAGGCCGCCGCGAGGGTGGTGGCCCCCGGGGGCCGCCTGGTCGCCTGCTGCAATCTGGCGGGACTGCCCTCGCGCCGCTTCGAAGCGATGGTGCTGGAGGGCGTGACGCGGGCTGCCAGGAATGGGAAGGCAGTCGGGTCGCTCGGCCCCTCGGGGCTCGACTTTCCAACACCTCCGGGGGAGGAACCGGCACTCAAGGTGCACGTCGTCCAACTTCGTTAGCGCCTCCGGGCGGGGCGCGGCTACATTGCTTCCATGGCTCCCGCCGCCTCCTCGCCTCCGCGCGATGCGTTCCGCTTCGGCAACTACCGGCTCATTGATCGGATCGCCGTGGGGGGCATGGCGGAGATCTTCCTCGCGCACCAACTGGATGCCAGCGGTGACGAGACGCCCATCGTCATCAAGCGCATCCGTCCGCATCTGTCCAAGCACGCGGCCTTCGTGAAGATGTTCCTCAACGAGGCGCGGCTGGCCGCCCAGCTCAACCACCCCAACATCGTGCAGATCCACGACCTGGGGAAGATCGTCGACAGCTACTTCATCGCCATGGAGTACGTGTCCGGCCGCGACATGCGCCGCGTCGTGCCCAAGGCCGAGTCCCTGGGGATTCCCTTCCCCATGGTGTACGCGCTGAAGATCGCCTCCTGCGTCTGCGCGGGCCTGCACTACGCGCACCAGAAGAAGGACCGCTACGGCAACCCGCTCAACATCGTCCACCGCGACGTGACGCCGGAGAACATCGTCGTCGCGTTCGACGGGTCGGTGAAGGTGCTCGACTTCGGCATCGCCAAGGCCGCCAACCAGGTGGAGGAGACGCGCTCGGGGGAGATCAAAGGCAAGCTCAGCTACCTGTCCCCGGAGCAGTGCCTGGGCCGGCCGCTGGACTGCCGCAGTGACATCTTCTCGCTGGGCACCGTCCTCTACGAGTGGCTCACCGGCTTCAAGCTCTTCACCGGCGACTCCGACGTCGCCGTCATGCGCAGCATCACGGAGGCGAAGATCTACGCGCCGTCGTACTTCCGCGAGGACCTGCCGGAGCGCGTGGAGGCCATCCTGATGCGCGCGCTCGCCCGCGACCGAGAGCGCCGCTACCAGACGGCGCTGGAGATGCAGCGCGACCTGGACGCCTTCCTGGAGTCCTACGACTTCACGCCCACGCCGCTGCACCTGGCCAACTTCGTCAAGCAGCTCTTCGAGGACGAGCGCCCGCAGGAGCTGAAGCGCCTGTCCACGCGCCAGTCCTCCGCGCCCACGTCGGAGATGGCGCTGGAGGTGGCGGAGGTGGTGGCCTCCGTGGACGGCCCGCCCACGGAGGCCATGCGCCTGGACGACCTCCCCGCCACCGAGCCGCGCCTGCTCGCGCTGCCCCTGGACCCCGCGCTGTACGAGAAGCTGGAGGCCCAGGCGCGCAAGGCGAACGTCTCCCTGGCGAAGCTGGCGGCGGATGTGCTGGAGGGATGGCTGAAGTCGCGTTGAACCGCGTGCCCCTGCTCACCCCATGCCCCGGCTGAAGCTGACGCTCGAATACGAAGGCACCCGCTACGTGGGCTGGCAGGTGCAGCCCAACGGCCCGTCCATCCAGTCCACGCTCCAGGACGCGCTCCAGAAGCTGCTGGGGGAGCGCGTGTTCGTGGCCTCCGCGGGCCGCACCGACGCGGGCGTGCACGCGACGGGGCAGGTGGCCTGCTTCGACACGCCGCGCGTGCTGCCGATGAAGGCCTACACCATGGGCCTCAACGGCATCCTCCCGCCGGACATCGCGGTGGTGGCGGCGGAGGAGGTGGCCGCGGAGTTCGACCCGCGCCGGTGGTCGCGCGGCAAGCGCTACCGCTACCGGGTGAGCAACCGGCGCACGCGGTCCCCGCTGCTGCGCACGACGCACTGGGAGGTGTTCGCCCCGCTGGACGTGGAGGCCATGCGCCGCGCGGCCCAGGTGCTCGTGGGCCGGCATGACTTCTCCGCGTTCCGCGCCGCGGACTGCCAGGCGAAGCACGCGGTGCGCGAGATCCGTCAGGTGCGCGTGGAGGGCGCCTCCGGCGACACGGTGGCCTTCGTGGTGGAGGGCACCGCGTTCCTCAAGCACATGGTGCGCAACCTGGTGGGCACGCTGGTGGAGGTGGGCAAGGGCCGCCGCCCCGAGGCCTGGGTGGCCCAGGTGCTGGCCTCGCGCGACCGCAAGCAGGCCGGGGCCACCGCACCACCGCAGGGGCTGGTGATGGAGGAGGTCTTCTACGGCGACGGCCCGCCTCCTCGCTCGGCGGGGGACGCGGCTGTCGGGGAAGAGGACGAAGGGTGAGATTGCGCTAGGCTTTCGGGCCGTGAGCTCCAAGCCTGGTGTCCTCGAACCCCTGCGCGTCCGCGTCCGACGCTTCCAGTTCATCGTCGGACTGGGTTTCCTGTCGCTGGTGGTGGGCGCGATGCTCAGCGTGTCGCTGGTGCTGCGCCTGCACGCGCGGGTGAACGCGCTGCCGTCCGACCTGCTGCGCATCCCGGTGGCGGTGGTGCTGGAGGACCTGTGGGTGCTCGCGGTGCTGCCGGTGCTCTGCTACGGCGCCGCGCGCATCGTCGCGCTGCGCACGTGGACCACCGCCGTGGGGGCCGCGCTGTCCGGGGGCGTGTTCGTCATCGCGCTCAACTTCGTGCGCGACGGCTTCGAGGGCCTCGCCACGGGCTGGAGCTTCGCGTCGGCGCTGCGGGTCGTGGCCTTCGTGGGCGGCATCCTGCTGAGCGCCCGGGCCATCCGCGCGGGCCGCGCCGCCGCGGAGAAGGGCTCCGCCGCAGCCGAGGCGAAGGCCGCCGCCCGCAAGTCGGAGTACGACGCGTTCCTCAAGGCCGCCGAGGCTGGCGGCGCACGCCTGGAGCAGCGCGAGGGGGGCGCCGCCGCCGAGGCTCCGGCTGCGTCCGGGAGCGGGCCTGTCGCGGGAGACTCCGCCGCGCCCGAGGGGAGTGCTTCCCCCCCGGGCGACGTGCCGAAGACGCCCGCGGCCTGAGGCCCTACGGGTAGCAGGCCGCCTGGCGCAGGCCGGTGTCCTCGGGGAAGCCGAGGGCCACGTTGAAGTTCTGCACGGCCTGGCCGGCCATGCCCTTCACCAGGTTGTCCAGCGCGGCCATCACCGCCACGGAGCGGCCCTTCGTCGCCACGGAGATGTCGCAGAAGTTGCTGCCCGCCACCGCCGCCACGCGCGGCGTGCCCTCCACGATGCGCACGAACTTCGAGCCCTCGTAGTAGCGGCGGTACTTCTCCGTCAGCGACTGCGTCACCACCGCGCCGCCGTGCTCCGGCCACTCGAACTGCACCGTGGCGAAGATGCCGCGCACCATGGGCGCCGAGTGCGGCACGAAGGCCAGCCGGTGCCGCTGCGCGCCGTGCGCCACCAGCATCACTTCCACCTCCGCCTCGTGCTGGTGCTCCAGCGGCTTGTACGCGCGGAAGTCATGCGCGCGCGTCGGGTGGTGCGTGCCCTCGCCCGGCAGCGAGCCGGAGCCGGAGGAGCCCGTCACGCCCGACACCGCCAGGAGCCCCAGCCCCGGCGTGGCCGCGATGGGCAGCAGCGCCAGTTGCACCGCCGTGGCGAAGCAGCCCGGGTTGGCGATGCGCTTCGCCGTCTTCACCTGCTCGCGCTTCCACTCCGTGAGGCCGTAGGTGAACGTGCCCAACAGCTCCGGGGACGGGTGCGGCCGGCCGTAGGCGCCCGCGTACCGGCCCGGGTGGTCCAGGCGGAAGTCGGACGACAGGTCGACGAGCAGCATCCGGTCCGTGAGCCCCGCGTCCGCCCACTGCTTCTCCAGCCCGGCGAACTGCGTCGCCAGGTCGCCGTGGCCCAGCGCGCTGAACACCACCGGGCGCTGCGAGTCCGCCAGCCAGCGCCAGTCCGGCTCCGCCTCGAAGCGGCCGTCCACCAGGCCGCGCAGGTGCGGGTGCACCTTGTGGATGGGCGAACCCGCGTGGTGCCGGGACACCACGCGGACACCGGCGTTGCCGGGGTGGCCCGCGAGCAGCCGCAACAGCTCGCCTCCGCCGAAACCGGAGGCCCCCAGGATGTAGATGTGCGCAGGCGACGTCATGACTTCCTCCCCGCTCCCAGCTTGGGCGCGAGCTTCTCCACGATGAGATTCCCCAGGGCGTTCGGATCCGCGCGCGCGTTGCGAGCGGGCAGCCCCACCACCTGCTCCACGAAGCGCACGCCCACCGCGTTGTCCGTGGCGGGCCCGGCCACCATGTCCATCTCGATGCCGTACACCTCGCGCAGGTGCCGCACACCGCCGGCCGCGCCCACCGGGTCGTTCGCGCACAGGATGAACGCGCCGCCCAGCGCCTTGAGCTCCGGGTCCGCCAGGATGGCCTGCACGCCGTACTCGCCCATGATGCCGTCGCCCGTCTCCGCGACGATGACGTCCACGTCCTGGGCCGCCATCTCCGAGAAGACGATGCGCGCCACCTTGGACGCCGTGCGCGCGCCGGTGCACACGACGCCCGCGTCGGTGAAGTCCATCACCACGTCCGCGCCGCTGTCCTGCATGGACAGGGTGTCACGCATCAGCGACACGCCCGTGAGCTTCGCGCCGCCCACGCGGTAGCCCGCCTGGGAGAGCTTCCGCACCACGACGCTGGCCGCGTACGTCTTGCCCGCGTTCATGCAGGTGCCCACCACGTACACCACCGGGCACGTCACCGCCCGCGACGTGCCCTTGAGCGCGCCGGTGGAGATGTGCGCGTGCTGGCCCGCGCGCGACTGGAACTCCGGGAAGGTGAGGACCTGGCCCAGCACCTCCGCCTCGAAGGGCGCGCCCACGCCCGGGTTGTGCGACGTGCACTTCCCGATGACGCCGCCCATGTTGAGGATGTGGAGCCGGTCGCCCACCGTGACGGACGTGGGCACGACGCCCTCGTAGCCGTGCAGGGCGTTGCGGTGGCCCAGCGCGCCCACGACGATGTCGCCCGCGTGGAGCGTGACGAGCCGGCCGTTCACGTCCTCCAACTGGTTGTAGACGCTCTTCTCCCCGTGGATGCGCACCGCGATGACGGCGCCCTCCTCGCACTTGACCTCATCCGTGAGGTGCACCGTGCGCCCCACCTGGAGGTTGCGGGTGACACTTCCCACCTTGTCGACGTGGATCTTCATGTCGTCACTTCGCTTTCTGCGAGAGCATCTGCGCGACGCCGTAGAGCTTGGCGAACCCCGCCGCCTCCGTCCCCGTCCACAACACGTTGGCCTCTCCGTACGTGGCCACCTTCGCGTCCATCAGCGAGTGCGGCGAACGCACGCCTTCCACGACGTGGGCGCGCGGGGTGAGCACCAGCTTCACCTCGCCCGTCACGCGGTCCTGCGAGGAGGCGAGGAACGCCTCCAGGTCCTTCACCAGCGGGTCGAAGAAGTGCCCCTCGTGCAGGAGCGACCCGTACAGGTTGCCCACCGTCTCCTTCCAGAAGAGCTGCTTGCCCGACAGCACCAGCTTCTCCAGCTCGCGGTGCGACGCGATGAGCAGGTGCGCCGCCGGGGCCTCGAAGCCCACGCGGCCCTTGATGCCCAGGATGGTGTCGCCCAGGTGCACGCCCCGGCCGATGCCGTACGGCCGCCCCAGCGCGTTGAGCTTCTCCACCACGTCCACCGCGGACATCGCCTGGCCGTCGAGCGCCACCGGCACGCCCTTGTCGAAGGAGATGACGAGCGGCCGGGGCTTCAGGTCGGTGGGAATCTCTCCGCCCGGGAAGGCCGCCTCCGGCAGCGTGCTCCACGAGTCCAGCGTCTCCCGGCCGCCCACGGACGTGCCCCACATGCCCTCGTTGACGGAGTACGTGCCCGTCTTCGCCGGCAGGTGGAAGCCGCGCTCCGCGAGGAAGGAGATCTCCTGCTGCCGGGAGAGCGCCAGGTCGCGGATGGGGGTGATGAGCTGCAACTGCGGCGCGAGCGTGCGGAAGGCCACGTCGAAGCGGACCTGATCATTCCCCGCGCCGGTGCTGCCGTGGGCCACGGCCTGCACGCCCAGCTTCTCCGCCATGCGCACGGCCTCCACGGCCTGGCAGGCGCGCTCGGCGGAGACGCTCAGCGGGTAGAGCTGGCCACGCAGGACGTTGCCCGCGATGAGGAAGCGCAGGTAGCCCTGGAACAGGGTGTCGCGCGCGTCCACCGTGTGGTGCGCCACCGCGCCCAGCTTCTGGGACAGGGCCTGGATGCGCTCCAACTGCTCGGGCGGGAAGCCGCCCGTGTCCACGGTGACGGTGGTGACGTCCCAGCCCTGCTCGCGCAGGTACACCGTGCAGAAGGCGGTATCGAGGCCGCCGGAGAACGCCAGCACCACGGACTTCTTGCTCATCTTCGGACTCCTGTTGCTGCGAAAGGGGTGAGGAAGGTTTCAGGGGGCCCAGACGCGCGCGGCGGCCTCGGCCTGCCGTGCGTGGGTGCGCGTGAGCCAGTCGCGCGCCTCCGCCAGTTCCTCGCGCGCGGTGGCGAGGCCCAGGTTGCCGGCGCCACCCAGGTGGGTGGCGGTCAGCGCGCCGCGGTCCGGCTGGAAGGTGCCTTCATTCAACTGGCGGCCCACCTCGCGGTACGCGTCGCGGAAGGGCTGGCCCTTCGCCACGAGCGCATAGGCGTGGTGCGCGGCGTAGAGCGTGTCGTCGCACGCCGCGCGCGCCTTCTCCGCGTTCACCTTCAGCGCGGGCACCAGCCGCGCCAGCACGTCCAGCAGCGCCTTCGCGCTGGTGAGGGCCTGGAGGGTGGGGCGCTTCAGCAGTTGGAAGTCACGGTGGTAACTGGAGGGAAGCCCGCCGGCCACCGCCTCCACCTGGTGCGCAAGGCCGCGCAGCTCGCGGCAGCGGCCCCGGGCCAGCTCCACCACGTCCGGGTTCTTCTTCTGCGGCATGATGGACGAGCCGGTCGTGAAGGCATCCGGCAGGGCCAGGAAGCCGAACTCGTCCATGCTGTAGAGCTGCACGTCCCAAAGCCACTTCTCCAGAGTGCCCGCCACCGAGCACGCCCAGGTGAGCAGCGCCGCCTCATGCCGCCCCCGACTGTCCTGCGCGTCGATGGGGCTGCGTTGAACCCGGGTAAAACCGAGGAGCCGCGCGACATATTCACGGTCGATGGGCAGCGGAACACCGAAGCCCGCGGCGGCGCCCAGCGGGCAGCGGTCGAGCCGCCCCCACACGCCCTTCAGCGCCTCCAGCTCCTCCAGCAGCCCTTCCGCGAAGGCCATGCCCCACAGGCCGAAGGTGGACGGCATCGCGCGGCGCAGGTGCGTGTAGCCGGGCAGGGGCAGGTCCGCGTGGCTTTGCGCGAAGTCCAGGAACGTGCCCGCCAGCTCCGCCGTGCGCGCGCCCAGCGCGAGCAGCTCCTCGCGCATGAACAGGCGCAGGGCCAGCAGCACCTGGTCGTTGCGCGAGCGCGCCAGGTGGATGCGCTTGCCCGCCTCTCCGGTGCGCTCCACGAGCGCGGCCTCCAGCGCGGTGTGGCCGTCCTCCTGCTCCGGGCGGATGGTGAAGCGGCCCGCGCGGGCCTCGTCGTGCAGCGCGTGCAGGGCGCCCACGAGCGACGTGGCGGCCTCCGGCGCGAGCAGCCCGACGTGCGCGAGCATGCGCGCGTGCGCGGCGCTGCCCAGCGCGTCGTGCGGCACGAGCGACAGGTCCACCACGGGGTCGTCGCCCACGGTGAAGGCGTGGATGGCCGCGTCCAGCGGCTGGCCCTTGCCCCACAATGTCTCAGCCACGCGACACCTCCCCGGCATAGCCGTGCAGCAGTCGTCGATAGAACGCGAGCCCCGCCTCCAGCTCCGCGCGCGTGAGGTACTCGTTCGCCTGGTGGCTCCGCAGCGTGTCGCCCGGGCCCACCTTCACCGCCGGGATGTCGCCCAGGAACGCCCAGTCGGACGTGGTGCTGGAGCCCACCGTGTCCTGGCCCGACGCTGCCACCGCCGCGCGCACCAGCGGGTGCGACGCGTCCGTCCCCTTGGGCAGGTAGCGCGCGGAGTGCACCAGCACCTCGCTCTCCAGCGCCCGGCCCACGTCCTCCGCCACCTTCGCGTGGTCCATGCCCGGCGTGGTGCGCAGGTCCACGAAGAACTCGCACCGGTCCGGCACCTGGTTGCGCGCGAGGCCCCCGGCCACCTGCGTCACCTGCGCCCGCGCCTCACCCAACAGCGGGTGCGCGGGGAAGCGCAGGGCGGACACGGCCTGGATGTCCCGGGCCGCCTTGAGGATGGCGTTGGCCTCCAAGCCCAGGCCGCCCGTGTGCGCGTGCGCCACGTGGCCGCTCTTGCCGTGCGCCACGCAGCGCAACAGCAACATGCCCCGCTGCGCCGTGCAGGGCTTGAGTGACGTGGGCTCTCCCACGATGGCGGCGTCCAGCGGCCCCAGCGTGGGCAACAGCGGCCCCAGCCCCTTGCCGCCCGTCTCCTCCTCGGCGGTGAGCGCGAAGACGCACTCCACGCCCTCCGGCGCGCCTTCCGTGAGGAGCGCCTTCGCGGTGAGGAGCATGGCGGTGACGCAGCCCTTGGCGTCGTTGGCGCCCAGGCCGTAGAGCGTGTCGTCCTTCCACACGGCCTCGTGCGGCTCCGTGGTCCACCCGGCGCACGGCTTCACCGTGTCCAGGTGGGAGTTCACGAGCAGGCGCTTCGGCCCGCTGCCCACGCTGAACCACACGTTGTGGCCCTGGCGGTGCACGCGGGCACCCCAGGACTCCGCGTGGCCCGCGACGAGGTCCGCGATGCGGGCCTCGTCGCCGGAGACGCTGGGCGTGGCGACCAGCGCGGTGAGCAGCTCGGCGGGGTTCAACCCTTGGCCTCGCCGTGCTTCACCGGGTGCTCGCGCACGACCATGGTGCCGCTGCCCTCGTTGGTGAAGACCTCCTCCAACAGGGCATCGGACTGCTTGCCGCTCACCAGGTGCACGCTGCCCACGCCGCCCACGAGCGCGTGGCGCATGGCGTGCGCCTTGGGACGCATGCCGCCCGTGAGCCGGCCTTCGGCCTCCAGCGACGCCAGGTCCGACAGCGTGGCCAGCGAGATGAGCGACGACGGGTCGGAGACGTCCTTGAGGAGCCCCGGCACCTCCACCAGGAAGAAGAGCTTCTCCGCGTGCAGCGCCGCCGCCAGGGCCGCCGCCACCGTGTCCGCGTTGGTGTTGTAGACGGCGCCGTCCTGGCCGCCCGACAGCGGGGCGATGACCGGCACGTAGTCTGCGCTTCGCAGGTGCTCCACGACGCGCGTGTCCACGGACTCGATGTCGCCCACGAGGCCGTAGTCCACCATGCGCCCCTGCGTCTCGCCGGGCTCCGTCACCAGCACGGGCGGGCGCTTGCGCGCCTTGATGAGGCCCGCGTCCACGCCGGACAGGCCCACCGCGGGCACGCCCGCGGCCTGGAGGTCCGCGAGCAGGTCCGTGTGCAGCTTGCCCGCCAGCACCATCTTCGCCGCATCCAGCACGGGCGCGGAGGTGACGCGGCGGCCCGCCACCTTCTCGATGGGCAGGTGCAGGGCGTCACACAGCGAGTCCAGCTCCGGACCGCCGCCGTGCACCACGACGGGGCGGATGGAGAAGGCCCACAGGAGGGCGATCTGCTCGCACGCCGTCTTGCGGGTGCGAGGGTCCGTCAGCACGGCCCCGCCCAGCTTCACCACGAACGTCTTGCTGCGGAACTGCTTCACGTACTTCGCCGCGTTGCGAAGGGCGGCGTACGGATCGGGAGACAAGGGCACGGTGGACCTCTGGAAAGTCGAAAGGGGACGAAGAAGGGTGGGGCGGCGGGCTTTGACGGCTCAGCCGCCGCGCATCCAGGCCAGGAGGGCGCGCTGCACGTGGTAGCGGTTGCCCGCCTCGTCCACGACGCGGCTGCTCGAGTGGTCCAGCACCTCGTCGGCGACCTCCACGTTGCGGCGCACGGGCAGGCAGTGGAGGAAGGCCGCGTCCTTGGAGGCCTTCGCCATGTGCCGGCGCGTGGGCATCCAGCCCGAGTACGACGCGAGCAGCGCCGCGACGTCCGTGGGCGTGCTCGCCGTCTGCGCGGTGGGGCCCCAGGACTTCGCGTACACGGCGCGGCTGCCCACCAGCGCCTCGTCCTGGTCGTGCGTGTACGTGATGCTGCCTCCGGTGGCCCTGGCGTACGCCTCCGCCTCCGCGCGCACGGCCGGGTGCAGATCAAAGCCCGGCGGATGCGCCACGCGCACCTCGCAGCCTGCGGCCGCCGCGGACAGGAGGAACGAGTTCGGCACCGCCTTGGGCAGCGGCTTGATGTGCGGCGCCCAGGTGAGCGTCACCGGCAGCTTCTTCGTGGTGCCGAACGTCTCGCGCAGGGTGAGCGCGTCCGCCAGGCCCTGGCAGGGGTGCTCGCGCGCGGACTCCATGCTCACCACCGGCACGGTGGCCCACTTGCGGAAGGCGTTGATGACGGGGTCGGCCTCGTCCTCCTCGTCACCGCCACCCTGGGAGAAGGTGCGGATGCCGAGCATGTCCACGAAGCGCGACAGGACGGGCGACGCCTCCTTGATGTGCTCCGCGCGGTCCGCGTTCATCACCGCGCCGGGCCGGTCCTCCAGCTTCCACACGCCAGAGCCCACGTCGAGCACGATGGCGTGCCCGCCCGCGCGCAGCATCACCGCCTCGAAGGACGTGCGCGTGCGAAGGGACGGGTTGAAGAACACCATGCCCAGGAGCTTCCCCGGGAAGATGTGCCCCGGATCCTTCTGCTTCCACGCGGCCGCCTGCGAGAGGACCGCCTCGACGCCTTCCGGGCCCAGGTCCTGGATGCGGGTGACATGCTTCATGGGCTTCGTGCTCCCCCGGCCGCGCCGGATGGGTGGAGACTGCTGAATATGCATCCGAATTCGTGCATATTCGTTGAGGAGGCGCGGATATTATGCAGAACGGCGCAGCGCGCAAGAACATTCACTGGGATTTTTCATGCGCCTTGCGTGCGTATTCAGCCGCATGCATGGTGAACGTGAATGAACCTGGACGACGCCATCCTTGAGCTCATCTCCCGGCAGGACGTTCCGGATCAGTTCGTCCTGCAGTCGTTGCTCGAAGAGGCAGGGCACACGCCCAGCCAGTCCACGCTGTCGCGGCGGCTGAAGAAGCTGAGCGTGCAGAAGGTGAACGGGCGCTATCAGCGCGCCGAGCCGCCGGTGGCGCCCGTGCCGCTGGCGCCGACGGTGACCATCATCGAGGCGCCGCCCAACATGCTGGTGCTGAAGACGGCGCCCGGCTACGCGCAGATTTTCGGGCTGGCGCTGGACCGCGAGGAGGTGGAGGGACTGGCGGGCACGGTGGCGGGGGACGACACCATCTTCATCGCGGTGAGGGACCCGTCCTACCTGCGGGACGTGCGCGAGGTGGTGGAGGAGCTCATCCAGCGCGGCCCGTGAACGGGAAGCGGCGCACGGATTCCCACGGCCCACCGAGGTAGCGCCAGAGCAGCAGCGCGGGGGCGTGCGAGTCGAAGGCGGACCAGCCCGCGCCCAGCTCCGCGAGCGCGGCCTTCGCCTCCTCCACGGTGGCCTTGTTCATCAGCGTGACGTGGGGGCGGAAGGGCTGACGGTCCTGCGGTGTGAGCCACTCCGCATAGGCGCGGGACAGCTCGCGGTGCACGGGCGCGAGGCCGGGGGCCTCCACGTCCACGGCCATGCCGCGACCCAGGCTCCGCAGCGTCGCGAAGCGCAAGCCGGGCGCGGGGCGCTCGGTGACGACCTCGAGCGCGGCCTCCACGGCGTCCTGCTCCCGCGCGGGCAGGTGGTGGAAGAGGGACACGTGCGCCGGGATGACGTTGCGCTCGGGCGGGAAGTATCGGCGGCGCAGGCCGTCCAGGCGCGTGAAGGCTTCTGGCTCCAACTCGGCGGTGACGAGCAGCGGGGCTTCGGAGGTGGCAAGCATGGGTGAGAGCCTACTGCTCGCTGCCGGAGCCTCGTGTGTCGCGCTAACGCACCTGGCGGTACTGGAAGCCGCCCTTCTTGATGAAGGCATCAAGGAACCCGCCCTTCGAGGGCGCTTGCATGAGCGACCGATGGAGCGAGGCGGGCACGTGCAGATATTCGTAGAGGCGGGAGTCGTTGAACTCGACTTCGAGCGTTTGACTCGCGGGGTCGTAGCCGATGGAGAGGATGTTGCTCGACGAGACGGGTATGCGGTTCATGGGAAGAGGCTTTCGCTTCTTCGCACCCAGCACCATCCCTCGAAGGAGGGATGGCGCCGCTGTGCGCTTCCCTATGCAGGGGCCTACTTCTGCGACGCGAAGAAGGCCTTCAACGAGTCGTCGGCCTTCTTGCGGTACTCCGGCAGGCGCGAGCGCTCTGCCTCCGCGAGGGCCTTCTTCACTCCCGCGGCGTCAAGGTCGTGCGTGTAGACCGGCGTGCCGGGCTGCTGGCGCCACGAGTCCGCGAGGCTGCCCGCGTCGATGGCATCGAAGCCCAGCTCCTCCACCAGCTTGAGCACCTTCGCGCGGTGCTCGGGCGGATCCCCCGCGATGGGCAGCGCCACCCGGCCGGGTGTGCCCTGCGGCTTGCCCTTCTCCGCGAGGCTGCTGAAGTAGATGTTGTTGAAGGCCTTGATGACCGGGCGGCCGATGAGCTTCGAGACCCACTCGCTCTCCACCGTGCCCTTCTCCAGCTCCGGGATGCTGCCGTCGCGCACGGGGTAGTAGTTGCCCGTGTCGATGACCACGACGTCCTTCGGCACGTTCGCGAACAGCCCCTTGGGCAGGTCGGGGACCGCCTTCTGGGGAATGGTCACGACGACGACTTCGCCCGCTTTCGCGGCCTCTTCGACCGTGACGGCCTTCGCGCCCGTCTCCTTCGCCAGGTCGCGCAGGGTGTCCGGCCCGCGTGAGTTCGCGATGGACACCTCATGGCCCAGTTGCGTCCACCTGCGAGCAAGGGTCCCACCGATCAACCCCGCGCCAATGATTCCGATCTTCATGTCGTCCTCGTCCGGGAAGTGAGTGACTCGTCTGCGAGCGCCGGTCGGATGCCCGACCTTTTTCCGCGATGCGCGGGACCTGGCGGGTTTCTCGCGAGGCCCCCCGGCAACCGGGCGCGTTCCCTCGCGTGCCTTGATAGGGTCCCGCCCCCTATGCGAACCCTCGTCGGACTGTCCTCGTCGGGCTGGACGGAGAAGGCCCGGTGGGCGTTGGACCACCACCGCGTCGCCTACCGCTACCAGGACTACGTCCCCCTCATCCAGGAGCGCTGGCTGCGCAAGCAGGTGGCGCCCGGCGTGAAGCCCTCCGTGCCCCTGCTCGTGGACCCGCCGCAGCCGGCCACGCACGGCTCGTTCGCCATCGCGAAGCACGCGGAAGGCGTAGGGCAGGGCAGCCCGCTCTTCCCGGCCGCGCAGGTGGACGCCATCACCGCGTGGAACGACACCAGCGAACACGTGCTGGACCTGGCGCGCGCCTACGCCATGCCGCGCATGCTGACGAACACCCGCGCCCAGGCGGAGATGCTGCCGAAGTTCATCCCCGGCTGGCTGCGCCCAATCTTCGCGCCCTCCGCGCGCCTGGGCATGCGCTTCGTGGTGAAGAAGCACCAGGTGGCGGACACCTCGCCGGAGGCCATCGAGGCCGCCGTCGCCCCCTCCTACGACAAGCTGCGCGCCGCGCTGGGCGGCCGGCCCTACCTGCTGGGCACAGGCTTCACCTACGCGGACATCACCGCCGCGGTGATGCTCGTGCTCCTGGGGCCGCCGGCGGACCGGCACCTGCCCATGGGGCCGGGCACCCGCGAGGTGTGGACCCATGCGGGGCTCGCCGCCCGCTTCCCGGACCTGCTCGCGTGGCGCGACGCGCTCTACGACAAGCACCGCCGCACCTGAGAAACACCGCGGGCCGCCTCCCGGTGAGGGAAGGCGGCCCGCCGTGTGAATCACCGGTGCGTGAGGCCGGCTACCCCGCCTGCTTCACGCCCTTCGAGTTGTCCACCAGCACCTTCGCGAAGGTGAGCCCGTCCGGGCCCGCGTCCGCCTGGATGTGCTCGCCCGGCGCGAACTCGCCGTTCAGCACCTTGAGGGCGAGCGGATCCAGCAGGTACTTCTGCACCGCGCGCTTCAGCGGCCGGGCGCCGTACGTGGGGTCGTAGCCCCGCTCCGCCAGCAGCTCCCTCGCGCTGTCCGTCAAATCCAGCGTGAGGCGCTTGGCCTGGAGCAGCTTCTGGAGCCGGCCCAACTGGATGTCCACGATGCGGTAGATGTCCTTCTTGCGCAGCGGCTCGAAGACGACGATCTCATCCACGCGGTTGAGGAACTCCGGCCGGAAGTGGCCGCGCAGCGCGTCCATCACCTCGCTCCGCGTCTTCTCGTTGAGCGTGTCCGTGCCGGCCATGCCCTCCTGGATGGCCTGCGAGCCGATGTTCGACGTGAGGATGAGCACCGTGTTGCGGAAGTCCACCGTGCGGCCCTGGCTGTCCGTCACCCGGCCCTCGTCGAGAATCTGGAGCAGGATGTTGAACACGTCGTGGTGGGCCTTCTCGATTTCGTCGAAGAGCACCACCGTGTACGGCCTGCGGCGCACGGCCTCCGTGAGCTGGCCGCCCTCCTCGTAGCCCACGTAGCCCGGGGGCGCGCCCACCAGGCGGGACACCGCGTGCTTCTCCATGTACTCGGACATGTCGATGCGGACCATGGCCGTGTCGTCATCGAAGAGGAACTCCGCCAGGGCCTTCGCCGTCTCCGTCTTGCCCACGCCCGTGGGGCCCAGGAAGATGAACGAGCCGATGGGGCGGTTCGGGTCCTGCAGCCCGCTGCGCGCGCGGCGCACGGCGTTGGACACGGCCTCGATGGCGCTGCGCTGGCCAATCACGCGGTCGGCGAGCCGGTCCTCCATCTTGACCAGCTTCTGCATCTCGCCCTCCATCAGCTTGGAGACCGGGATGCCCGTCCACTTGGCCACCACGGAGGCGATGTCCTCGGAGTCCACCTCCTCCTTGAGGAACTTCTGGTTCTTCTGAAGCTCCGCCAGCTTCGCGTTCTGCGCCGCGACCTCCTTCTCCAGCGAGGGGATGACGCCGAACTTCAGCTCCGCCGCGCGGTTCAGGTCGCCCTGGCGCTCGGCCGCGGCCTGGTCGTTGCGCGCCTTCTCCTGCTTCTCCTTGAGCGAGCGCAGGGACGCGATGGCCTTCTTCTCCTCGTCCCAGTGGGCCTTGAGCGAGTTGAACTTCTCGTTCAGGTTCGCGAGCTCCTTCTCGATGGTGGCCAGGCGCTCACGCGAGTGCGGGTCCGTCTCCTTGCGCAGGCCCTCGCGCTCGATTTCGAGCTGCGTCACCTTGCGGCGGATGTCGTCGATCTCCGTGGGCATGGAGTCGATTTCGATGCGCAGGCGGCTGGAGGCCTCGTCGACCAGGTCGATGGCCTTGTCCGGCAGGAAGCGGTCCGCGATGTACCGGTGGCTGAGCGTGGCCGCCGCGACGAGCGCGGAGTCCTGGATGCGCACGCCGTGGTGCACCTCGTAGCGCTCCTTCAGGCCGCGCAGGATGCTGATGGTGTCGTGCACCGAGGGCTCGCCCACGAACACCGGCTGGAAGCGGCGCTCCAGCGCGGCGTCCTTCTCGATGTGCTTGCGGTACTCGTCCAGCGTCGTCGCGCCGATGCAGTGCAGCTCGCCGCGCGCCAGCGCCGGCTTGAGCATGTTGCCCGCGTCCATGGCGCCCTCGGCCTTCCCGGCGCCCACGAGCGTGTGCATCTCGTCGATGAAGAGGACGATCTCGCCCGCCGCGTCCGCGACCTCCTTGAGGACGGCCTTGAGGCGCTCCTCGAACTCGCCGCGGTACTTGGCGCCGGCCACCATGGCGCCCAGGTCCAGGGTGATGAGGCGCTTGTTCTTCAAGCCCTCCGGCACGTCGCCGTCCACGATGCGGCGCGCGAGGCCTTCGGCGATGGCCGTCTTGCCCACGCCCGGCTCACCGATGAGCACCGGGTTGTTCTTGGTGCGGCGGCTCAAGACCTGGATGCAGCGGCGGATCTCCTCGTCGCGGCCGATGACGGGGTCCAGCTTGCCGCTGCGCGCGGCCTCCGTGAGGTCGCGGCCGTACTTCTCCAGCGCCTGGTAGGTGGACTCCGCGTCCGCGCTCGTCACGCGCGAGGAGCCCCGGACCTCCTTGAGGCCCGCCTGCACGCGCTCGCGCGTCACGCCGGAGGACTTCATGGCCTCGCCGACGGCGCCCTTGTCCTGGGTCAGCGCGAGCAGCAGGTGCTCGGACGAGGTGAACTCGTCCTTCAGCGCCTTGGCCTCGTCCTCGGCCTTGTCGAAGGTCTTCATCAGGCGCTGGCTGAGCATGGCGCTCTCGCCGCCCTGGATGCGCGGGAGCTTCTGGAGCGCTTCGCCCAGCCGCCCCGCGAAGAGCTTCACGTCCACGCCAATCTTGCGCAGGAGGGGGTCGACGATGCCGTCCTTCTGCCCCAGCAGTGCCGCGGCGAGGTGCTCCGGCTCGTAATGGGGATTGTCGGCCCGGCGGGCCAGGGACTGACCCTCCTGGATCGCCTCCTGCGCCTTCACCGTATATTTGTCGAGTCGCATGAACTCAACGTAAGGGCCGGGGACCCCTTGGCAAGGCGACACTGCCCGTATGCCCGGCGATTTCCCCGGAATACTTTGAGCCGCTGGAAGCGGCCGGGTAATCGTGGTGGCGAAGTTGCCAGGGGGTGGGGGGGTCGGTTATAGGCGGCGCCCATCCTCGGGGGCTTCACTCTGGACGCGCACGGCGGCTATCTCGTTCGACTCGACACCTTCTCCGGGTTGGCGCTGGTGCGTCTGGCCCGGGAGGCCCTGTCGATGGACAGCGCCCCGGCCGCCACGGCGCTGCGCGTCACCATCAACCGCCGCCGCAAGGTGGTGCGCCTGGCCTTCCTGGGGCCCTTCTCCCAGGGCCGGCAGGGCGCCCACTGGTACGCGGCGCACCACGCCCTGGCCCGCCTGCTGTCCGCCGCCGCCAACGCCACCGTGCACGCCTACGTGTACGACGCGGACGAGGGCGAAGAGGTCATCGCCTACGGCAACGGCCGCCGGGTGGGTGGGGAGAAGGTGGTGTACGAGGACGCCGAGCTGCCGTGCCCCCTGGAGGAGCTGGATGACGCGGCCTTCGCCCGGCTCCAGTCCCGCTGGCCCATGGGGCACCTGGCGTACGTGTTCGGCCTGACGCGGGACGAGCTCCTGCGCATCCCCCAGGCGCCGCTGGCCCGCGTGCTGCCGTTGGAGGGCTCGGCCGCCGTCTCGGAGGCGGACGCGATGGCCGCCCTGGAGGCGCTGCTCCTGGGGCCCGCGCTGCCCCGCGCGGAGACGGACGCGGGCTGAAGCGGTACGGACCGCCTGTCCGCGCCGCGCCGCGTCAGCCCTGTTCGGACTTCAGGGGTCTTCCGTCGGCCCGTCGAGCGTGACGATGGCCTCGCGCACGCCCTCGCTGCGGAAGTACTGGGCGAGCACGGCGAAGCCACCGGCGACGAGCACCGTGGGCAGGATGGCGCTGAGCGTCATCAGGGACGGGACGAGCGCGTAGAGTTGCTGCGCCGCGGCCGGGTCCTGGAACTCCGGCAGGGCCTTGAGCCCCTCCACCATGGCCTGGCTGGTGTGGCGGGCCACGACGGTCCACTGGGCCCCGTCGATGGTGCGCATCAGCGCGGCGAAGATGCCCGCTCCGCCCAGCAACTGCCGGAAGCCGTCCCGGGGGATGCCGTCCGGGGAGCGCAGCATGCGGCTGGAGGCGAAGAAGAGCAGGGTGCAGGCCACCGTCAGCCCGGTCAGCACCAGGGCGCGGGACTCGCGCATGGGGGAGAGCGCGGACAACTGCGCCTCCATGATGGCCTGGGTGACGGCGGGGTCCTTGCCCAGGAGGGCGAGGGTGGGCGTGTGCTCGCGCTGCGCTTCGCGGTGGGCCTCGAAGTTCATCATGACGGAGGCCTCGCTGCAGGCGAGGAACCCCGTCAGGGTGGAGAGCATCAGGCACAGCCCGGCGGCGATCCGCACACCCCGGGGCAACCCCCCCGGGCGGGTGACTTCAGGGGGCTTCACTTCCGGCTCGCCTCCACGTAGCGCAGGCGCAGGTCGGACAGGAGGTTGTCCACCAGCTTCTCCTCCTCCGCGGTGAGGTTGCCGCGCGTCTTCTCGCGGAGCATCGCCAGGAGGTCCAGGTTCTGCCGGGCCGAAGGCAGGTCCTTCTCCATGCGGCCCGTCTCCGGGTTCGGCGCCCCACCCAGGTGGATGAGGACGGCGGAACCCAGCCCGACGATGAAGGTGCTGAACGACAGGGACTCCTCGGAGGCGGGGCTCGCTTCCCCCGTCATCACGAAGGTCTCACCCCGCTTCTCCGAAGGGCTCATTCGGACGCCTTGTCCTCTTCGTCGGCCGGCTCGTCGGCGTCGTCGGACTCGTCCGCGTCGTCCTCGTCGGAGGCGTCGTCGTCCGTGTCGTCCTCGTCCTCGTCATCGAAGTCGTCGTCGATGTCGCCGTCCATCTGCGTGTCGATGGGGACGGCCTTGTCGGCCACGTCCGGCAGCTCCTCGAGGTGCTTCTTGTAGGCTTCCTCGTCCACCTGGCCGCTGCGCTGGTAGCGCTCGGCGGTGCGCTTGTCGAGGTGCTTCGGGTTGATGCCATCGGCCATGATTCAAATCCTCGGAATTGCTTGGAAAACAGCGCGGCACCTTATAGCAGGAGGGGCGCCTGTCAACGCTGGTGTCCCAGTCCCGGAAACCGATGAACGTCTCGCCCCGCCTCCCGCTTCCCCCAGGTGCCTACCTGCTGTGCGACGACAGCGTCCGCCCGGAGCTGTCCCTGGTGGACAAGGCCGGACGCCTGCTGGACGGCGGTGCCCGGGTGCTCCAACTGCGCATGAAGCACACGCCGCTCGGGGAGGCCCTGGCGGCGGCCCGGGCGGTGGTGGCCCTGTGCCGGCGGGCGGGCGCGGTGTGCCTCATCAACGACCGGGTGGACCTGGCGCTCCTGTCGGACGCGCACGGGGTGCACGTGGGGGACGAGGACCTGCCCCCGGAGGCGGCGCGGGAGCTGCTGGGCCCGGGGCGCTACGTGGGCGTGACGGCGCGGGGGACGGAAGGCGCGAGGGCGGCCCGGGCGGCGGGGGCGGACTACGTGGGCGTGGGGCCGCTGTTCGGCACGACGACGAAGGTGGTGGCGGCGCCGGTGCTGGGGCTGGAGGCCTTCCGGCGGGTGGTCGCGGAGAGCCCGCTGCCGGTGGTGGGCATTGGCGGCGTGGGGCTGGCGAACATCGCGAGCGTGGCGGCGGCGGGGGCGCACGGCGCGGCCGTGGTGTCCGACGCCCTGCTCGCCCAGGACATCGCCGAGCGCGTGCGTCAGCTCTCGGCGGCGTTTGACAGCGCGCGGGGGACTGGCCTCTAACCCCAAGGCAGCGCCCCCACCATGAACCATCCGCCTCCGCGTCATCACGGGACGACGCCGCGCCGTCCCAACATCGGCCTCACGCCGGACTGGGCCCAGCCGGCCGACTCCGCCTTTCCCCGCTACGAACTGAAGGTGCCCTACGCGGAGGCGGTGCTGCGCGCCGGGGGCCTGCCCTTCGTGCTGCCGTACACCGATGATCCGTCCTGCGTGGACGCCTACCTGGAGCGGGTGTCCGGGCTGGTGGTGACGGGTGGCGCGTTCGACATCCCTCCGTCCGCGTATGGCGAGGAGGTCCGCGAGGGCATGGGGCCGCTGAAGGAGGGCCGCACGGCCTTCGAGGCGCACCTCATCCGCGGCGCGCTCAAGCGCAACCTGCCGGTGCTGGGCGTGTGCGGGGGCATGCAGCTCCTGGCCGTGGTGCTGGGCGGCACGCTGTTCCAGGACATCCCGCGGGAGATTCCGGGCGCTCGCGACCACGAGCAGAAGCACGACCGCACCCAGCCGCAGCACCCGGTGGAGGTGAAGAACGGCACGCTGCTGGCGGAGGCCGTGGGGCACGGGCAGTTGATGGTGAACTCCACGCACCACCAGTCGGTGAACAAGCCGGGCACGGACGTGACGGTGAGCGCGGTGTCGCCGGACGGCGTGGTGGAGGCGATCGAGTCCACCGCGCACACCTTCGCGCTGGGCGTGCAGTGGCACCCGGAGCTGATGCTGGGGACCATCCCGGTGCACCTGGGCGTCTACAAGGCGCTGGTGCAGAAGGCGCGAGAGCACCGCCGGTGAGGCCGCGCGTCCTGCTGCTGGCGGGACTGGAGCCCACGGGCCGGGCGGGGCTGCTCGCGGACGTGGCCGCGGTGCGGGCGCGGGGCGGCGACGCGGTGGCGGTGCCCACGGCCCAGACGGCGCAGGGCTCGCACACCTTCGCGGTGGTGCCGGCGTCCCCGCGCATGCTGGCCGCGCAGGTGACGGCCGCGCGCGAGTGGGGCCCCCTGCACGCGGTGAAGTGGGGCGTGGTGCCCGGAGCGTCCCAGTTGGCCACGGCGAAGGCGGCGCTCAAGGGCGCGGACGCGTGGTGGGTGGTGGATCCGGTGGTGCGCTCGTCCCGGGGGCAGGCGCTGTCACGGCTGACGCCCCGGCACTACCTGGCGCTCGCGGGCCCGCGCGTGCTGGTGACGCCGAACCTGGAGGAGGCCGCGTGGCTCCTGGGCCGGCCCGCGCTGGGCACGGTGGAGGACGCCCGGGAGGCGGCGGAGGCGCTGTGTCAGCGCGGCTTCGGCGCGGTGCTGGTGAAGGGCGGGCACCTGCCAGAAGGGCAGGGGCTGGCGGACGTGCTGGCGTACTCCGGGCGCACGGTGGTGATGCGGGGGCGCCGGCTGAAGCGGCCCCCGGAGCGCCGGGGCACGGGCTGCCGGCTGGCGTCCGCGCTGGCGGCGGAGCTGGGCCGGGGCACGGGGCCGGAGGCCGCGGTGCGGGCGGCCCGCGAGCACGTCACGGGCTACCTGCGCACCGGCCGGGACTGAAGAGCCAACGGGGGGCTACTCGCTCCGGGCGCGGCTTTCGAAGCGCGTGTACTCCGCGAGGAACACCAGCTCGACGGACCCGATGGGGCCGTTTCGCTGCTTGGCGACGATGAGCTCCACGGGGATGACGGTGTTGCCGCCTCCGCCCCCGCCGCCGCCGCCGCCGCCACCCCCGCCGCCGCCTCCTCCACCCCCTTCGCCGTCCTCCTCCGTCTCACGGTGGATGAACATCACCACGTCGGCGTCCTGCTCGATGGAGCCGGACTCACGCAGGTCGGAGAGCATGGGCTTGCCGCCCTTGCGCTCCTCCACCTTACGGCTGAGCTGGCTGAGCGCGATGATGGGCACCTCCAGCTCCTTGGCCAGTTGCTTGAGCGCGCGGGAGATCTCCGCCACTTCCAACTGGCGGCTCTCCACCTTGCCCTTCTGGTGCATCAGTTGGAGGTAGTCGATGACGATGAGCGACAGGCGCGGGTCCTTCTGCTTCACGCGCCGCGCCTTCGCGCGCAGGTCGAACGGGGACAGGCCGCCGGAGTCGTCGATGTAGATGGGCGCGTTGTAGAGCGCGCCCGCCATCTCCTGGAACTTCTCCTCGTCGTGCGGGGACAGCCGGCCGCCGCGCAGCTTCTTCATGTCCACGCGCGCCGTGGACGCGAGCAGACGCATGAGGAGCTGATCCGCGGGCATTTCCAGGCTGAAGATGCCGACGGCCTTGTTCTCCTTCAGCGCCGCGTGCACCGCGATGTTCATGGCGAAGGACGTCTTGCCGATGCCGGGACGCGCCGCGAGGATGATGAGTTCACCGGCGTGCAGGCCGGTGAGCTGGTTGTCCAGGTCGATGTAGCCCGTGGACAGGCCCGTCACGCCCGTCGCCGCGGTCTTCATCTTGTCCAGCAGGTCGAGCGTCTGCTCCATCAGCTCGCTGACCGGACGCAGGTCGCCTTCGCGCTTCTTCTCCGCGAGGAGGAAGACCTTGCGCTCGGCCTCGTCGAGCAGGACCTCCAGCTCGCCCGTCTCCTGGCTGGCGAGGTCCTGAATCTCCCGGCCCACGTTGGCCAGGCGCCGGCGCAGCGCCTGGTCCTTGACGATGTGGGCGTACTGGACGGCGTTGGCCGCCAGCGGGACGACCTGGTCCAGGCCCATCAGGTACGCGGGGCCGCCCACCGCGACGAGCTGGCCCAGGACCTTGAGCTCCTCCGCGAGCGTCAGGTGGTCCACCTGCTTGCTCTGCTGATCCAGCCGCATCATCGCGGCGAAGATCTGCGCGTGCGAAGGGCTGGCGAAGTCGTCCGCGTGGACGACCTCCGCCACGGGCGTGATGAGCCCGTTGTCCGCCAGCACGGCGCCCAGCACCGCACGCTCCGCGGCGAGATCCTCGTGGACCCGCCGTCCTTCCCTACCGTCCAGGACGTTCTGCATGGCTGCTTGGAACCTCTACAGGCAGCGTCTGACACGTTCCAGCGGACGTCCAGTTTCCAGGCAACAGACCTGTAGCACCCGGTAGGTCCCGGAGGGATGCCGCGACCCGCCGTGGGACCTCCGCCCGGCCTCCGGGTGAAGCGACCCGGCGCGTCGGGCTATTCAGCGGCGCCCCACTGCTGGAGGAAGGCCTCCCGGTAGGTGCGACTGAGGATCACCGTGGAGCCGTCCTTGAGCACCAGGATGCCGTCCCCATGGGTCCACGGCTCCAGGCGGGCCACGGCCTCCAGGTTCACCAGGTCGCCCCGGTGCACGCGCACGAAGCGGGTGGGGTCCAGGCGCTCCTCCAGGGCCCGGAGCGTCTGGCGCACCAGGTGTTCGCCCTGCGCGGTGAAGAGCCGCACGTACTTGTCCTCCGACGACAGGCGCCACACGGTGTCCAGGCGCAGGGGGACCCAGCCCTCGCCCACCTTCACCACCAGCCGCTCCAGGGGGCGCTCCGGGCGGGCCTTCGCCACCGTGGCGAGCAGGGCGTCCAGCGCGGCGGAGCCGTGCGTCCCCGCGCTCAGGAGCGCATGGGCCTTGTCGAGCGCCCGGGTGAAGCGGCCGGCGTCATAGGGCTTGAGGAGGTAGTCCGCCGCGTGGGCCTCGAAGGCCTGGAGCGCGAAGCGCTCGTAGGCGGTGGAGAAGATGACCGCGGGGCAGGCGTCCGGCCCGAGCGCCTCCAACACCTCGAAGCCGGTGAGGCCGGGCATCTGCACGTCCAGCACCACCAGGTCCGGCCGCAGCGCCTCGATGCGCGCGAGCGCCTCCGTCCCGTCCCCGGCCTCGCCCACGCAGGTGAAGCGCGCGTCCGCCGCCAGCAGGCGCTTCACCTTCGCGCGAGCGGGCGCCTCGTCGTCCACCACCAGCACGCGGAACACCGTCACGAGTCCTCCTCCCGGCGCGCTGGATGCGTCCGCGTCGCCACGCGCGTTGTCATGACGCCTCCACCCGGGCCGCCTCGCGGGGCAGCCACACCGTCACGCGCGCGCCGCCCTCCGGCCCCGCGCCGCGCTCCAGCCGGGCCCGGTCGCCGTGCAGCAGCGTGAGCACGCGCTCCAACTGCGTCAGGCCCACGCCGGGCCCGGAGGCAGGGGAGGCCGCCCCGAAGCCGCGCCCGGTGTCCTCCACCTCCAGCGCCCAGCGGTCCGCTTCCGCACGCGCGCGGATGCGCACCTCCAGCGCGCCGCGCAGGTCCTGGTTGTGCTTCACCGCGTTCTCCACCAGCGTCTGGAGCGCGAAGCAGGGCACGCGCTGGGACTCCAGGCCCGGCGCCACGTCCCAGCGCACCTCCAGCCGGTCGCCGAAGCGCGCCGCGAGCAGTGCGACGAAGCGCTCGGTGTGCCCGCGCTCCTCGGCCAGCGTCCAGGTGGGCTCGGTGCGCTCCAGGCTCGCGCGCAACAACTGGCCCAGGTCGCTCAGCAGCCGGTCCGTGCGCGGCAGGTCCTCGTACATCACCGACCCGATGGTGTGCAGCGCGTTGAAGAGGAAGTGCGGGTGCAACTGGCCCGTGAGGGACTGGAGCTGCGCGGCCCGCAGCTCCCCCTCCAACTCCGCCGAGCGCAGCGCGCGGGCCTGCCGCTCCCGCCACTCGTACAGGAGCGCGATGACCGCGCAGCCCAGGCCGTAGGTGATGAGGTCCTTCTGCGCCTCCATGGGGAGCGCGTACACGGGAGGCCCCAGGTCGTAGTCCCCCAGCTCCATCAGCGCGTAGACGCCGTGCCGCAGCCCCGCCATCAGCGCGATGTGCAGCGACGTGAAGACCGTGAACGCCGCCGCGTGGATGCCCAGGAAGCGCGCCCAGCCCACCCGGGGCGACGGCGCGTTGAGCACCGCCGTCATCAGGACCGGGAGCAGCAGCGTGACGGCGAGCGCGCTGGTCATCTCCCAGATGAACGCCGGTGCCCAGTGGCCGGGCTCCGGCCGCATGAGCTGCATCAGCCGCACCGCGCTGCCCTGCCACACGCCCAGGACCAGCCCGAACGCCAGGAGCTTCAGCGCCGGGCGCGTCCGCGGCCGGGGCCAGCGCCACCGCGAGGAGGGAACGTCCGCCCGGGCCGTCACCCCACGGCCTCCGGAGCGAGGACGGCCGGACGCGCGGCCCGGGGCTTCATCCCGAAGAGCGGCCGCAGCCACGACACGCGGGACACGCCCTCGCACAGCGCCAGCGTGAGGGCGAAGGACAGCGTGAGCACCGCGAGGAGCATGGCCCAGGGACCCACCGGCAGGCGCAGGCACACGTAGCCCACGCAGACGATGACCGTCTGATGGAAGATGTAGAACGGATACGACAGCGCCTGCGCGTGCGGAAGCCACGCGGGGGACGTGCGCACGTGGTGCCGCGCCCACGCCATCGCCGTCAGCAGCCCGCTCCAGATGAGCACCGTGCCCCCCACGATGGCGGGCACCACCGGCATCACCGGCCACGGCCACACCAGCTCCACCAAGAGCGCCGCCAGGGCCACCGCCAGCAGCCCGTGGCGCAGCGCCACCAGCCGGTCCCACACGCCCGGGCAGCGGCCCAGCAGGTGGCCGTAGAGGAACAGCAGGCCGTAGTGCAGGAAGGTGCGCGGATCATCCAGCAGCGCGTGCGTCTCCGGGAAGTCGCGCAGGAGCACCCGGTTGAGCGCCAACGGCACCCCGAGCCACAGCACGTTCACCCCACGCGACAGCCACGCGTCCGCCGCCGCGAGGAACCGCTCCCCGGCTTTCGTGCGCAGCGCCGCGAAGAGGGGCAGGGCCAGCAGGCAGTAGACGAACAGGTAGGCCACGAACCACAGATGGTGCCAGCTCAAGCTGCCCGCGGGGTAGGGCACGAAGTCGAACACCGTCGGGTAGAACGCGGCGTAGCTGCCCTGGAAGCGGCCCTGGAACAGCCGCTCCACGTAGATTTGCGGCGGCACCACCACGAACATGCCGAACACCAGCGGCAGGAGCAGCCGCTTCGTCCGGTCCTTCGTGAACGCCCTCAAGGAGCGCCGCCGGAGCGCGAACGCGGTGCCCGCTCCGGAGATGACCATCAGGAGCGGCATGCGCACCAGGTGCAGCACGCCCATGACGGGCTCCAGCACCGGCAGCGGCTGGGGGCTCTTGATGTGCCACTCCCAGGTGTTGAACATCATCCCGGTGTGGAACAGGTGCAGCACCACGATGGCCAGCACCCGGAGCCAGTCCAGGTCGGGGTGGTGCACGGCGGTGGGGCGGGGTGGGGCGCTCATGCGGTGGGGACCTCCAGGCGGTGTCCGCCGCTGAAGTACCCACGCCCGCGCTCCGGGCTCCACGCGGATGCCGTGAAACGGACCGCCCGCGGCGCGAGCCGGACGGGCGCGGAGCCTGGAGACGCGAAAAGGGCCGCCCGGTTGCCCGGACGGCCCTCTCCTTGAAGCGATGGAGCGCTTCAGGTGATGCGGTGGACTACTCGGCCACCACGTCGACCTTGATCTTCGCCGTCACCTCGCGGTGCAGGCGCAGCTCCACGTCGTAGCTGCCCAGCGACTTGATGGGCTCGGCCAGGTGGAGCTGGCGGCGATCCACCTGCTGGCCCTGGGCCGCGAGCGCCTCGGCGATGTCCAGCACCGTGACGGAGCCGAACAGCTTGTCCTGCTCGCCCACCTTGCGCTTGATGGTGACCTTGACGGCGCCCAGCTTCTTGGCCTGCTCGTCGGCGGCACCCTTCAGCTTGGCGTTGCGCGCCGTCTGCACGGACTTCTCGTGCTCGAGCTGACGCAGGTTCTGCTCGCTCGCCAGGACCGCCTTCTTGCGCGGCAGCAGGAAGTTGCGGCCGAAGCCGTCCTTCACCGTGACGAGCTCGCCGGACTTGCCGAGGTTGTCGATGTCCTCACGCAGAATGACCTTCATGTTCCTGTCTCCTGTGTTGCGGACCGGCGGCTAGCCGACCACCGCGTTGTAGGGGAGGAGCGCGATGCCGCGGGCGCGCTTGATGGCCACCGCCACCTCACGCTGGTGCTTCGCGCAGTTGCCGGAGATGCGGCGGGGGATGATCTTGCCGCGCTCGGTGACGAAGTACTTCAGCGTCGCCTGGTCCTTGAAGTCCACCGACGCGTTCTTCTCCGCGCAGAACCGGCAGACCTTCTTGCGGCCGAAGCCACGACCACCGCGCTTGTCGTCGTCGCCGCCCATGCCGCCGCGGTCGCCGCGATCACCACCGCGGTCGCGGTCACCGCCGCGATCACCACCACGGTCGCCACCGCGCGAACCGCCGCCGTAGCCGCCGCCACCACCGGGGCCGCGGGAAGCGCCCGCGCCCTGCTTGCTATCCATGCCGTTGCTCATGAACGTTCTCGTTTCCTGGAAGGTTGGGGGAAGGTCCCGACAGAGGCGTTACGCCTCCTCGGCGGACTCCTCTTCCGAATCGCCACCCGCGAACTCAGCCGACTCGCCGCGGAAGCCACCCTCGCGCTCGGCGGGAGCGCCCGGACGGGTCTCCTCGACGTCGCCGGCCAGCTTGAGGTCCTCGAGCACCGGACGCGACTCGGGATCCACCTCGTCCGCGATCTTCACGGAGATGTAGCGCGTCACGTCGTCGATGTTGCGCAGGTTGCGCTCGATCTCCGCCACCAGCTTGCCGTCACCCAGGAAGCTCGTGTGGACGTAGATGGCGCGGGGCTGCTTGGCCACGGGGAACAGCGTCTTCTTCTTCCCCCACACCGTGAAGCGGAGGACCTTGCCGCCCTCACGCGAAACGATGCCGCGGACGCGCTCCTTGAGCTTGTCCACGTTGTCGTCGGTCACGTCCGGCTTGACCAGGAAGATGGTCTCGTACTCACGAAGCCGCTTGGCGGCCTGCGTCTCTGCCATGTTTCTCTCCCCTTGGGGTCGAGTGCCCCCCGGACCATCCGGGGAGCGGGGAAACGGCCGGAGGCCCTCGAAGGCCACCACCGGGGACGGGAAATCCTCTCGCGCGCCCGTCACCGTCGCGCCTTGGCCCGTGCGTGAACACGGGAAGCTTTGAAAGAACATCCACCGGACCGCGTGGGACGCACTCCGGGGGAAGGGGCTTCTAAGAGGACCCCTTGCGGAAAGTCAAGCGGAGGCAGGGGGGCGGGCGGCCGGGCGCCGTAGGTCCGGGCGCTTCAGGCCCGGCGGTTGTGGCGGTTCATCGCCGTGGACAGCCCGTCCCGCACCCAGCTCTCCGCCATGTCCGCCGCCTTGCCGATGAGCTCCTCCAACTGCCGGCGCTCGCCGTCGTCGAAGTTGGACAGGACGTAGCCTGCCACGCGCTCCTTGGCGTTGGGGCCCTCCGGCTTGCCAATGCCCACCCGCACGCGGATGAAGGCGTCCTCGCCCAGGCACTGCACCATGCTCTTGAGCCCGTTGTGCCCGCCCGCGCCGCCGCCCGCCTTGAGCTGCAGCCGCCCGAAGGGCAGGTCCAGCTCGTCGTGCACCACGAGCACGTCCTGCACCGCGATCTTGTAGAAGCGCGCGGCCTCCGCCACGGAGCGCCCGGACAGGTTCATGTACGTCTGCGGCTCCACGAAGAGGATGCGCTCGCCGCCCAGGCTCCCCTGGCCCACCCGCGCCTGGAACTTGTCCTGGGTGAGCTCCGCGCGGGCGCGCGCCAGGAGCGCGTCCACCACCATGAACCCGACGTTGTGGCGGTGGCGCTCGTACTCGCGCCCGGGGTTGCCCAGCCCGCAGATGAGCTTCATGGACGGCTCCGGAAGGAGGGTGGGGCTTGAAGGGGCCCACACCCGGAAAAAGACAGCGGGGCAGGCCCTGGAAGAGGCCCGCCCCGCGAAGAGACACTGAACGGCGGAAGGGGACTACTTCTTCGCCGGGGCCTTGGCCGCGGCCGCCGCGGGGGCCTTCGCGTCGCCCGCCTTCGCGTCCGCCGCCTTGCCCGCCGCCGGGGCCGCGGCCGCCGCGGCCGCCGCCGGAGCCGCCTCCGCCGCTTCCGGCGCGGCGATGGTCGCGATGGTGTAGTTGACGTGCGTCTTCACGGACACGCCCTCGGGGAGCTTCACGTCGTTCACGTGGAGGGCTTCCGCGATCTTCAGGTTGGTGACGTCCACCTCAATCTGGAGCGGGATGGCGCCGGGGAGCGCCCAGACCTCCAGGTTGCGGCGAATCTGGGTGAGCAGACCGCCGTCCGCCACGCCCGCGGCCTTGCCGGTGAGCACCACGGGGATGTTCACCTTGACCTGCTCCTTCTCGCTCACGGCGATGAAGTCCGCGTGCAGGATGTCGCGGGTGAGCGGGTCCATCTGGTAGTCCTTCAGGAGGACCTGCTGCTCGTTGCCCGCCAGCTTCAACTGGATGAGCGTGTTCAGCTTGTGCGGGGTGTTGATGGCCGTGCGGATGCCCTTGGGGTCCACGGAGATGTGCAGCGGCGCCTTCAGGTGCTTGCCGTAGACGACGGCGGGGACCTGGCCGGACGCACGCAGGCGGCGGGCAACGCCCTTGCCGGAGTTGTCACGGGCCTGCGCTTCGAGGGTGCTCTTGTCGGTGGCCATGGAAGGCTCTCTTTTTCGGTGGGTACCGCGGTGTTCACCGGCGTCTGGGCGCCCTCGGCATCCCACCCCCATGGTGGGCCCCGAAGACGGCGCCCGGGCCGTTTGGGAGGCCCATGGAACCGGTGGAGGGGGCCGGACATGCCAGCCCCCGGGGTCCTTCGTCAAGCCGCCCGGACTCCAGGCGGCCGCCTGCCTCAGACGAACAGCGAGCTCAGCGAGTCCGCGCGGTGGATGCGCGCGATGGCCTCGCCGAAGAGGGCGTCCGTCTGCAGGGCGCGGATCTTCGGGCAGGCCTTGGCGTTGGCCGCCAGCGGCACCGTGTCCGTGAAGACGACCTCCTCCAGGACGGAGTCGGTGATGCGCTGGATGGCCGGGCCGGACAGGATGGGGTGCACCGCGTACGCGAGCACCCGGCGCGCGCCCTTGTCCTTCAGCGCGAGCGCCGCCTGGGCGAGCGTGCCCGCGGTGTCCACCATGTCGTCCACCAGGATGGCGTCCTTGCCCTTCACGTCGCCGATGAGGTTCATCACCTCCGAGGCGTTGGGGCGCGGGCGGCGCTTGTCGATGATGGCCAGCCCCGTGTTCAGCCGCTTGGAGTAGGCGCGCGCGCGCTCCACGCCGCCGGCGTCCGGGCTGACGATGACCAGCTCGCTCGACTCCGGGAAGCGCTTGCGGATGTCCTCCAGGAACACCGGCGAGCCGTAGAGGTGGTCCGAGGGCATGTTGAAGAAGCCCTGGATCTGCCCGGCGTGCATGTCCATGGACACCACCCGGTTGACCCCCGCGACCTCCAGCATGTCCGCCACCAGCTTGGCGGTGATGGGCGTGCGGGCCGCCACCTTCCGGTCCTGCCGCGCGTAGCCGTAGTACGGCATCACGGCCGTGATGGAGCCGGCGCTCGCCCGCTTGAGGGCGTCGCACATGATCAACAGCTCCATCAGGTGATGGTTCGTCGGCGGGCACGTGGACTGGACGATGAACACGTCCTGTCCACGTACGTTCTCGCCGATCTCGACGTGGATCTCCCCGTCGGAGAACGTATCCACCGTCGCCTTGCCCAGGGGACGCTGGAGGTATTCGCAGATGCGATGCGCCAACGCCGGGTTGGAGTTCCCGGCGAACACCTTGAAGTCACGCGACGGCTGCATGGGGGCGCTGACTAACCCGTGAGCGCCCCGAATGGAAGTTCGTTAGTCGAGTTCAGCCGCCACGGGACCGAGCGTCCCGTTCTGCGCCTGGTGAAGGTGTTTCTCGTACTCGATGAGGATGACCCGCTCCATCTGGCTGCGGGTGTCCGCGTTCAGCGGATGAGCGATGTCCTTGTAGGTCCCGTCCTTCCGTTTCTTCGCGGGCATCGCGATGAAGAGCCCGGTGGAGCCGTGGATCACCTTCAGGTCGCGCACGACGAAGCAGTGATCCAGGGTGATGGTGACGTACGCCTTCAGCTTGTCCTCTTCGACCGGAAACACCCGGACGTCGGTGATGTTCATGGTCCCCCCCCGAACCTGGAAGGCCGGAGCTACGGGGAAGCCTGGGACAGACCGAAGGTGAAAATCAAGCACCCCCTACCTGTCGCGCTGGGGACCGTTCACTGCTCCGCTAGCCGTCATGCCCCGAAGGGCCAGTGACTCACCAGGTGGGTAAGGAAGGCCAGGTGGTAGACCACGATGATGGCGTAGACGACGGCGCCCGCGCGGATGGCGAAGCGGCTGGCCTTGAGCCGGCGGTGCAGGCACAGCAGGCACAGCCCCGCGTTCACGATGAGCAGCTTGGAGAACATGAAGAGCAGCGGTGACTGCTCGTACGCCACGCGCATCACCGGGTTGAGCTCCTCCGCCACCCCCAACTGCAGGAAGAGCAGGGTGAAGAGCCCGTCCAGCAGGTTCAGCAGCAAGAGCGCCACCGACGCCGGTGACATGTAGAAAGAAGCCTGCTGCGCCCAACTCCCCGCCTGCACCTCATTCGCCGTCGCCGCCACGCCCCACCCCCAAGGTTCCCGTCCTGCGACCCGGGGCCAGGGCTATTCAAATCCCTTGCCAGGGCTTCCGGGACTTCACGGGAAGCAGCCGGGCAGGCGGCGGTGGGGGGACTTGCCGGGCTGGAAACGAAATTGACGGGAAGGGGTGGGTCGCGGAGATTGACCCCGCCCAGCCACACCCCCACCGAGCGTCCCTTGCATCAATTCCCCAAAGATATCGGGTGGATAGAGGTCATCTGCGGATCCATGTTCTCCGGCAAGACGGAGGAGTTGATCCGCCGCGTCAAGCGCGCGCTGTACGGCCGGCAGAAGGTGCGGGTGTTCAAGCCGCGCATCGACACCCGGTATGACGACACGCAGGTGGTGAGCCATTCCCAGTTGAAATTGACGTCCCTGCCCATCGAAAGGGCTGAAGAAATTTTCCGGCACCTGTCCCCCGACACGCAGGTGGTGGGCATCGACGAGGTGCAGTTCCTGGGCGGAGAGGTGGTGCAGGTGTGCGAGGCGCTCGCCCAGCGGGGCATGCGCGTCATCTGCGCGGGCCTGGACCAGGACTACCAGGGGCGCCCCTTCGAACCCATGCCGCAGTTGATGGCGGTGGCGGAGTACGTGACGAAGGAGCTGGCCATCTGCGCGGTGTGCGGGAACCCGGCCAACCGTTCGCAGCGCATCATTGGCAGCGAGGAGCGGGTGGTGGTGGGCGCGGCGGGTGCCTACGAGCCGCGCTGCCGCAAGTGTCACGTGGCGGAACCCGCGGAGGCGAGCCCTCCGCAGACGCTGAAGCTGTTCGACTGAAGCCACACGCCGCCGCAAGCCCGGCGCGGGAGCCCATCCGATGCGCGACACCCTGTACGCGAACGTGCCCTTCAAGTTGAACGAGATGACCCACCACTATGGGCCCAACGTCCATCTGGTGGGAAATCCGTTTCTCCTCTCCCAACTGGCCACGCTGTGCGCCAAGGGCACGCTGCAGCCGCAGATCAACCGGCTGGTGGAGCAGCTCTACACGGACCTGGTGAAGACGGTCATCAACGCGGAGTTCCCGCGCAAGATGGTCACCCTCCCCACCCGGATGATCGACTCCACGCCCCTGGGCATCTACCAGGGCGAGGTGGTGGACCCGCAGTTGCGCGTGGTGACGGTGAACATCGCGCGGGCGGGCACGCTGCCGTCGCAGGTGACGTACGACCTGCTCAACTTCACGGTGGATCCGTCCCTGGTGCGCCAGGACCACATCATCATGAGCCGGATGATCGACGCGGCCCAGGCGGTGGTGGGGTCGGAGATTGGCGGCGCGAAGATTGGCGGGGACGTGGATGACGCGTTCGTGCTGTTCCCGGACCCCATGGGGGCCACGGGCGGCAGCCTGTCCACGGCCATCCAGTTGTACAAGACGCGGGTGCCCGGGAAGGCCCGGCGCATCATCACGCTCAACCTCATCGTCACGCCGGAGTACCTGCGCCGGATGACGACGGAGCACCCGGACGTCATCATCTACGCGCTCCGTCTGGACCGCGGCCTGTCCCCGCCGGAGGTGTTCGGCACCGCGCCGGGCCTGCTCTGGGAGAAGGAGCGGGGCCTGGATGACCGGCAGTACATCGTCCCCGGCGGCGGCGGCTTCGGGGAGATCATGAACAACGCCTACGTGTAGAGGGAGCACCCGGTGACGACGTTCCACGAGAAGGATGTCGGCGTCCTCATCTCCGAGGAGGCCGTGCAGGCGCGCGTGAAGGAGCTGGGCGCGCAGATTACCCGCGACTATCAGGGCAAGGAGCTGACGCTCATCTGCGTGCTCAAGGGCTCCGCGTTCTTCGCCATCGACCTGGCGCGGGCCATTGATTTGCCGCTGACGCTCGAGTTCCTGGGCGTGGCCAGCTACCACGGCGGCACGGAGTCCACGGGCGAGGTGCGCATCACCACGGACGTGTCCAAGCCGATGGCGGGCAAGCACCTGCTCGTCATCGAGGACATCATCGACACGGGGCTCACCATGAGCTTCCTCCTGGAGAACCTCCGGGCGCGCCACCCGGCGTCGGTGAAGATCTGCTCGCTGCTGGAGAAGCCCGCGCGGGCCAAGACGAAGGTGGACATCGACTACAAGGGCTTCGTCATCGAGGACAAGTTCGTCGTCGGGTACGGCCTGGACTACGGCGAGAAGTACCGGAACCTGCCGTTCATCGGCATCTGGAAGCACGCCTGAGAGGCGCTTGATGAGCCCGGGTGCCCCTCCCTCCGGGGCGGGGGCCTCGGGACTGCGAGGGCCCCGTTCACGCGCCGCACGGCGGCCGTGGGCAGGGCCCTCATGCGTTGCGGGGCGCACGCATGCACAGCCTCTCCTCTGGACACTTCAAGGAGGCTTGACCATGCGAGACGGGAGCGTGAGGGCTCCCCCGCGGACGGCGACCGCGGGCGGGGACGCGATGCAGAAGTACCTGGCGGAGGCCGTCGGCACGTTCGTGCTGGTGCTCGGCGGCGTGGGGGCGGCGGTGCTGGCGGGCGACCGCATCGGCTTCCTGGGCGTGGCCTTCGCGTTCGGGCTGTCGCTGCTGGCCATGGTCTACACGATAGGCCCCATCTCCGGCTGCCACGTGAACCCGGCCGTGACGGTGGGCCTCTTGATGGCGGGCAAGTTCGACAAGCGGCATGTGGCCGGCTACGTCATCGCGCAGTGCGTGGGCGCCATCGTCGCGGCGGGCGTGGTGCTGCTCATCGCGAAGGGCGCGCCGGGCGGCTACTCCGCGGGCGCGGAGGGGCTGGGCAGCAACGGCTACGGGGTGGCGTCGCCGGAGGGGTATGGCGGCGGGGCGGCGTTCCTCACGGAGGTCGC
Organism: Corallococcus sp. AS-1-12; assembly: GCF_020036995.1. Taxonomy (NCBI): domain Bacteria; kingdom Pseudomonadati; phylum Myxococcota; class Myxococcia; order Myxococcales; family Myxococcaceae; genus Corallococcus; species Corallococcus sp. AS-1-12. Next base: position 182,483 of record NZ_JAIQDD010000012.1, on the reverse strand, counting down.
GCTCACCTTCCTGCTGGTGCTGACGGTGCTGGGGGCGACGGACTCGCGCGCGCCGGTGGGCTTCGCGGGCCTGGCCATCGGCCTGGTGCTGACGCTCATCAACCTGGTGGGCATCCCCGTCACCAACACGTCGGTGAACCCGGCGCGCAGCCTGGGCCCGGCGCTCTTCGCCGGAGGGGACGCCCTGCGCCAGTTGTGGCTGTTCATCATCGCGCCGCTGTTGGGGGCGGCCTTCGCGTCCGCGGTGTACCGGCTGATGCACCGTCCGGCGGTGCAGATTACCGCCGCGCGCGCGGAGCAGGCGACGGACGAGGAGCGCCGCGAGCGCGTGGTGGGCCGGCGCGACGTGGAGCGCCCTGTCTGAGGCGGGTTGAAAGCACGAAGGCCGTGCCTCGCTTCGACGCGGGGCACGGCCTTGAGTGTGTGGAGCAGGGGAGGGGGCCTTAGAAGGCGGCGTCGAAGACGACGTCGTTGGCGGCGCCCACGCCCACGGCGACCTGGTAGGACGACACGCGGCGCTCGAAGAAGTTGGTGAGCTCCTGCACGTCCTGCAGGTCCATGAAGTGCAGCGGGTTCTTGGTGTGGAAGATGGGGGCCATGCCCAGCATCTGGAGGCGCTGGTCGGCCACGTACTCCAGGTAGCCGCGCATCTCCTGCACCGACAGGCCCATCACGCCGCCGCTCAGCAGGTCCTGGGCGAACTGCGTCTCGCACTCCACCGCGTCGCGCATCATCTGCACGACGTCCTTCTCCAGGCTCGCGTCGAAGAGGTCCGGCTCCTCCTTGCGCGCCGTCTGGATGGCCTCGAAGGCGAAGGCCATGTGGGCGGACTCGTCGCGGAACACCCAGTTGGTGCCCGCGGCCAGGCCGTTGAGCAGCCCCTTGCTGCGCAGGAAGTACACGTACGCGAAGGCCGCGAAGAAGAAGAGGCCTTCGATGCAGCCCGCGAAGCAGATGAGGTTCAGGAGGAACTGGCGGCGGTCCGATTTGGAGCGGACCTGATCCAGCGCCTGGATGCTGTCCATCCACTTCATGCAGAAGCGCGCCTTGCGCTGGATGGACGGGATGTTGTCCACCGCCGCGAAGGCCTTGGCGCGCTCCGCCGGGTCCGGCACGTAGGTGTCCAGCAGCGTCAGGTAGAACTGGACGTGCAGGGCCTCTTCGTAGAGCTGGCGCGACAGGTACATGCGCGCTTCGGGCGCGTTCAGGTGCTTGTAGAGGTTGAGCACCAGGTTGTTGCCGACGATGGAGTCGCCCGTGGCGAAGAAGGCCACCAGCCGGTGGATGAGGTGACGCTCCGCGTCCGTCATCTTCGAGCGCAGGTCCACCAGGTCCGTGGAGAAGTCGATCTCCTCCACCGTCCAGGTGTTCTTGATGGCGTTGCGGTACATCTCGAAGAAGACGGGATACGCCATGGGGCGCAGCGTCAGGTTCATTCCCGGATCAAGCAGCATTGCTTCGGTACTCCCTTACGAAGGACGGGTGGGGTGGGGACGGCCAGGGGCTACTGGCACGCCTCGCACGCCTCGGGGTTTTCCAGCGAGCACGCCACCGCCTCCGCCTCCGCCGTCACCATCTGCGGCGCGGGCGAGGGGGCGGCCGCAACCGTCGGGCCGCCCTGGCCCACGGTGGCCTTGGCGATGCGGGTCGCCGGGCGCGAGCGCAGGTAGTAGGTCGTCTTGAGCCCCTTCTGCCACGCGTAGAAGTACATCGAGGACAGCTTCCCGATGTTGGGCGTCTCCACGAAGAGGTTGAGCGACTGGCTCTGGTCGATGAAGGCGCCGCGGTCCGCGCCCATGTCCAGGAGCGAGCGCATGGGGATCTCCCACGCGGTGCGGTAGATGGCGCGCAGCTCCTCGGGCAGCTCCGTGAGGTCCTGCACGCTGCCTTCCGCCAGCTTGATGCGGTTGCGGGTGTTCTCGTTCCAGAGGCCCAACTGCTGCAGGTCGCGCACCAGGTAGCGGTTCACCTGGAGGAAGTCCCCGGACAGCGTCTCGCGCTTGAAGAGGTTGGACACCTGCGGCTCGATGCACTCGTAGCAGCCGGCGATGGACGCGATGGTGGCCGTGGGCGCGATGGCGATCATCAGCGAGTTGCGCAGGCCCACCTTCATGATGCGCGAGCGCAGCGCGTCCCAGCGCAGCGTGTCCTCCGGGACGATGCCCCAGCTATCGAACTGGAGCTCGCCCTTGGCCGCGCGCGTCTCCGGGAAGGCCGGGTGCGCGCCGAACTGCTCCGCCAGGTCGGACGAGGTCACGAGCGCCGCGTAGTAGATCTCCTCCGAAATCTTCTTGGACAGGTTGCGCGCCTCCACGGAGTCGAAGGGCAGGCGCAACTGGAAGAAGACGTCCTGGAGGCCCATCAGGCCCAGGCCCACCGGGCGCCAGCGGCGGTTGGAGTCCGCGGCGGTGGGGATGGGGTAGTAGTTGAGGTCGATGACGCGGTCCAACTGCTTGAGCGCGAGCATCGCGTTGGAGCGCAGCAGGTCGAAGTCGAACTTCCCGTCCTTCACCATGCGGCCCAGGTTGAGCGAGCCCAGGTTGCACACCGCCGTCTCACCCTGGCTGGTGACCTCCAGGATTTCGGTGCACAGGTTGGACAGGTGGATGACGTTGCCCGGCTGGCCGGTCTGGTTGCTCTTGCGGTTGGAGATGTCCTTGAAGGTCATCCAGCCGTTGCCCGTCTGGGCCAGCACCTTCATCATCCGGGCGTACAGGTCGCGCGCCTTCACCTTGCGCACGGCCTGGCCCTGCGCCTCGGCCGCGACGTAGGCCTTCTCGAAGGCGTCGCCGAAGAGGTCGGTGAGGTGGGGCGTCGTCTTCGGGTCGAAGAGGCTCCACTCCTGGTCGGCCTCCACGCGGCGCATGAAGAGGTCCGGCACCCAGTTGGCCAGGTTGAGGTTGTGCGCGCGGCGGGCCTCGTCACCGGTGTTGTCGCGCAGCTCGAGGAAGTCCTCGATGTCCGCGTGCCACGTCTCCAGGTACACGCAGCACGCGCCCTTGCGCTTGCCGCCCTGGTTCACCGCCGCCACGGACGCGTCCAGCGTCTTGAGCCACGGGACGATGCCGTTGGAGTGGCCGTTGGTGGACTTGATGAGCGAGCCGCGCGCGCGCACGCGGTGGTACGCCACGCCGATGCCGCCGCTGAACTTCGACAGCATCGCGATGTCCGAGTACTTCTTGTAGATGGCGTCCAGTTCGTCCGCCGGCGAGTCCAGCAGGAAGCAACTGGAGAGCTGCTCGTGGCGCGTGCCGGAGTTGAACAGGGTGGGGGAGGACGGCAGGTACTCCAGCGAGCTGAAGAGGCGGTAGAGCTCGATGGCCTCGCGCGCGTTGTCGCCGGACAGGGCGCACGCCACGCGCAGGAAGAAGTCCTGCGGCGTCTCGATCACCTCGCGCGTCTGCGGGTTCTTGAGCAGGTAGCGGTCGTAGACGGTGCGCAGGCCGAAGTACTCGAACAGGTCGTTGCGGACCGGGTCGATGGCGGCGTTGAGCTTGCGCGCGTTGGCCTGGACGAAGGTGAGCAGGCGGTCCGCGATGAGGCCGTGCTTGTGGCCGGCGGCGACGGACTGGCTGAAGGACTGGATGTCCTGGTTGCTGACCTCCTTCTGGATGAAGGTGGACAGCAGGCGCGCGGAGAGCCGGGCGTACTCGGGCTCCTCCACGATGAGCGCCGCGGCGGTCTGGATGGACAGGCTGTCCAGCTCCCGCGTGGTGGCGCCGTCATACAGGCCGCTGATGGTCTTGGTGGCCACGCGCATCACGTCCACGCGCGACAGGCCCACGCACGACTTGCCCACCGCGCGGACGATCTTGTTGAGGTCCACCGGCTCCGCCGTGCCGTTGCGCTTCTTCACCCGCATGGTGGTGGCGAAGTCGCCGGGGGCCGACGGGGCCTGCGTGGCGGGCGCCACGGCGGCGGAGTCGGGGGGCGGCGAGGCGACGACGTTCGGCTTGAAGGGCGTCTGGACGGTCACGGGCGTCTCACTTCCAGGACAAGGCAATAGCGGAGCCACCGGGGGGTGGGCAGACCCCGTGGGTGATGACTCCGGAGATGGCAGGGAGGGACTACTTCCGATCAGGATCCACGGGCTTGGCGACAACAACCCGACATGTAGCGAATTGTCAGGCAGATGTGTGTGTCAGGCAAGAAAACCACACCAGCCTCCGGGTTCCGTGAGCGTGCCCCCGGGGTGGCGGGCGAGCAACAGAGGAGACCCAAGCTATGGGGGGTCACCCGGTGTGTCAACGCAAGATCCTGTGTAAACCTGCCGGGCAGGTCGGATCGATCATTGCAATCTATGATCACTCACCGGCACTTTTCCCGGCGTCTTCCGGTCGACATTTACAGGCGCGCAAAGGCCGGTCGGGCCCCGTCTTTTTGACCCCCTCACCCAACCCCTGGAGATCAGGGCCGGGCGCCCGCGTCGGGGGTTGGGGCGGCGGACGGCGGCGTGGCGGAGGCGTCACCGGCGGGTGACGGGGCGGGCGGGCGGGGCGCCGGTGCTACAGGGGTGTTGTCCGGGGCGCTCTCGCTGTGGACGGCGCGGCGCAGGGCCTCCTCCAGGTCGCGGGCGGTGGGGCCCACGGTGGTGAGCATCTGGTTGGCGGCGCGGGCGTGGCGGTTCTCCGTCTGCGCTGCGAGCTTGAGCTGGGCCAGCCCTTCGGACACGAGGCGGCGGGCGTCCTCCAGCTTCTGGCGCGCCTGGTAGAAGGCGACGTCGGTGAGCATGGACTGGAGGCTGCGGTGCTGCTCCTCCGTGATGCCGGAGAGCTTCTCCGCGCGGCGCAGGTAGTAGAGGCCGCGCTCCACCTTGGCGGGCTCGCCGGACGCGATGCGCGGGCGGGCCAGGCTCTCCAGGAGGGGGAAGAGGGCGCGGTCCAGGTCGTCGCGGTCGGTGAACTTCTGCTGCGTCAGCAGGGTGACGTCCTGGCCCTCCAGGGGGAGCGGGGCGTAGGCGTCCGCGAGGCGCGGGTCCCCGGGGCGGTAGGCGGCGGCGCCCGTGGGCATGGCGCGGCCCTTCATCACCACCAGCTCGCCGTTCTCCTGCACGACGGTGAAGGTGCGGGCGTTGAGCTGCCCCAGGAGGAAGACGACGCCGCCGCCCAGGCCCAGGATGACGAGGAAGACGACGAGCCGGGTGAAGGTGCGGCGGGCCCGGTAGCCGAATCCCTGCGGTGAATGGGTGGTCATGTCGCCTGCTCTCCGGTCGGACGGGCGTGGGCCCGTGAAGGTCGAAACCTGAAATTGGGTCTTCTGGGACTCCAACGCTACAGTCCTGGGCCCGCCGGGATCATCATTTGCAATCCACCTTTCGTCGCCTGGGGCCCAGCGAGCTGCTGCCCCGCTACATCTTCGCGGAGAGCCTGTTCGCGCGCCGACGTGTGCTCGAGGTCGACGCCGTCGCGTCCACGGGCGGCGAGAGCGCGCGCTTCCTGGTGGAGCGGGGCGCGCGCACCGTGGTGGCGTGCGACGCGGACGTGGCCGCGGTGGAGGCGGCGCAGAAGGCCCATGCGCACCCGCAGGTCCGCTACCGCGCCAACGTCTATGACGACCTGGAGGCGGGGAGCTTCGACCTGGTGCTGGTGACGGACCTGGCGCCCTACGTGCGCGCGCCGGAGCTGCTGGCGGAGCTGGCGCGGCTGGTGGCCCGGCAGGGCTTCCTGGTGGGCGGCCTGCGCAACATCGCGGGGCTGGCGCTGCCGCAACTGCTGGAGCCGGAAGAGGCGGTGCCGCCCACGTACGGGCAGCTCCTGGACGCGCTCACCGCGCACTTCCCGCATGTGGAGGTGGCCACGCAGTCGCCGGTGCTGGGCTACCAGCTCGCGTTCGAGCGGGGCGAAGGGCTGCAGGTGGACGGCTCGCTCGTGCGGCACAGCGAGGCGGCGTACTTCGTGGTGATGGCGGGCCTGGAGCCGGCGCGGGTGGTGGACCCCACGTGGGTGCAGTTGCCGCCGGAGCCGCTGGCCTTCACGCGCGGCAAGCTGGACGAGGTCGCGGCCCGGGCGAAGACGTGGGAGGAGCGGGCGGGGCGGCTGAAGGAGGCCGTGTCCAGGCTTCGCGCGGAGATTGGTGACCGCGAGGCGGAGGTCGTGGCCCTCAAGCCGGCGCTGGAGGGCGCGCGGCAGGACATGGCGCGGCTGACCGCGCAGTTGGAGCAGGCCCGGGGCACGGTGGAGTCCGCTCGCGAGCGGGACGACCTGAGCAGCCGGCTGCGTCGCCGTGAGCTGGAGCTGCAGGTCGCGACGGAGCGGATCGCGGACGCGGACCGGCGGCTGACGGCGCAGCGCCTGGAGGTGGAGGCGGCGCAGCGCGCGCAGGCGGACGCGGGCGTGCAGGTGCTGGCCGCGCAGGAGTCGCTGCGGCTGGAGCGGGCCCGGCGCGAGGAGACGGCGGCGACGCTGGACGAGTCTCGCGAGCGGCTGACGCAGGCGTACACGGAGCTGCGCGCGCTTCAGGACGAGCTGGGCTCGCTGCGCATCGACCGGGAGCGGGACCGGCTGGCGGCGGAGCGCGCGCAGGACGCGGCGGAGGACCGGCGGCGTCAGGCGGAGGCGGCTCGCGAGCGGGAGCTGCGCATCGCGGAGCAGTACTCGACGGCGCTCGCGGCGGTGGAGCACCTGAAGGCGGAGCTGGCGCGCGCGCAGGATTCGGCGCGGACGGCGGGCGACGCGGTGCCGGTGAAGGAGGCGGAGCTGGCGCGTGCGCGCCGGGAGCTCGCCGAGGCCCAGCAGCGGATGCACTCCGCCGAAGGGGCGCGCAAGGACGCGGAGGCCCGGCTCGCGGAGCGCGAGGCGTCGCAGCGGGGGCTGGAGACGGAGCTCACCAGCGCGCGTGAGGCGGAAGGCCGGCTGCGGCAGGAGCTGGAGGGCCGCGCGCAGTCGGAGTCGGCGGCCCGGGCGCTGGCGGCGCGGCTGGAGGAGGAGCTTCACGGGGCCAGGCTGCGCCTGGAGGCGCTGGAGGCGGAGCAGAAGCGCGTCGAGTCCGCGCAGCACGTGGCGGGGCAGCGGCTGGCGGCGGCGGAGACGGAGCGCGTCCGCGTGGAGGCCGCGCTCGTCCAGGCCATCGACGCGGAGCGGGGCCAGGCGCAGGCACGGCTGGAGGAGGCGCTGGCCCAGTCTCGCGCCGAGGCCGACGAGCGGGTGACGAACGCGCTGGCCGCCGCGCATGCCGACGCGGATTCGCGTCAGGAGCGCGCGCTGGCGGAGGCCCGCGAACAGGAGGAGGCGCGGCTCGCGCGAGCGGTAGGAGAGGAACGGGAGTTCGCGGAGCTCGCGCTGACGGAGGCCCGTGAGCAGGCGGAGGCCCGGCTCGCGCAGGCGTTGGAGGAGGCCCGGTCCGACGCGGAGGCCCGGCTCGCGCAGGCGTTGGCGGAGGCCCGGTCCGACGCGGAGGCTCGTGTCGAGCGTGCGCTGGCGGATGCACGCGAGGCGGCGCGGGTGCTGGAGGCGAATCGCTCTGACACGGATTCGCGAGTCGAGCGTGCGCTGGCGGATGCGCGCGAGGCGGCCCAGGCGTTGGAAGCCGCTCGGGCTGATGCGGATGCGCGTGTCGCGCGTGCGGTCTCTGATGCGGCTCAGGCGCTGGATGCGGCTCGGGCCGATGCGGATGCTCGTGTCGAGCGCGCGGTCTCTGATGCGGCTCAGGCGTTGGATGCGGCTCGGGCTGATGCGGATGCGCGAGTCGAGCGTGCGGTCGCGGATGCGGCTCAGGCGCTGGACGTGGCTCGGGCCGATGCGGATGCGCGTGTCGAGCGTGCGCTGGCGGATGCTCGGGCCGACGCGGATGCGCGGGTGGCGAAGGCGCTCGCGGAGGCTGCTGCTGAACGGACCGCGGCCCTGGCGGAGGCGGAGAGCCGGCGCGAGCAGGCGCTCTCCGAGGTTCGTGCCACGGCCTCGGCTCAGCGGAGCCGGCAGTTGGCGGATGTCGAGGCTCGGACCGCGCAGGCCCTCGCGGAGGCGCGTGCCGAGGCGGAAGCCGAACGGGAGCAGGCGTTGGCCGAAGCCCGCGCCGAGTCCGAGGCCGAGCGGGTCCGGCAGTTGGAGGATGCCGAGGTCCGCGCGGCGCGGATGCTCTCGGAGGCTCGTGCCGAAGCCGAGGCGCTCCTGGCCCGCCGGCTGGAAGAGGCCGAAGCCCGCGCGGCCACCGCGCTCGCCGAAGCCCGCGCCGAGTCGAGCGGCCAGACGGAGCAGGTGCTCGCCAACGTGCGCGCCGAGGCGGAGGCTCGTGCCGCCGAGGCACTCGAACAGGCCCGTGCCGAAGCCCGGGACACCCTGGCCCGTGAAGTGTGGGAACACGGGGTCCGGCTCGCGGAGTCGAACCAGGCGCGAGAGACGGCCGAGGCTCGCGGCGCGGAGCTGGAGGCGACGCTCCGCTCGCTGCGGCAGGAGCTGACCGACTCGGAATCCCTGGCGGCGCTCATCCAGGAGGACCTGGCTCGGGAGCAGAAGGCCCGGGCCTCCGCGCAGGCGGAGCTCGACGCGGCTCGCGAAGCGCTGACCCACGAGCAGGAACGGGGGGCTCGCTGGGAGGCGCTGCTCGCCGATACCCAGGCGCAGCTCTTGTCGGAGCGCGAGCAGCAGGCCCGCGCGCAGGTGGCGCTCGCGAACCTCCAGGAGTCGCTCGACGCGGAGCGGGCCCTTCGCTCCCGGCTGGAGGGCTCCGAGTCCTCGTGGAACGAGGCGCAGAGCGCACTGGAGGCGGACCGGCTGCGGCTGGATGCCGCGCTGGGCGTGGCGCGCACGGTCCTGGAGGAGGAGCGCGCGCAGCGGGCCCGGTTGGAGGCGTCGTTCGCCCAGCTCCAGCAGGACTCCGCTTCGGCGCTGGAAGAGGAGCGTGCCCGGGCCGAGGCCTCGCGGGTTTCGGCGCTGGAGGCCCGGACCCAGCTTGAAGCGGACCTGTCGGCGGCGCGTGCCGCGCGGCTGTCCACCGAGGCCGCCTTCGAGCAGACGCGCCAGACCCTTTCCGAGGTCCAGACCGCCTTCACCGAGTCGCAGCGCACGAACGAAGCCGCGTTGCTCGAGCTGCGGCAGGCGCTCGCGGCGTCGGAGGACGAGGCGCGGGGGTACGTCCGGGAGCTGGAAGAGGCCCGCGCCGCGCTGTCGGAGGCGAAGCAATCGCAGGCGGCCCTGGATGCGACGGTGCGCGAGCTGCGCGCGGAGCTCACCGAGGCGCGGCGGTCCGAGGTCGAGGCGCTGTCCTCGCTGGATGATGCACGTACGCAGGAGGCTCAGGACCGCGAGTCGCGCGGGAAGGATGAGGCCGCGCTCCGCTCGGAGCTGGAGACCCTGCGCGAGCGCCTGACCGAAGCGGAGCAGGCGCGGGACGCGGTCCAGAGCCGGCTCACGGAAGTCGAAGCCCGCCGAGCCGAACTGGAAGCGTCGCTGTCGGACACAGAGTCCCGCTTCACTGAAGAGGCTGCGCGTCTCCCCGCGATACAGCAGGCCCTCACGGAGGCGGAGGCCCGCTTCGCGACAGAGACCGCGAGGGGGACCACGCTGGAGCAGGCCCTGTCGGAGGCGGAGGCCCGCCATGCCGCCGCGTCCTCGCAGAAGGCCGCGCTGGAGCAGGCCCTGTTGGAGGCGCAGGCCCGTCATGCCGCGGATGCCGCACGCCTGATCACGCTGGAGCAGGCGCTGTCGGAAGCGGAGTCCCGGCAGTCCACGGAGACCGAGCTTCATGCCTCGTTGACGCGGACGCTCGCGGACGCCGACGCCCGGCTTGCCACGGAGTCCACGCGGCGTGCCGAACTGGAAGCAGCGCTCGCGGAGGCCGAGTCCCGGCAGGCCGCTGAATCCGTGCGGCGTGCCGAACTGGAAGCAGCGCTCGCGGAGGCGGAGTCCCGGCAGGCCGCTGAATCCGCGCGGCGGTCCGAACTGGAAGCAGCGCTCGCGGAGGCGGAAGCCCGGCAGGGCGCGGAGTCCACCCTCCGTTCCGAGTTGGACGCTGCCATCGCCACGGCGGAGTCCACGATTGCCGCCGAGTCCGCTCGACGCTCCGAGCTGGAAGCTTCGTTGAAGGACGCGGAGGCCCGGCTCGCCACCCTGGAGCAGGCCCTGGCGGAGGCGGAGAAGCTTGCCGCCTCCGAGACGTCGCGCCGTGTCGGACTGGAAGCCTCCCTGACGGAGGTGGAGTTCCGGCTCGCCGCCGAGACCGCGAACCTCAGCGCGCTGGAGGATTCGCTCGCGCAGGCGGAGGCCCGGCTCGCGGAGGGCACGCAGTCGCAGGACGCGGCACGTGAGTCCGAAGCCCGGGCCGCGCGGCTCACCGAGTCCCTGACCGCGCGCGAACAGGAGCTGCGCGAGGCCAGTGCCCTGCGGGTCTCCATGGAAGCGCAGTTGGAAGGCGCGCTCTCGCGGACCGAGCGCCAGCAGCAGGACCTGGACGAGCTGCGCGCGCAGTTGGAGCTGAAGGAGCAGGAGTTGATGGCCCTGCGCGTGGAGACGGCCCGCCTGGGCGCCGCGCACCAGGAGTTGATGCGCCTGGGCTCCGAGCTGCAACGGGCGCACGCCGCGCTGCACGAGCGCAGCCAGCAGGTCGGCCGGCTGGAAGCGGAGTTGGTGGACGCCAGCGACCGGCTCGCCGCGACGCGCGAGCACGCGGAAGTGCTCGTGGTGCAGCTCGAAACCGCGCGCCGCTTCGCGGGCAAGGCCACGAACCTGGAGTCGTCGCTGGAAGGCCTGCGCGCGGAACTGGAAGCCGCGCGCGCGGACGCGGCCGAGCGCACCGCCACGCTGGAAGCACAGCTCGCGGCCCTCACCACGCGCGCGGAGCAGGAGCGGACCGACCTGGAGGCCCGGCTCGCGGAAGCCACCGCCCAGGCCGGCACGGATCAGGCCGAACTGGAGCTGCGTCTCACCGAAGCGCTCACCAGCGCAGGGACGGACAAGGCCACGCTGGAGCTACGCCTCACCGAAGCGCTCGCGCGAGCCGGCCTGGAGAAGGCCGAACTGGAGACGCGCTTCAACGAGCGTCTCGCAATCACCGAGGCCGAGAAGGCCGGACTGGAATCACGACTCAACGAACTCCTCGCGAACGCCGGGACCGAGAAGGCCGAGCTGGAGACGCGACTCAACGAGCGCGTCGCAAGCGCCGAGGCCGAGAAGGCCGAGCTGGAGTCGCGCCTCAACGAACTCCTCGCGAACGCCGGAACGGAGAAGTCGGAGCTCGAAACACGCCTCGCCGAAACGCTCGCCCAGGCCGGCGCCGAGCGCTCGGACCTCGAAGCCCGCATCGCGGAGCTCACCGAACAGGCCCGCGAGGAGAGGTCCTCCATCGAAGCCCAGCTCGCGGAAGCCACCGCCCGGGCCGCCGCGGAGCGGGCCGAACTCGAAGCTCGCATCGCGGACCTCACCGCCCAGGCGGACTCCGCGAACTCCGAGCGCGATGCCCGCCTCTCGGAAGTCCAGACACGCGCCGCCACGGAGCAGGCCGAGCTCGAAGCCCGCCTCGCCCAGGCCGCCGCAGAGACCCGCGAAGCCCTCGCCGCCATGGAGTCCCGGCTCGCCACGGCGCTCGAGGACGCTCGGACCGAACAGGCCGCGTTGGAGTCCCGCGTCACCGCCCTGACCCAGGCCGCCGCCGACGCCGAGGCCCATGCCCGCCGCGCGGACTCCGAACGCGAGCGCCTCCAGTCGGACCTGACCGTCGCCCGCGCCGCCCGCGTCCGCCTGGAGGGCCGGACCAACTCCCTGGAGACCGCCGCCGCGGATGCCGCGCGCCTCCTGGACGCCGAGCGCGCCGAACGCGACCAGCTCTCCGCCCGGATCCGCGAACAGCAGGCCCGGCTGGAAGCGTTGGAGACCGAACGCCAGACCCTCCTCCAGGCCCTGGAGGAGGCGAAGTCCGCCGCCGCCCCGCCCCCGGAGGACGTGCTGGAGATGGCCGCGGAGATGGAGGTCCTCCAGGCCCACGTGGAGAAGATGCAGGACCAGCTCGCCGCCCGGGAGGCCGAACTGGCCGAGCTGCGCCGCGCCAGCACCCCCGCCGCCTCGCGCCGGGCCATGCCCGCCCTGGACGTCCCCGCCGCGCCCAAGAAGGTCGGCGAGCGCGAATAAACGCGGGCGTCTACACTTGCCCCCGTGGACGCAAGCGAACGCATCTTCAAGTACCACGGCCTGGGCAACGACTTCGTCGTCCTGGACCGCCGCCGCACCGGCGTGGACATCAACGCGGAGCAGTCCCGCTGGCTGTGCGACCGGCGCCGGGGCATCGGCGCGGACGGGGTGCTCGCCATCCTCCCGTCGTCCCGCGGCCTCGCCCGCATGGTCGTCCACAACGCCGACGGCAGCGTCGCGGAGATGTGCGGCAACGGCCTGCGCTGTGCGGTGAAGTATCTGGTGGACCGCTCCGGCGAGCACCCCGCGCTCATCGACGTGGAGACCGGGGCCGGCGTGCTCACCTGCGAGCCCGGCTATGGCGACGGCGGCGTCGTCGGCGTGGACATCTCCATGGGCCCGGCGCGGCTGGTGGCCGCGAACCTGCCCTCCGGGACGACCGGCCAGCCCTTCGTCAGCGCCCCCGTCCCCGGCCACGAGGGCCTGCTCGGCACCGCGGTGAACATGGGCAACCCGCACCTGGTGCTCCTGGACCAGCCCCTGGAGGCCGCCGAGCGCCTGGGCCCCGGCCTGGAGCGGCACCCCGCCTTCCCGGACCGCACCAACGTGGAGTTCGTCCGAGTGGACGAGGACGGCCTCACCGTCGTCGTCTGGGAGCGTGGCTGCGGCCTCACCCAGGCGTGTGGGACGGGGGCGTGCGCGTCGGCGGTGGCGGCCGTGCTGGCGAAGCGCCTGCCCTCGAATGCCTGGCTGCGCGTCACGCTGCCGGGCGGCGACCTGAGAATCCGCGTTCCGGACGACCTGTCCGACATCCGGCTCCGAGGCCCCGTGGCCTTCGTCTTCGAAGGCGTTGTCGCGCTTCCAAGGGCCCGATAGCCTTCGGTTTTCCTCCCTTCGCCCCCCGAGCGCCGTGGCCGGTCCCATCCTCGTCGTCGACGACGACCTGTTCTTCCGACAACTCGCCACGGACCTGCTGTCGCGCCGGGGGCACCGCGTGGTGGCGGTGGAGAACGCCACCCTGGCCCTGGAAGAGGTGGCCCGGGCGACGTTCGACCTGGTGCTCACCGACGTGGTGATGCCCGGCGTGGACGGCTTCGCGCTCACCGCGCGCCTGCGCGAACGCGACCCCGAGCAGGAGGTCATCCTCGTCAGCACGCGCGACGACGTGCAGGGCTCGGAGGTCGCGCTGCGCCTGGGCGTGGCGGACTGCCTGGTCAAGCCGGTGGAGGAGTCGGACCTGCTGCTCGCGGTGGACCGCGCCATGGAGCGCGCCCAACTGCGCCACGAGCGCGCCCGGCTCCAGGACGAGAACCTGGAGTTCGCCCGCTTCCACAACCTCCAGCAGCGCTGCCTGGAGCTGCTCTCCCATCCGGACCTGGAGTGGCTCCAGGAGCGCGTCATCGCGGACCTGGGCGCGGTGTGTGACGCGCAGAGCGCCGCGCTGTGGGTGGTGGACGACCGGGGAGACCTGGCGCTGCGCTCCTACCGGGGCCTGCTCGACAAGCAGTTCCTGCCGGAGAAGATGAGCCCGGAGGGGCCGCTGTCCCTGCGCCTGCGCGAAGCCGCCCCGTGGCTCGCGCGCGATGAGCGCTCGCCGGTGCTGTACGTGCCGCTGGTGGCCGCCGGAGAGGTGATGGGCCTGGCGCAGCTTTCGGATCCGCTCACCGGCGACTTCCGGCTGGAGCACACGCGCGACGCGAAGGTGCTGGCGGACTTCGCCGCGGTGGGCGTGAAGAACGGCCGCAAGCTGATGGCGCTCCAGCGCCTGGGCCTGCGCGACCGCGACACGGCCGCATACAACCTCAGCTACTTCACCGACTACGCGTCCAAGGAGATCTACAAGGCGCGCAGGTACGGGCGCACGTTCTCGCTGCTGACCTTCAGCATCGACAACCTTCCGCTGGTGCGCGTGCGGCTGGGCGCGCAGGACGCGAAGAAGGCGGTGCGCGGCATCATCAAGGCGCTCAGCAAGATCATCCGCGACTCGGACGTCATCGCGAAGGCGAGCGACCAGGAGTTCTACCTCCTGCTGCCGGAGACGGACTTCTTCGGCGCCATGATGTTCGTGCGCCGCGCCGTCGCCGCCGTGCGTGACGAGCCGGAGGTGCAGGACGTGGAGCAGCGCCTGCCGCTCGCGCTCGTGGGCGGGGCCAGCACGTTCCCCAAGGACGGCGAGGACTTCGACGAGCTGGTGCACCGCTGCCGCCGCCGCATGGACGAGCGCCGCGCGTCGCTCCAGCGCCGGCTGATGCTGGACGGGCTGCCGTTCTGGGACGAGGTGGACCTGCTCCTGGGCACGCCCAACAGCCCGCGCCTGCCCACGGACGACCGCGCGGAGCCCAGCCGCAGGGGGAAGGTCGCGGACGTGCTCTTCGACGAGCTCCAGGTGGAGATCGCCCGGGAGCTGGTGCGCGACCCGGGCTCGCGCGGGTTGCTCTACGTGGGCGGCCCGGAGATCCGCGCGGACCTGCCGCTGGCGGTGGGCCTGGAGCAGGCGCCGCCGGACCTGTCGTCCCGCATCTACCTGTTGGGCCGGCGCGTGGATTTGGAGTCGCACGCCGCGCTCACGCCGGTGTTCCTGGAAGGGGACGAGCGGGTGGCGCGCCACGAGTTCATCCTCTGGCTGTCGGAGAGCGCGTCGTACGCGCTCATCCAGCGGCGCGGACGGGGCGCGACGTGGGGGTTCCACACCTCGGACACCGCGGTGGTGGACGGGCTCATCTCCAAGCTGCAGGCCGAATACGACCTGCAGCCCTACTGACGTCACGAAGCGGAGCAAGCGACCTTGGCCCAGGTGCGGAAGATCCTCATCGCCGACCCCGACCTCGACTCGGTGCGCGCCCTGTCGCGGGCGCTGCGCACGAAGGGCTATCAGGTGCACTACGCGCCGGATGGCTCGCGGGCGCTGGAGGTCGCGGTGCTCCGGCACCCGGACCTGACGCTCTTCGACGAGGCGTGCCGCCTGCTGGACGCGCGCACGTTCGTTCAAATCCTGCGCACCAACCCGCGCACGGAAGACATCCCGGTGGTGCTAACCACGTCCAGCCTGGACTCGGACCGGGCGCGGGGCATGCGGGACGGGACGCTGCGCAAGCCCTTCAACCTGGATGAGGTGCTCAGCCGCATCGAGCACATCTTCCGCCGCAACGAAGCGGCCAAGGACCTCAAGAGCGAGCAGCAGGAGATCGAAGGTTCGCTCAGCCAGCTCAGCATCCCGGACCTCATGCAGATTCTGGGCATGAACAAGCGCAACGGGCGCCTGGCGCTGGAGCGCGGTTCGGAGCGCGGGGAGATCACCGTCTCGGACGGCCGCACGGTGAACGCGCGGCTCGGGAGGGTGGAAGGGGAGAAGGCGCTGTTCCGGCTGTTGGCGTGGACGGAGGGCAACTTCACCTTCACGCCTGGAACCAGCGCCGCGCGTCCCCGCATCAACCGCGCCATGGACGACGCGCTGCTGGAGGGCATGCGTCAGTCGGACGAGGTGAACCGCCTGCTGCCGGGTCTGCCGCCGCGCCACACGCGGCTGATGCTGGCGCCGGAGGTGGACCTGTCCGAGGAGCAGCACCCGGTGACGGCGCAGGTGATGGAGCTGCTGCGCCAGCCGCGCGCGCTGGGCGAGGTGTTGGACCTGGCGCCCGCCACGGACATGGAGGTGCTGGGCGTGCTGTCCACGCTGCTCCAGAAGGGCGTGGCGCGCCCCACGGAGAGCGAAGGCCAGAACCTGGGCGGGGGTGACCTCATCGGCGCGGCGGAGGTGCACGCGCTGCGTGGGCGCCTGCTCCGCACCCGCACGCTGGCCAAGGTGGCGACGGCGAAGGTCTTCGTCTGCGGCAGCGGCTCGTCCGCGGCGCGCCGCATCCTGGCGCGGGTGCCGGGGCTGGAGGCGATGTCCGCGGACCCCACCGCGGTGAAGAGCGGCTTCGGGACGCTGGGGCGCCTGGAGCTGAGTGACGTGCTGAACGTGGACTTCTGCGTGCTGCCGCCCGCGGAGGCCGCGCGCCCGCTGTGGCGTCCGTTCAGCGCGGGGGCGATTGGCGCGCTGTTGATGGACAACTCCGAGCCGGCGGTGCGGCTGGCGCACTACCTGGCCTGGGAGGTCCGCATCCCCATCGTGGTGGTGGGCACGGAGGTCCCGGCGCCGCTGCAGGGCGCGCCCGCGGGCGTCATCGCTCCCGGTGAGGACCTCACGGAGGCCCTGCGCGCCATGCTGGTCCAGGCGCTCAACCCCGCGCCCACGCTGCCCGGCGTCACGCAGGTGCAGCGCGCGTCCGTGACGCCGTCTCCCTGACGCATCCAGGGAGGCAGGCGCCGGAATCCGTCCCTCTCGCGGAATGTTTTCCCCCCAGGAGGGGAACACGGATGATCAAGACGCTGAGGGACGCGGAGGAGCTGGTGCGCACGCGCCACGTCATCACCGAGGTGCCCACCCACGGGCCCACGTCCCTCGTCGAACAGGTCATGGGCGGCAGGCCCACCGGGAGCTGGCGCGACCACGCGAAGGGGCGCCTCGCGTACCGGCTGGGGCGCATGCTGCGCGCGTCGAAGGACGTGCTCGCGGTGCGGCTGGTGGAGGGCAAGGTCGCCTTCGTGGACCCCACGCTCTGGCCCGCCGTGTACCGCGTCGCCATGGAGCCCGCTCGCCGCCGCCCGTCACTCCAGGGCCTGTCCCCGGACGCACGCGCGCTGCTCTCCACCGTGGAGCGGGACAAGCGCGTCCAACTGGACAAGGACGGCCCGTGGACCAAGGCGCGCGAAACGCTGGAGGAGCGGCTGCTGGTCCACTTCTCCGAGGCGCAGGATGACGACGGCCGCCACGTCGCGGTGCTGCGCTCGTGGCGGGACTGGGCCTCCGCGTCGCTCCAGGCGGACGCGGCCCGGCTCTCCTACGAGGACGCCCAGGCGCGGCTCAAGGCCGCGTGCGACGGGGCGCCCACGGGCCTGGGGCCCTGGGTCTTCTAATCGCGCTGACGCTTCAGGCGGCCTCGTCCAATATCTCCAGCGCGTCCCGGACGCCCGGCAGCCGGGCGAGCAGCTCGTACTCCGCGGGCTGGAGCATGGACACGCGGCGGCCCGCGACGCGCTCCATCCACAGCTCGATGCGGTGGTCTCCGTCCGGGTTGACCTGGCGGGAGATGCGCGCGCGCCGGCCCTCCTTGTGACAGGCCAGGATGTCCTGCTGGAGGCTGCGCAGACGGCGGAACACCTTCAGCGCCATTCGACCCTCGGGGGTGTCGAACGTGTGGAAATGCCGGTTCCGCGACAGCGGCCGGCTGGGATCATGAAGCCTCTCCACGAGGCGGCGCACGAAAGGGTCCATCGACGGAGAAGGATAACATCCGCTACCCTGTCCCTCAGCGATGCCCCCTCGATTTTTCCCCCGTCCCTGGACGCTCGTCCTGCTCCTGCCGCTTGCCTGCAAGGACCCGGAGACGGCGGCCGCGCAGAAACAGGCCGTCCAGGTCCAGAACTCCCTGTCCCAGGGCCGTGAGGCGCTCTCGCAGGGCCAGTACGCCCGCGCCATCTCCGAGCTGCGCAAGGCCGCCAACGCCGCGCCAGAGAGCGTGGAGCCGCTCCTCCTGTTGGCCAGGGCCCACCAGGGCGCCGGCAACCCGGGCGCGGCCATCCTCACGCTGAAGCAGGCGGAGGGCCTCATCCCGGGCACGGACCCCGTCATCCAGAAGCAGCTCTCCGACCTGTACATGGGGGAGGGACAGATCCCCCAGGCCATCTCCACGCTCGTCTCGCTGCGGGACGAGGGCAAGCTGTCCAACGAGGACATCCTGTCGCTGGCCCGCCTCCAGGCGCGGCAGGGCCACCCGGACGAGGCCTTCACCACGCTGGAGCGCATCCTCCGGGAGAACCCGGACGACGCCCCGACGAAGACGGTGGAGGCCGAAATCCTGCTCATGAAGGGCGAGGAGCTGCTCGCGGCCAACCTGATGGACCGCGTGCTCCAGGGCACCCCCAGCTTCACGCCCGCGCGGCTGCTCCGCGCGCGCTACTTCCTGATGAGCGGCGTCTACGACATGGCGGAGGCGGACCTCCAGTCCGTGCCGCCCGAGGACGCGGACACCACGGACGTGGTGGCGATGAAGGCCCGCGTGCTCATGGCGCTCGGGCGCCCGGTCGAAGCCGAAGGCGCGCTCCGCAAGCTGCTGGAGGACGACGCGGAGAACGCGGAGGCCACCGCGTGGCTGGCGGAGATCGTCTGCGCCCAGGGCCGCGCGTCGGAGGCCCAGCAACTGGTGGACCGCGCGCTGCACCTGCGCCCGCGCTTCGCCCGCGCCCTGTACGTGCGCGGCCGTGTGCTGGAGGAGCAGAGCGACGCGCGCGGGGCGGAGGACAGCTACCGCTTCGCCCTCAAGGCGGAGCCCGCGTTCCCGCCCGCGCTGTCGCGCATGTGGCGGCTGCACCTGAAGGCCGGCCGCAAGCCGGAGGCGCAGGAGGTGCTGGAGCGGCTGGCGGGCCTGAACGAGGCGTCCGTGGAGGAGAAGGCCGCGCTCGCGAACCTCTACGCCCAGTTCGAGACGCAACTGCCGCGCGGCAGGAAGCTCATCGACGAGGCCCTGAAGCGCGAGCCGCAGAACCCCGAGTACCTGCGCATCCAGAAGGCCATCGACAAGGCGACGCCCAAGAAGAAGAAGGCCCCCACGGGGCCCATCATCATCCGCGGGCGGCGCTGACGGCGGGCGCGGAGGAGGGCAGCCCCTCCGCGTCCAGGACGACCTTCTCCAGCGCCTTGTGCCCCTTGCGCTGGCCCACCGCCACCACGAGCAGGTTCTCGCGGGTGAAGTAGCGCCGGGCCACCTCGCGCACCCGCGCGGCCGTCTGGCGGTCCACCTGATCCGCGCGGTGTCCGAACGTCTCCGGCCGGCGGAACAGCTCCACGCCGCCGAACCACCCGGCCAGCTCCCCCGGCGAGTCCTGCGAGAACTCCAGCAGCATCCGGTGGCGGCGCTTGGCGCGGTTCAGCTCCTCCTCGCTCGCGTCCTTGTCACAGAGCTCCGCGAGGCAGCGCAGCGCCTCCGCCACCACGAGCGACGCCTTCTCCGGCGCGCTGGCCGCCTCAATCTCGAAGAGGCTGAGGTCGTGGTACGTGTCCAGCCCCGCCTGCACCGAGTACGCGAGGCCGCGCTTCTCCACGATCTCGAACGGCAGCCGCGACGACAGCCCGTCGTCCAGCAGGCGCCGGAGGATCTGCAGCGCGGGGAAGTCCTCGTGCTGCTCCGGCACGGCGCGGAAGGTGAGCTTGAACTCCGTCTGCGACTCGTCGTGGGAGACGAAGTGGAAGTGCGGCCCGGGGCCCAGGGGCGGCGGCGCGCTCTCCGTGGTGGCGCTGCCCTTGGGCAGGTGCGCGAAGGCGCGCTCGGCCAGGGCCAGCACCTCCGAGTGCTTCACGCTGCCCGCGGCGGACACCACCAGGTTGCCGGCCACGTAGTGCCGGGCGAAGTGCTCCAGCACCTGGGCGTGGGTGAGCGCCTTCACGGACTCGCGGGTGCCGGCGATTTTGAGGGACAGCGGGTGGCCGGGGAACAGCAGGCGCTTGGACAGGTTGTCCAGGTCGATGTCGCGCCCCTTGTCGTCCACCTCGTCGAGCATCTCCTCCAGGATGATCTGCCGCTCCACCTCCATGTCGGTGAGGCGGGGGCGGGTGAGCATGTCGCCGATGACGTCCAGGCCCACGCGCAGGTGCGACGGGTGCAGCGGCGTGTAGTAGTAGCCGTGGTCGCGGGTGGTGGCGCCGTTGAGGTTGCCGCCCACCTCCTCCACGGCCGCGTTCATCTTCACCGTGTCCGGCCAGGCCTCGCTTCCCCGGAAGAAGAGGTGCTCCAGGAAGTGGCTGACGCCGTTGTTCTCCGCCGTTTCGTGGCGGCTGCCGGTCCTCACGTACACGGCCAGGAGGGCGGTGTGCAGGTGGGGCGTTTCGACGGTGACGACGCGCAGCCCCGAGGGCAGCACGTCCCGGTACGGTGTAAAGCTCATGCGCGAGGAAGCCTTAACACGAAGGTCGTCCCCTGGCCGGGAATACTCTGGCAGGAGAGCGAGCCCCCGTGGGCCTGGAGGATCTGTTGGCTCACCGCGAGCCCCAGGCCCGTGCCGCCCTCCTTGGTGGTGAAGAAGGGCTCGAAGAGGTGGCGGCGGACCTCCTCGGTCATGCCGTTGCCGGTGTCGCGCACGGTGACCTCCACGTCGCCCTCGTGCGGGGCGGTGGCCACGGTGAGCTGGCCCCCCGTGGGCATGGCCTCGCGGCTGTTGCGGAGCAGGTTGAGGAACACCTGCCGCAACTGGCCCTGGTCCGCGAGCACGCGGGGCGTGTCGGGCGCGAAGTCGCGCACCACCTCCACGCCCGCGCGCACCAGCTCCTCGCGGGTGAAGTCGAGCACGCCGTCCAGCACCGCGGTGATGTCCTCCGGCTCCAGGTCCGGCCGGGCGGGGCGGGCCATGCGCAGGTACTGCTCGGTGACGTCGGTGAGGCGGTCCACCTCATGGGTGACGGCGGAGAGCAGCTCGCGCGCCTCCGTGGCGGTGTCCTGGGAGTCGAAGCTCGCGCTGTCCACCGCGTCCTGGAGCAGCTCCACGTTGAGGCCGATGGAGGACAGGGGGTTGCGCACCTCGTGCACGATTTGGGCGGAGATGCGGCCGACCGCGGCCAACTGCTCCGCGCGCATCAGCGCCTCCGCCTGTGACTTGAGCTGCGCCTCGCGCGCCTGGAGCGAGCGGGCCATCTGGTCGAACTCGCGCGCGAGCAGCGCGACCTCGTCCTCGCCGCGCACGCCCAGTTGGGCGGAGTAGTCGCCCCGGCCGATGCGGGACACGCCTTCAATCAGCGTGCGCACCGGGCGCAGCGTGCGGGCGGACCAGGCGGTGACGCCCACGCCCACGCCAATGGCCATGATGGACAGCGCGATGATGGTGAGGCCCGTCCTGCGCTCGCGCTCCTCCGCGCCGTCCACGCGCTCGCGGATGCGGTTGGTCAGCGTCGCGCGCAGCACGCGCAGCTCACGGCCGATGGCGCTCTCCAACTGGCGCAGCTCGGCGGTGGCGCGCGCCACCTCCTGGCTCTCGGGGGACTCGGACGCGAGCGCGGCGAACACGGCCTCCACCGCGTGGCCGTAGGCCTGGGAGTTGCGCGCCAGCTCCGCGAAGCGCGAGTCCAGCTCCATCACGAAGCGGACCTCTCCCTCCGGGGCGAAGGTGAGCACCTCGCGGGCCTTGGCGCGGGCGGCCTCCAGGCGCTGGGCCATCTGGGGTGCGTAGTACAGGCTCGCCAGCCGGATGAGCGCGCGGCGCGTCTCCACGCTGTTCTGCTCCAGCACGCGCTCGGTGTCCTTCTCCTGGCTCGTCTGGAACGTCTCCAGCGCGGCGGCGTCCTGGGACAACTGGAGGTAGCCCTGGCTGACGAGCCGGATCTCCAGCCGGTTGCGGTGCAGCTCCGCCACGCTGAAGAGGGACACCGCCCCGAACGTCAGCAGCACCAGCGCGTAGCCCAGGAAGATGCGGGTGGCGAGCGAGAGCTTCATGGAGGAGGGCACAGGACATACGTCCTGGAGCGGGCGCATTACAGCGCAATCCCCACCGCGCCGCCTGCTTCCGGCCGGCTGGACTCCACCCCTCCGGGGAGGGGGCTGGTAGCGTCCACCGCATGGCACCGCGCTTCTTCCGCTCCACGCTCCTCGCCGCCGCCCTGGTGTCCCTCACCCCCGCGTGCGGGGTGAAGGAGGTCCGCCCCTCCCTGGACCTGCTCACCGCCTCCTGCGCGGGCACCCAGCCCCTGGCCGGGGTGACGCACCTGCGCTTCCGCGTGACGGGCCCGGGACTCGACGGGCCCCGCGAGCGCGTGTCGACGGTGCAGTGGGCCCCCGAGGACGTGCCGGCCCTGCCGCCAGGGAGCGCGCGCGTGCTGGAGGTGCGGGCCTACGCGGGGGCTCCGGACCAGGGAGGACGGTTGGTGTCGCTGGGGCGCACCGCGCCGTTCGACGTGGCGGAGGGGCAGGCGCCCAGGGTGCGCGTCTTCCTGCGGAGGCTGGGGGAGTTCGTGCCGGTGAACCTGGCGGCGGACCCGAGGACCTGCGCGTTGCCGGCCGAAGCGCGCGCGGCGCACACGGCCACGACGCTGCCGGATGGGCGGGTGTGGCTCGCCGGTGGCTACCGGCCCCAGCCGGATGGCACGCGGCCCGTGTCCCGGACCTCGGAGGTGTTCAACCCGGCGGACGGCACGTTCAGCGCAGGGCCGGAGGTGGGCGCGAGGGCCTTCCACACGGCGTCGCTGCTGCCGGATGGCCGCGTGTTCGTGGCGGGCGGCGCGGAGTCCTTCGCCCCCGTCTCATTGCAGTCCACGGCGCGCCTCGTGGACGTGGCGACAGGCGTGGTGGAGGCGCTCACGCCCAAGGTGGCGCGCTACCAGCATGCGGCGGCGGTGGATGCGGAAGGTCACGTGGCGCTGGTGAGCGGACGCGCGGCGGACGGCGGCACGGTGGGCGAGCTGGAAGGCTTCGACGCGGCCACGGGGCTCTTCGTGTCCTCCGGCACGCCGCTCCGCCGCACGGACGTCGCGCTGGCGGTGAGGCCGGACGGGATGGACATCCAGGTCGTGGGGGGCGTTGATCCCCTGAAGAAGGCCGAGACCGACGTACCGGCCTTCAGGTTCCAGAACGGCTCCCTCGGGGCTCTCCCGGCAGGGACGGCGCTGCGCATCGGCAGGCAGGGGGCCGCCGTGGCGATGTTGGGCCGCGCCGATGAGTCTCCAGCGCTCCTGGTCATGGGCGGCTTCGACGGCGCGGAGCCGGAGCAGGGCGCGCGGCCTGTCGGCGCCTCCGAGTTCCTGGACGGTGTGCTCTCCGTGCGTGACGGCCCCGCGCTGATGCCCCGGGGCAACCTGTGCGCGGTGACGCTGACGGACGGCCGCGTCGTGGCGCTGGGCGGGCGGGGCACCGGCTTCGGCACGACGTACGCGGTGCCGTGGGCGGAGCTGATCACCCCGCACGCGGGCGCGCAGCCCACCGTGCTGGGCCTGCCGCTGATGCCGCAGCCGCGCGTGTGGCACACGTGCTCCGCGCTGCCGGACGGCTCCGTGCTGGTGGTGGGCGGCGTGGACGACAGCACCGGGGAGATCCGCGCCAACACCGAAGCCCTGGTGGTGATGCCGCCGCCGCGCGACTGACGACGGCAGGCCCTCCGGAAACACGAAGGCCCCGCGTCCCGGTGAGGGGACCGCGGGGCCTTCCTGCTTCACGCCGGGGTGCGGCTCAGGCGTTGGACGGCGGGGCCTCGGAAGGCTTCGCCTCGCCCTCGGTGGACGCCGGCTCGGGGGCGGCCGGGGCCTCCGTGGGCGTGGCCGCGGCGGCGGCGCGGGCCTCCGCCTCGGCGCGGGCGCGGGCCTGCTCTTCGCTGCGCTGGTCGCTGGCGGCGACCTCGTCCGGCGTCAGCTCCGTGCGGTCCGCGAGCATGCCCGTCTTCTTCTCCAGGTCCTTGATGGCCCGGCGAAGCAGGTCGCGCTCCAGGAGCGTGCGGTTGAGGCGCTTCTCCAGCGCCTTGTACTTGTCCTTGCCCAGGTCGGCCTCGGACTTCGTCACGGACAGGATGCGCGCCTGCGTGTCGGCGCGGCCCTTGAGCCGGCGCACTTCCTTCTCCAGCTCCGCGGCGCGCGCGCGGTCCTTGTTCGCCGCCTGCTCCAGGCGGTTCATCTTCTCGCGGTCCGCGTCGTTCAGCTCGCGGTAGCGGCGCACGGGCTCCGCCGGGGCCGCGGGCGTCACGGCCACCGCCGCGCTCACCACGGGCTCGCTCGCGGGCGCGGCGATCTGCTCCGCGGGCGCAGCGGCGGCCACGGGCGTCTGCGTGGGGACGGCGGCGGCCGGGACCTCACGGCGGCGGGGGCCATTGCGCGACTCGGTCTCCGCGCGCAGCCGGGCGTTCTCCGTCAGGGCCTGCGCCAGCTCCGCGCGGGTCTGCTCCAGTTGGATGCTCGCGTTGCGCTCCACCTCGGCGCGGGCCTTGGCCAGGTCGTTCGACCCCTTCTCGCCTTCCTTCTGCTCGAAGAGCTTGCGCTTGGTCTGCTTGAGCTGCTCCTTGACCTCCTGGAGCTGCGCGCGCTGCTCGTCCAGCTCCTTCTGCTTGCGCTGGACCTCCGATTCCGCCTTCGCGCGCGCCTTGCTCTCGGACTCCAGCTCGCCCCGGAACGACGGCGCGGAGGAGGAAGAGGAGAGCGAGGGGCGGCCCGCGTTGGCTCCAGCGCCGCTCTTGTCTCCGAAGAGCAGCAGGCCGAGCGTCACGGCGAACCCGACCGATACGAGGATGAGTGCAACCAGCAAGGGAACGACCTCCACAGAAAGATGCAAAAAGCGGGGCAGCCTACCGCCCGGACATGGCGCGTCAAGGCTTCACTGGCAGGCAACCCGGCGGGCCCCACCCACGGTGCTGGCCGGGCCGTGGCGTCCCCCCGCATTCCGGCTCCCCTCCCGGCGCCGTCCTGGGGCACGCTCACGCCCATGGCGCACCTGGAGCTGAAGCCGAAGCGGGACGTGTCGAGCTTCCGCAAGCTCGCCATCGGGAGTTGGGCGACCGCGTATGATCCGACGGTCTACGGCACGCTGACGGTGCGCATGGACGCGGCGCTCGCCTGGCTGGACGCCTTCCACCAGCGCACCGGCGTGCGGCTCACCGCGACGCATCTGGTCATCAAGGCCGTGGGCGAAGCGCTGCGCCGCTGCCCGGACGCCAACGCGCTGCTGCGCTACCAGCGCATCTACCTGCGCCAGCGGATCACCGTGTGCGCGGTGCTCCCCGGCGCGGATCAACGCGGCCTCACGCCCGTGCGCATCGAGGACGTGGACACGAAGTCCGTGCACGCGCTGGCGCTGGAGGTGGAGTCCACCGCGGCGCGCGTGCGCGAAGGCCGGGACGCGCAGGTGGAGCAGGGCCGCCGCCTCCTCGAGCGCGTGCCGCACCTGTTCCTGAACCGCTTCACCGGGCTCGTGTCGTTCCTCACGTACACGCTGAACGTGGATCCGTCCTGGCTGGGCCTGCCCCGGGATCCGTTCGGGTCCGCGGTGGTGGTGGACGTGGGCGCGCTGGGGCTGGAGACGGCGTACCTGCCGCTGGCGCCCTTCACCCGCGTGCCTGTCTTCCTCGCGCCCGGCGCGGTGCGCGAGGTGGCGGTGGTGGAGGAGGGCAGGGTGGTGCCCGGCCACGTGATGAACATCAACGCGTCCTTCGACCACCGCTTCCTCGACGGCTACCACGCGGGCGTCATCGCCAGCACGCTGCGGGAGATGCTGGAGCACCCGGAGGAGGCCTTCGGTCCGCTCCCGGCTCCATCGGCGGAATAGCCCGCCGTCAACGCTGTCCGCTCCCGCGAGCGAAGCGTCCGGGAGGCTGGCCCACGCGCTTGCTGAACGCCGCGGTGAAGGTGCTCGCCGAGCTGTAGCCCACGCGCTCGGCCACCTCCGTGATGGAGAGCTCCTGGCCGCGAAGCAGTCCCCTCGCGACGGCCATCCGCCAGTCCAGCAGGTACTCCATGGGGGGCAGGCCCACGGTGCGCGTGAAGCGCTCGAAGAACACCGTGCGTGAGAGCGCCGAGCTCTTCGCGAGCTGCGCGACGGTCCACGGCCGCGTGAGGTGGCGGTGCATCTGGCGGATCGCGGGTGCGAGCCGCGCGTCCGCCAGTCCGCGCAGGAGCCCCGGAGGTGTGTCGCCGCTCGGCGTTGAGCGCAGCGCCTCGATGAGCAGCAGCTCCACGAGCCGCGTCAGCACCAACTCGCGCCCCGAGCGCTGTTCGCTCGTTTCGTCGCGGACGAGCTGGACCAGCGTGGAGAGCCGCTCCACGCCGCGCACGTGCACCAGGACCGGGAGCAACGACACCATCAAGGCCGCGTCAGGCGAGTCGAAGACGAAATAACCCCCGAGCAAGCGCACGTCCGGGCGGCCACCCCGCCGGCCGTGACGCACCTCCCCGGTGGGGGAAGGGGCCACCTTGGGGTCGACACGCTCGGGCGTCACCGGCTCGAAGCCAGAGATGGTGAAGCCTGGCGTCGCCGGCAGCAGCACGAAATCGCCCCCCTCGAGCGTGAGGGTCGGCTGTCCGTCGACGGCGAGCCGGCAGCCCCCTTCGAGCACCGCACAGAAGCTGGGCTGCCCGAAGTCCGAGTAGCGGACACCCCATGCGCCAGCGCCGCTGATGCCCTTCGAGAAGATGGCCCGGGGCTGAAGCAGCGCGATGACTTCCGAAAGAGGGTCGGTCATGCCCGGACGCTAGCAAAAGAAATGCGGACTCCCCGTAGTGGAGCGTCCTGAACGCCGCCGGTACCTTCAGGACATCAACGCCGCGCGAGTCGCGGCCAAAGGAGGCGGCATGAAGACGGTGCTCATCACGGGATGCTCTTCGGGTTATGGACTTGAGACGGCGCGCCACTTTCACGCGCAGGGCTGGAACGTGGTGGCCACCATGCGAACGCCGCGGGAGGGTGTCCTCCCTGCCTCGGACCGGCTGCGCGTGGTGCCGCTCGACGTGACGAAGCCGGAGAGCATCGCCGCCGCGCTGGAGGCGAGCGGGCCCATCGACGTGCTCGTCAACAACGCGGGCATCGGGCTCATGGGCGCCTTCGAGGCCACGCCGATGGCCACGGTGCGCGAGGTGTTCGAGACCAACGTCTTCGGCGTCATGGCGATGACGCAGGCGGTGTTGCCGCGGCTTCGCGCACGCAAGTCGGGCGTCATCGTGAACGTGACCTCCAGCGCGACGCTGGCCCCCATGCCGCTGGTGGCTGTCTACACCGCCAGCAAGGTGGCCATCGAAGGGTTCACGGAGTCGCTCGCCTTCGAACTCGCGGACTTCCACCTGCGCGTGAAGCTCGTCGAGCCGGGCTATTGCCCCGACACCCGCTTCACGAGCAACGGCACGCCCCGGATGGAGGGGCTGTTCCCCGAAGCGTACGCGCCCTACGCCCAGCGCATCTTCGCCTCGCTGGGACAGCCCTCCGCGGTGACGCGCGAGTCCGACGTGGCGGAGGCCATCTGGCGTGCCGCGAACGACACGTCGGGGACGCTCCGCTTCCCCGCCGGGCCAGACGCGGTGGCGCTGGCCCGGTCGGCGTGAACGGCCGGGAGCCTGTCAGTACGCATACTCCCAGCCGCCACGGCCGCGGGCGCGCTGGCCCATCCGCGCGCTCATCTCGCGCAGCCGGCGCACGCGCTCCGGGATGGGCGGGTGCGTGGAGAACAGCGACATCACCCCGCCGTGGTGCAGCGGGTTGACGATGAACAGGTGCGACGTCGCGGGGGCCCGGTCATACGGCATGAGCTCCGCGCCGCGCTCCATCTTCAACAGCGCGCTCGCCAGCGCATCCGGGTCGCCGCACAGCTCCGCGCCCGTGGCGTCCGCGCCGTACTCGCGCGAGCGGCTCACCGCCAGTTGCAGCAGCGTGGCCGCGATGGGCGCCACCAGCAGCAGGCCCAGGTTGGACAGCGCCCCGGCCAGGCCGCCGCCCTCGTCGTCGTCGCTGCGGCTGAGCATGCTGCCGCCGAACCAGAAGAGCATCTGCGCCGCGTAGCTGATGATGCCCGCGAGCGTCGCCGCCACCGTGCCGATGAGCGTGTCCCGGTTGCGCACGTGGCCAATCTCGTGCGCCAGCACGCCCTCCAGCTCGCGCCGGTCCAGGATGTCCATGATGCCCGCCGTCACCGCGACGGCCGCGTGGCTCGGGTTGCGGCCCGTGGCGAACGCGTTCGGCTGCGCGGTGGGCAGCAGGTAGACCTTCGGCTTCGGCATGCCCGCGCGCGCGGCCAGCCGCTCCACCATCTCATGCAGCCACGGGGCCTGCTCGTAGGACAGCGGCTGCGCGCCGTGGATGGCCAGCGCGATGCGGTCGCTGAACCAGTACGAGCCGAAGTTCATCACCACCGCGAAGAGGCCCGCCATCATCAGCCCCTGCGCGCCGCCCAGCCGCTGGCCGATGACGAGCACCAGGGCCGTCAAGCCCGCCAGCAGTACGGTCGTCTTCAATGCATTGCCCAGCCGGTGCCACCCGCCGCCCTTGAGCGCCGGTGCGGCCGGTCCTCGGGTTGTCATGTGGGGGTCACGCTGCGCCATGGTCCTCGTTCCGTGCCTTTCGCCCCGTCAAGGGGGCCACACGAAACGTAAGCAGGAGCAGGGGGGCGTCAACGTAACGGGGCCAGGCTACCCCGGAGGCCCATGGCCCCGGCCGGCGCCCGTCCCAAAGGTAGTGCCGGCCTTAAAGATAGAAACGATCCGCCACGCCCGCCGTACGCTGGAGGATGGCGCTCCAACCGAGCCAGACGTCAATGCCACTGCCGCCCGCCTTCGACTCGCTCCCCAGGGCACCGAGCGAGCCCGTGCAGCCCGCCACCAGGCCCAGCCCGGACTCGCGCACGTGCTCGAGGAGCGCACGCACGGTGGGCATGCCGCGCGCCTCGAAGCGGTCCGCCACGTCCTCGCGTCCGGCGAAGTCCGGTTCGTCCAGCCTGTCCAACAGGAAGCGTTCCAGGGCCCACCAGAACAGGTACACCTCCGCCCGCCGTCCGGCCGCGGTCGCCGCCGCCGCGATGGAGAGGCCCTGGTGCACCCGGTCGTATTCACCACTGTGCAGGAAGACGACGACCCTGTTGTCCGGCGCGCTCACGCGGTCGCTCATACCGTCCAGAAGCCACCGCGTCCATTCACGCCCGGAGGGGGACCGCTGGGGCCCTTTGGCTTGCACCCCGGCCCTGGCGCTTGCTAGGAACCCAATGACCTTCCAGGCTTACAGGTTTTTTGCAGCGACAGCACGGGTGGCTTTCAGCGACATGGGCGACGAGACGACAGCCAGGCGGAAGGATGCCCACCTCGATTTGTGCGCGACCGGAGACGTGGAACCCGCGCGCAACTCCACGCTGTTGGAGGACGTGCACCTCATCCACTGCGCCATGCCGGAGATGGCGGTGGAGGACGTGGACCTGTCCACGCCGTTCCTGGGCAAGCGCCTGAAGGCGCCGCTGCTCGTCACCGGGATGACGGGCGGCACGGACCGGGCGGGCGTGGTGAACCGGGACCTGGCGCTGCTCGCGGAGCGGCACGGCCTGGCCTTCGGCGTGGGCAGCCAGCGCGCCATGGCGGAGGACGGCGCGCGCGCGGCGTCGTACGCGGTGCGCGACGTGGCGCCCACGGTGGCGCTCCTGGGCAACATCGGGCTGTACCAGGCCATTGGCCTGGGCGTGGACGGCGTGCGGCGGTTGATGGACGCCATCGGCGCGGACGGCATGGCGCTGCACCTCAACGCGGGCCAGGAGCTGACGCAGCCGGAAGGCGACCGCGACTTCCGCGGCGGCTACCGCGTGGTGGAGGAGCTGGCGCGCGCGATGGGCGACCGGCTGCTGGTGAAGGAGACCGGGTGCGGCATCGGTCCGGACGTGGCGCGGCGCCTGGTGGAGCTGGGCGTGCGCAACCTGGACGTCTCCGGCCTGGGCGGCACGTCCTGGGTGCGCGTGGAGCAGCTTCGCGCGGTGGGCTCGCAGGTCCAGGTGGGCGAGGAGTTCAGCGGCTGGGGCATCCCCACCGCGGCGGCCATCGCCAGCGTGCGCAAGGCGGTGGGGCCGGAGGTGCGGCTGGTCGCCAGCGGCGGCGTGCGCGGCGGGCTGGAGTCCGCGAAGGTGCTCGCGCTGGGCGCGGACCTGGCGGGCATGGCGCTGCCGCTGTTCCGGGCCCAGCAGCAGGGCGGGCTGCCGGCCGCGGAGGAGGCGCTGAAGATCATCCTCACGGGCCTGCGTCAGGCGCTGGTGCTGACGGGCAGCCGCACCGTCGCGCAGTTGCGGCAGCGGCCGCGCGTGGTGACCGGCGCGTTGAAGGATTGGCTGGCGGCGTTGTGATGCAGGGTGGATCCCAGGTTGGGAAGGAAGAACATGTCTGACACCGTGACGTCCCGGCTCGCCGGATTCCACAAGCTGCCCCTGGAAGAGCGCCTGGCGCGCATCGGCCAGATGTTCCGCCTGACCGAGGCGGAGCTGGAGCAACTGCGCGGCGAGAATGGCCTGGACCTGTCCATCGCCAACCAGATGATCGAAAACGCGGTGGGCACCTTCTCCCTGCCGCTGGGCCTGGGCCTCAACCTCACCGTCAACGGGCGCGACTACCTGGTGCCCATGGCCGTGGAGGAGCCCTCCGTCGTGGCGGCGGTGTCCTTCGCGTCGAAGATCGTCCGCGAGGCGGGCGGCTTCACCGCGGAGGCCGACGAGTCGATGATGATCGGCCAGGTGCAGGTCTCCAACTACGGCGACCCCGGCCGCGCGTCCGACAGGATCCTCGACGCGAAGGAGCAGATCCTCGCCCTGGCCAACAGCTTCCACCCGGCCATGGTGGCCCGCGGCGGCGGCGCCCGGGACGTGGAGGTGCGCCTGCTGCCCGCGCCGGAGGGGCCGCGCGGCGAGCCGCTGCTCATCGTCCACCTGCTCATCGACGCGCAGGAGGCCATGGGGGCGAACCTCATCAACACCATGGCGGAGGGCGTGGCGCCGCTGATCGAGCAGTTGACGGGCGGCCGGGTGTACCTGCGCATCCTGTCGAACCTGGCGGACAAGCGGCTCGCGCGCTCCACGTGCCGCATCCCGCTGCCGCTGCTGGCGGACTTCGGCCTGCCGGGCGAGGTCATCGCCGAGGGCATCGCGCAGGCGAGCCGCTTCGCGGAGGCGGACCCGTACCGCGCCGCCACGCACAACAAGGGCGTGATGAACGGCATCGACGCGGTGGCCATCGCCACGGGGCAGGACTGGCGCTCCATCGAGGCGGGGGCGCACGCGTTCGCGTGCCGCAAGGGGCAGTACCGCCCGCTGTCCACCTGGTACCTGGAGGAGGGCCACCTGGTGGGCCGCATCGAGCTGCCGCTGGCGCTGGGCATGGTGGGCGGCCCCATCAAGATCCACCCGGGCGCGCAGGTGGCGCTCAAGCTGATGCGCGCCACCAGCGTGCGCGAGCTGTCCATGGTGTTCGCGTCGGTGGGCCTGGCGCAGAACTTCGCGGCGCTCCGCGCCCTGGGCTCCGTGGGCATCCAGAAGGGCCACATGGCCATGCACGCGCGCAGCGTCGCCGTCACGGCGGGCGCGCGCGGCGGGGACGTGGAGAAGGTGGCCAACCTGCTGGTGAAGGCCGGGCACGTGAAGGTGGAGAAGGCGCGGGAGATCCTCGCGAACCTGCCCCCGGAGACGCCCGCGGTCGCCACCCTCACCAACGGCTGACGTCCGCCCCCGGCGCTCTCCTCGCGGGAGCGCTTGACGGGGCAGGGCGGTGCGCGGAAAGAAGGCGCCGCCCCCTTCGCGTGTGCCTGGTGCCATGACTTCCGCAATGAATCCCCTGGTCGCCTTCGGTGCCGGCAAGGTCATCCTGCTGGGCGAGCACAGCGTGGTGTACGGCTACCCGGCCATCGCCGGCCCCCTGAGCATCGGCGTGGTGGCGCGCGGCGGGCCTTCGCGCTCGTGCGTGCTGGACGTGCCGGTGACGGCGGACGCGGCGCAGAAGCGGATGATGCGCAAGGCCTTCGCGCGGGCGGCGAAGCTGGTGGGCGAGCCGAAGGTGAAGGTGACCCTGGAGCCGCAACTGCCCCTGTCCGCGGGGCTGGGCAGCTCCGCGGCGCTGGCGGTGGCCACGTCGCGCGTGCTGCTCCAGGCCGCGGGGCAGGCGCCCACGGCGAAGGCGACGGCGCGGCTGGCGTGGGAGATGGAGCAGGAGTTCCACGGCACGCCGTCCGGCGTGGACCACACCACGAGCGCGGAGGAGCAGCTCATCCTCTACCGGCGGGTGCAGTCGCCGGCGGGCGTCACGGGCCGCGCGCGCGCATTGAAGAGCCCTCGGCCGGTGTCGGTGGTGGTGGCGCTGGCGGGGGCGCGCAGTCCCACGAAGCTGACGGTGGGGGCGCTGCGCGAGCGGCAGGCGCGGTGGCCGGAGCGCTATCGGCGGCTCTTCGGTCAGGTGGGCAGGCTCGTCACCGAGGCGGCGAAGTCGGTGGAGACGGGCGACCTGGAGGGGCTGGGGGACGCGATGAACGTCAACCAGGGCCTCCTGAACGCGCTGGGGCTGTCGTCGCCAGCGCTGGAGGACATGGTGTTCCGGCTGCGCTCGCTGGGCGCGCTGGGGGCCAAATTCACCGGGGCGGGAGGTGACGGTGGCGCGGTCATCGGCCTCTTCCCCGAACCGGAGCCCGTGGTCGCGCGGCTGACGCGCGACGGCGTGCGCTGCTTCGCGAGCCAGCTCGCGGGTCCACGGCTCCAGGGAGACATTCCATGAAGGCAACGGTCCGGGCGCATCCCAACATCGCGCTCGTGAAGTACTGGGGAAAGCGCGACGAGGCGCTCATCCTCCCGCACCAGTCCAGCCTGTCGCTGACGCTGGCCCCCATCCACGTGACGACGACGGTGGAGTTCGGCGCGCCGTCGGACACGGTGGAGCTGCACGGCCACGTGGCCAGGGGCAGCGAGCGCGACCGCGTGCTGCGCCTCCTGGACGCGGTGCGCGTGCAGGCGGGGCGCGACCTGGGGCCCGCGAAGGTGGTGTCGCGCGGGGACTTCCCCATGGCGGCGGGGCTGGCGAGCAGCGCGGCGGGCTTCGCGGCGCTGGCGGTGGCGGGGCGCGCGGCGGCGGGGCTGCCCCAGGACACGCGGGCGTCCAGCATCCTGGCGCGCCGGGGCAGCGGCTCCGCGTGCCGCAGCGTGCAGGGCGGCTTCTGCGAGTGGATGCGCGGCGAGCTCGCGGACGGCGAGGACAGCTACGCCGTGCAGCGCTTCGACGCGGGACACTGGGCGGACCTGCGCATGGTGGTGGCCATCCTCGACCGCGGCGAGAAGGAGGTGAAGTCGCGGGACGGGATGAAGAACACGGTGGAGACGAGCCCCTACTATCCGGCGTGGGTGAAGGACGCGGAGGCCGAGGTGCCCCGCGCCCGGGAGCTCATCGCGAAGAAGGACCTGGAGGGGCTGGGCGAGCTGTGCGAGCGCAACGCGTGGCGCATGCACTCCACCTCGCTCGCGGCGGATCCGCCGCTCTGCTACCTGAACTCGGCGACGCTGGGGCTCATCCAGCACCTGCGCGAGCAGCGCAAGAAGGGCGTGCCGGTGTGGTTCACGCTCGACGCGGGGCCGAACCCGGTGCTGCTGACGGACGCGGCCCACGAGGTCGCGGCGGAGGCCCTGGCCCGCGCCTGCGGCGCCGTGGACGTGGTGCGCTGCGTGCCCGGCGGTGACGCGACGCTGCTCACCGAGCACCTGTTCTGACGAACGGCGCATGACGCTGGAGCCGGCCTGTGGCTCCAGCGAATCCCCTGTCGGAAGGCTTTCAACGCAGGCACCGGGCCGTCGTGTCTGCACGAGGTGACACACGGATGGACCGAGCGCTCTCCGCCCCGGGCAAGCTGTTCATCTCCGGCGAGTACGCCGTGCTGTGGGGCGGCGTGTCGCGCCTCGTGGCCGTGGGCCCACGCACGGCCGCCTATGTGCGCAGGCGCCCGGACTCGCGCGTGCACATCTGCCTGGAGGAGGGGACGCTCCAGGGGCTCACCACGCCCCGGGGCGTGAAGTGGGACCGCGACGTGCCCGCCGGCTTCTCGTTCGTCGCCCGCACGCTGGATGAAGCCCTGCGCGCGCATGGCCGCGCGAGCGTGGGCTTCGACGTGGCCGTCGCTCCAGGCGCGCTCGGCCCCGGGGGCCACAAGCTGGGCATCGGCGGCAGCGCTTCCGCCACGGTGCTCGCCGCGGAGGCCGCGCGCTTCGTGCTGGAGGAGAAGTTCGACGTCCTCAAGCTCGCCCTCACCGCGCACACGCTGGGGCAGGGCGGCAAGGGCAGCGGCGGCGACGTGGCCACGAGCTTCGCTGGCGGCGCCGTGCGCTACCGGCGCTATGACGTCACCGCGCTCGCGGACGCCGCCAACACCGGCCGCTTCAACGCCGCGCTCGCGGAGTCCCCGCCGGTGGACCTGTGGCGCATGCCCGTGCCGCGCGTGTCCATGCTCTACGCCTTCACCGGCGAGAGCGCGTCCACGAAGCTCCTCATCGGCCAGGTGGAGGCCCGCCTCGCGGAGGCCGGACGCAAGGCCTTCGTGGAGCGCTCGGACGCGCTGGGCCACGCCATTGAAGATGGCCTGGGCGGCGGCGACTTCCGCGCCTTCGCCGAGGCCGTGAAGGCCCAGCACGCGCTGCTCCTGGAGCTGGGCCCGCTGGAGACCGAGGGCATGCGCCGCGTGCTGGCCATCGCCGCATCCTACCACTGCGCGGGCAAGCTCTCTGGCGCGGGCGGCGGTGACGGCTGCATCCTCTTCGCCCCGGATGCCCAGGCGCGCGAAGCGCTGCGCGAAGGCCTGGAGTCGCGCGGCTTCCTCACGCTGACGCTGGACGTGGAGCAGGGCGTGCGCGGCGAGGCGCAGGTGGATGCGCGGCTTCGCGGCTGGGTGGACGCGCTCACGTGAAATTCCGCGCGGCGCGCGCCCGGGCCCGCCGTTAGAACATGTGACCGAACGTGATGTAGAAGCGCTGACGGCCCGTCTCGGTGGAGCGCGCGTAGTCCATGCGCACCACGGCCGCGCGGCGCGAGAAGCGCAGGCCGCCGCCGATGCCCGGGTGCCACTCATGCCACTTGCCGTCCGTCACGCCCGGATGCCACACGCGGCCCAGGTCCAGGAACACCACCGCGCCCAGCGCCAGCGGCTGCCCCAGCACGCTCATCCGCGCCGCCTGGAAGCGCAGCTCGGAGTTGCTGAACGCCTTCACGTTGCCGGCGAAGCGGTTGCGCTCGATGCCGCGCACGCTGCTCATGCCGCCAATGCCCTCGGACACGTTGACGCCGCCCGTGGTCATCCACTCGAAGAACGGCACCTCCCCGAAGAGCATGTCCAGCGTGAGCCGCTGCGCGAAGATGAGCCGCGGGGTGATGCGGATGTAGCGGCGCTCGCTCAGCGTTACGCCCGCGTACTGGTAGCGGCTGAAGGTGGCCAGGCCCGACACGCGCAGCGCCACCTCCTCCACGCCGCCGGACGTGGGGTCGGACTCGTCGTCACGCGTGTCCCAGAGCGCCCCCGCGAGGAGCTGCCCGCTGGGCCCGCCCTCGATGCCGATGGGCCGCTCCTGCGCCAGGATGGACGTCTCGTAGGGTGACACGCGCGTGTAGCGCCAGCCGTAGCCCACGTACGACTGGAACGGGTGCTTGTCCCCGAAGGGCCGCCCGCGCAGCCGCACCCAGAGGCCCGGCGAGCCCTTGTCGTAGTTGTAGCGCTGGTCGTCCACGTCCCCCCGGAAGTCCGGGGCGGACAGGTTGCCCGCGCCGAAGAAGGGGCTGCTCTTCTCCTGGCGGTACTCCAGCCGTCCCTCCAGCCGCAGGGGCCCCAGCAACTGCGGCCCGTCGTAACGGAGGTAATGATTCATGGCGCCGCGCGAGCTGAAGAACACCTGCGCGGACAGGGCATGCGCGTAGGGCGTCTTGCTGCCGTCGCCATAGAGGTACATGCCGCCGACAGCGCCGTAGCCGAAGCCCTGGTCCGAGCTGAAGGACACGAGCGGCAGCGCGATGCCGTCCATCGTCGGCGTCCGCTTCACCGGCACGAGGCCGGGCGCCGTGCGGCCGGCGGCCACGGCGCTCAACGACATCAGCAAGAAGAAGAGGAAGACGACTGGAGCCAGCATCGAAACCCCGTGAAGCCCCGAGGGGGCGCGTCGATTCCAGCCCGGGACAGCGAGCCCATCCGCCCGCCTGCTCTCCAAGAGAGCAGCGCGGCCCCGGAAGCTCCTGTCCCCCTGAATGCCCATTTTGCCTTGGGGGATGGGGGAGCCGTCAACGTGCGCGAAAGTCTCAACGAGCTCGTCAGCGAGAATTCACGAAATTGGGCGAATACCCTCGTCCGGAGGATTGGATCGAAAGTTCCGCCCGTGGCGGCGCGTCGGCCCCGGAACGCTCTGCTCGTCCACCTGGACGGGGTGCCCAAGGCGCTGCTCGACGAGGCCATTGTCACAGGGCGCATGCCCTTTGTTTCACAGCTCGTCCGCTCTGGCGCGTATCACCTGGAGAACGCGTTCTGGGGCGCGCCCACGTCCACGCCCTTCTTCCAGGCGGGGCTGCTCTACGGGCTGAGGCACCCGAACCTGCCGGGCTATAGCTGGTACGACCGGGCGCTCGGCCGCAAGGTGCAGATGAACACGCCCGCGGACGCGATGGCCATCGACGCGCGCCTGCGCGGCCACGGCCGCACGAGCCTGTTGGACGACGGCGGCCACACGTACTTCTCGCTCTTCCACGCGGGCGCCATGAACCGCATGTGCATGAGCACGCTGTCGAGCTTCAAGCTCATGGCGCGCTCGTTCGCGTACGAGCTCCAGGGGCTGGGTTCGGCGCGGACGCAGGGCGCGTGGGACTTCCTGCGTTCCTTCGGCATGGAGTCCTGGCAGGCCGCGCGCGAGGTGCGCCAGTGGGCGCGCTCGCTCAACGACTGGCGCCACGAGCAGGGCTTCCTCGTCAGCCGCATCCTCCTCCAGCGGTTGGGCTGGAGCTTCGCGCACACCAAGTCCCTGGTGGACATGGTGCGCGGCGTGCCGCTCATCTACCTGGTGTATGGCAACTACGACGAGGTGGCCCACCGCCGGGGCCCGCGCTCGGAGCTGGCGCTCCAGGAGCTCTACCGGGTCGACGCGTCACTGGCGGAGCTGTTCGCCGTGGCCCGCGCCGCGCCGGAGCCCTACGACGTCATCCTCCTGTCGGACCACGGCCACGTGGACAGCCTGCCCCTGGAGCAGCGCCAGGGCCGGCGCCTGGAGGCCGTCCTCTTCGAGGGGGAGGTGCCTCCGCTGAAGGACGACGTGCGCCGGGGCCTGCTGGACGGGCGCCAGGCGCCAGCGCCGGACACCGCCGCGCGCGCGCCCTTCATCCCGGTGGTGGTGGAGGCCGGCAACTTCGCCCACGTCTACCTGAGCGGCCGCTCCGTGCCGCTGGAGGCGCGCGAGCTGCTGGCGCGGCATCCGGAGGTGCTGGCGCGGGCCACGAACAACCCGGACATCGGCATGGTGGCGATTCGCCGGGGCGCGGAGGCGGTGGTGGTGATGGGCGGAGGTGTCTACGGCGCGGAGGACCTGGACCGCGCGCCGCTCACCACCGAGTACAGCAAGCGCGCCGTGGCGGACTTCCTCCACGGGCTGCCGCGCATGGACACCGCGGGGGACCTGGTCCTCTTCGGTGAAGCCGTCCAGAAGGGCGGCACGGTGGGCTTCGCGTGGGAGTTCGGCTCGCACGGCGGCCTGACGCAGGTGGAGTCCGACAGCCTGGTGATGTGGCCCGCGAGCGGCCCGGTGGACCTGTCCGGCCTGAGCCACTGCGCGCGGCTGCACGAGCGCCTGGCGGAGGCCTACCTGGACACCGGCTCGCCGCGGATTCTCCATTGAGACCGAGGAAGGGGAGGACCATGCGGCTTCCCAACGCCGGTGGACGCACGTGGCTCAAGGTGCTGGGCGGAGCGGTGGGGGTCGTCCTGTCCCTGCTCCTGCTCTCCACCGCGTTCTTCAAGTGGAACCTGAGCGGGGCCGGCGACCTGCTGACGCCGCGCTTCCCCCTGGACAAGTTCGTGCGCGACCTGCCGGGGCACCTGGTGTGGCTGGTGCCGTTCATGCTGCTGCAGGCGTCGCTGGTGCCGCTGCGCGCGGTGCAATGGCAGGCCACGCTGCGCAGGCCCATCCCGTTCAAGGACCGCTTCCAGTTGGTGGGCATTGGCGTCTTCGTCCACAACGCGCTGCCGGGGAAGCTGGGCGAGGTGACGCGCTCGTTCCTCCTGTCGCGCACGCACAAGATCCCCTTCATCCGGAGCCTGGGCTCCGTGGGCGTGTGCAAGCTGATGGAGTTCGCCTGCCTGATGCTGCTGGTGGCCCTGTCCTTCCTGGGCCCCTTCGGCGAGACGATGGCCCACTTCCGCACGGAGCTGCACGTGGCGCTGTCGCTGTGCATCGGCCTGGTGGCGCTGGTGGTGCTGCTGGCCCACTGGGCGGCGCCCCTGGGCCGCTGGCTCCACCAGCGTCACACCATGCCCCGCGTGGACAGCTTCCTGAACCACGTGGGCGAGGGCCTGGGCACCGCGCGCTCCTTCAAGGGCATGGCGAAGGTGTTCTTCTTCTCCATCTTCCCGGTGTTCGCCTCCGCGCTGGCGTACGGCCTGGCGCTGCACGGCGTGCACATCCCCGGGGGCCTCTTCGCGGGCGCCGTGGTGCTGGGCGCCATCTCCCTGGGGCAGTCGCTGCCGGGCGTCCCGGCGGGCATGGGCATCTACTACTTCGTCACGAGCTGGGCGGCGCGCGCGCTGGGCTCCCCCGCGGAGGACGCGGCGGCCTTCGCCACGCTCACCCACCTGGGCACCGTCATCAGCCAGGTGGCGGTGGGGGCCTGGTCCGTGCACCGCTCCAAGCTGCGGATCCGCGACCTGCGCAAGGGCGGCCGGCTGGCCAACGCCGCCGCGCACCACGTGGCGCACGAGGCCGTGGAGCCCGCGCCGCCCTGACCGGAAAAACAAAAAGGGCCCCGACTTGTGGTCGGGGCCCTTCGTCTACTGCAGTGCCCAGGAGAGGACTCGAACCTCCATGCCCTTGCAGGCGCTAGACCCTGAATCTAGTGTGTCTACCAATTCCACCACCTGGGCAGGTGGCTCGCGGTGCCTCGCGGCGCCGTGATGGGCGAGACGTATAGAGAACCTCCCCCGCCCGGTCAACACCCTTTTTTCCGCCTACTTCTTCAGCGGCCAGCGGCCCTCGGACTCGAGCTTCCGGCGGATGGCCGGGTTCTCGTCCATGAAGGCGACGAGGGACTCCTCGGTGATTTCGACCGTGACGTCCTCGCCGCCGACCTCCGTCTGGCAGGACAGGCGGGAGTACGGCCGGACGTCGAAGCCCATGTCCAGCCGGTCCATCTCGTCGTCGCGCTGTTCGCTCAGCGACTCCAGGCCCTTGCGGACCCAGACGTGGCAGGTGGAGCACCCGCACACGCCGCCGCAGCTATGGCCCACCTGGGCCTCGCCCTTCTCCGCGGCGTCCAGCAGGGTGGTGCCCGGGGGCACGTCCACGGCGACCTCGGCCAGGGGGCTCTTGAAGGTGACCTTGGGCACGGCTCAGTACTCCTCCACGGAATGGCCGGACACCACCTGGGTGATGGCGCGGTTCATGACCCGTTCGATGAAGGCCCGGGACGCCTCGTCCAGCGCGTGCAGGGCCTCCTTCACGGCCAGGTAGTCCTTGCCCTGCGCCGCTTCGCGCACGCGGGCCATGGCGGCCTGGATGGCCTCCGGCTCGCCGGCCTGGAGCAGCCCCGCGTTCTCACGAAGCTGGCGGTCGGCCTCGGAGAGGACGCGCTCGGCCTCCACCTGCTGCTCGCGCAACTGGCGGGCCTGGATGTCGTCCTCCGCGAAGTCGATGGAGTCCAGGAGCATCTTTTCGATCTCCTCGTCCGTCAGGCCGTGGCTGGGCTTCACGGTGATGGCCTGCGCCACGCCGGTGCTCTGCTCCTTGGCGGTGACGGAGAGGATGCCGTCCGCGTCCACCTGGAAGCGCACCTCCACGCGGGCCATGCCGGCCGCCATGGAGGGGATGCCGGAGAGCGTGAAGCGCGCGAGGCTGCGGTTGTCCTGCACCAGCTCGCGCTCGCCCTGCACCACGTGCACGTCCAGGCCCGTCTGGCCGTCCTTGAACGTGGTGAACACCTGCGCCGCCGCCGTGGGGATGGTGGAGTTGCGCGGGATGAGCTTCTCCGTGATGCCGCCCATCGTCTCCAGGCCCAGCGACAGGGGGATGACGTCCAGCAGCAGCACCTCGTCCTGGCGGCCGGTGTCGGTGAGCAGGCTCGCCTGCACCGCCGCGCCCAGCGCCACGACCTGATCCGGATCGATGTCGCCCAGGGGCTCGCGGCCGAACAGCTCCGCCACGAAGCGGCGCACCGCGGGCACGCGGGTGGAGCCGCCCACCAGGATGACGCCGTCCAGCTCGCCCGCCGCCACGCCCGCGTCCTTCAAGGCCCGCCGGCACACCGCGCCCGTCTTCGCCACGAGCGGTTGGATCCACGCCTCGAAGTCCGCGCGGGACACCGGCTGCGAGTGGCCGTCCACGCTGAGGACGACCTCCGCGGCGTCGGTGAGCGCCTCCTTCGCCTTTCGAGCGGCGGCCATCAGCTCCGCCACCTGCGCGGGAGTGGGGGACTGGACGCCCCGCTTCTGGAGCACGTGCTGCGCGATGGCGCGGTCGAAGTCGTCGCCGCCCAGCGCGGAGTCACCGCCGGTGGACTTCACCTCGAAGACGCCGTCCTCCAGCTTGAGGATGGAGATGTCGAACGTGCCGCCGCCCAAATCATAGACGGCGAACATCCCCTGGCTGCCCTTGTCCAGGCCGTACGCCAGCGCGGCGGCGGTGGGCTCGTTGAGCAGCCGCAGCACCTCCAGGCCGGCGAGCTTCCCCGCGTCGCGGGTGGCCTGGCGCTGGGCGTCGTCGAAATAGGCGGGCACGGTGATGACGGCCTGCTCCACCTTGCCGGAGAAGTGCGCCTCCGCGCGGCGCTTCAGGGCGCGCAGGATCTCGCCCGACACTTCGATGGGCGTCACCGGCTGGCCGCCGGCCACGTTGAAGCGCACCACGTTGGCGCCGGGGGCGAAGTCGTAGTGGCCCAGCTTGCGCGTCTCCGGGTCGTCCGGGCTGCGGCCCATGAAGCGCTTCACCGACACGATGGTGTCCGTGGGGGCCTCGGCCGCGAGCTTCCGCGCGCGAACGCCCACCACCACGCCGCCGTCCTTCCCGTAGTGCACCACGGAGGGCAGCAGGAGCGAGTCGCCCTCGTCCACCGGAACGCACCGGGGCTTGCCCTGGGACACGGACGCCACCAGCGAGTGCGTCGTTCCCAGGTCGATGCCCACCACGTGGCCCTTCGGCTTGAGCGGGTCGTGGATCTGCAGATAGCCGTTGTTGCTCACGCGAGCACCTCCTCCTCGAACGCGTCCACCTGCTCGAGGAAGCGCGTGAAGTAGCGCACCCGCCCCAGCGCGTGCGATGCCTTTCTCACCCCGTCCGGAGAATCCCCGGCGGCCTCCAGCGAACCGAGCGCCGCGACGGCCTCCTGGAGCGCCGCCGCCTTGCGGCCCGCCACGTCCTTCGCCATGGCCTGGGCCCGGGGCAGGTCCTTCGCCGCGATGGCTTCATCCAGGGCCTCGCGCAGCTCCATGACCTCCTCCAGGAACTCCAGGGGCATGTCCTTCTGGGCGCCCGCGTCCTCGCGGTCCAGGTCCACGCCGTGGAGCTTGAGCAGGTAGAAGGCGCGGCGCACCGGGTCCTTCAGCGTCTTGAAGGCCTCGTTGAGGGCGGTGGTGCCCTCCACGGCGGCCAGGCGCGCCTTCGCGTCACCGGGGCCGACCCGGTCCGGGTGCAGTTGGAGCGACAGCTCCCGGTACTGCTTCTCCAGGGCCGGCATGTCCACGGCGTGGGAGCGGGGCAGCCCGAACACGTCGAAGTGGGTCCTCACGGTGCGCACATCCTCATGGGGGAAACGAAAAAGGGGCCCGGCACCGGGCCGGACCCCTGCTGCCCGCTCCCTGACCCACGGGGCGGGCGGGAAGGCCGCTTCAGTTCAGACGGAGAAGCTCTCTCCGCAGCCGCAGGCGGCCTTGACGTTGGGGTTGTTCAGCTTGAAGCCGGACGCCATCAGCGTCTGCTCGAACACCAGCTCCGTGCCGATGAGGTACAGGTAGCTCTTCGGATCCACGAAGACGCGGACGCCGTCGCGCTCGAACACCTTGTCGCGCTCGCGGGACTTCTCCGACCACTCCATGGAGTACTGGAGGCCGGAGCACCCGCCGCCCTTCACGGCGATGCGCAGGCCGGCGTCCGGCGTCTGGCGCTCCTCCAGGAGCTGCTTGAGGCGCGCCACCGCGCTGTCCGCCAGGCCAATGCCCTTGGGGGCCGGCTTGGGGGGCGTCTGAGGGGCCTGGGTCGTCTGGGCCTGCTCGTTCATGGGGTCGTCCTCAATCCAGTGAGAAGAAGTGCCGCGCGGAAGCCTCAGGCCTGCCGCGACGCGCGCTTCTTCTTGAAGTCCTCGATGGCCGCCTTGATGGCGTCCTCGGCCAGCACGGAGCAGTGGATCTTCACCGGGGGCAGCGCCAGCTCCCGGGCCACGTCCTTGTTGGAGATGGTCATGGCCTGATCCACCGTCTTGCCCTTCACCCACTCGGTGACGAGCGAGCTGGACGCGATGGCGGAGCCGCAGCCGAAGGTCTTGAAGCGCGCGTCCTCGATCACGCCCGAGTCGCTGATCTTCAACTGGAGGCGCATCACGTCGCCGCAGGCTGGGGCGCCCACGAGGCCGGTGCCGACGTTCGGGTCGTTCTTGTCGAGCGTCCCCACGTTGCGGGGGTTCTCGTAGTGCTCGATGACCTTCTCGCTGTAAGCCATGC
This sequence comes from Corallococcus sp. AS-1-12, assembly GCF_020036995.1. Taxonomy (NCBI): domain Bacteria; kingdom Pseudomonadati; phylum Myxococcota; class Myxococcia; order Myxococcales; family Myxococcaceae; genus Corallococcus; species Corallococcus sp. AS-1-12. The sequence continues at coordinate 140,014 of NZ_JAIQDD010000012.1, read as the reverse complement.
GTCTAACGCTCCTTCACACAACGCTTGAACTGATGCGCCATCCGGGCAACCGATGCGCGGCCGGGCGGGCGGGGGCTTCCGTGCCCGGCGGGAAGTCTTGAGGGGAGGGGAGCGCCTAGTGGGCGGTCCACTCGATGCTCTTGAGGTCGATGCCTTCCTTGGCCATCTCGTACAGGGGGCTCATGTCTCGCAACTTGCGGACTTTGTCCACCACGAGGCGGATGACGAAGTCGACCTCCTCCTCCGTGTTGAAGCGGCCCAGGCCGAAGCGGATGGAGCTGTGCGCCATGTCCTCCTCCACGCCCAGCGCGCGCAGCACGTAGGACGGCTCCAGCGACGCGGACGTGCACGCGGACCCGGAGGACACGGCGACGTCCTTGATGGACATCATCAGGGCCTCGCCCTCCACGTAGGAGAAGGAGATGTTGAGGCTGCCCGGCATGCGGTGCTCCAGGCTTCCATTCACCGTCACCATGTCCAACTGCTCCATGATGCCGGTGCGCAGCCGCTCGCGCAGGCGCAGCAGGCGCGCCGCCTCCTCCGGCAGGTCCTGCTTCGCGACCTCCGCCGCCGCGCCGAAGCCGACGATGGACGCCACGTTCAGCGTGCCGCTGCGCATGCCGCGCTCGTGACCGCCGCCGTCCACCATGGGCGCGATGCGCACGCGCGGCTTGCGGCGCACGTAGAGCGCGCCCACGCCCTTGGGGCCGTACATCTTGTGCGCGCTGATGGAGGCCAGGTCGACGTTCATCTTCTCCACGTCGAAGGGCACCTTGCCCACGCCCTGCACCGCGTCGCAGTGGAAGAGCACGCCCTTCTCACGGCACAGCTTGCCAATCTCCGCCACCGGCTGGACCACGCCGATTTCATTGTTGGCGAACATGATGGAGACGAGCACCGTCTTGGGCGTCATCGCCGCGGCCAGCTTCTCCAGGCTCACGCGGCCGTCCTTCTCCACGTCCAGGTAGGTGACGCGCGCGCCGCCCGTGGGCAGCTCCGCCCACTTCTTGTACGTGTCGTCCGCGTCCAGGTTGAACTTCGCCGCCAGCTCGGGGACTTCTTCCGGCGTGACGTCGCGTTCGGCCAACTGGCCCAGGCGCAGGAGCTTGAGCTCATCCAGCCGCTCCTGGCGCACGCGCTCCAGGCGCTTGCAGGTGTCCAGGACGGCCTTGTGCTCCGTCTTCAGGGTGATGATGTGGTCGCCCTTGGACTTGTAGAACTCGATGACGCCCTTGATGGCCAGGTTGTCGGACTCGGTGGCGCCGGAGGTGAAGACGATCTCCTTCTCCGACGCGCCGATGAGGTCCGCCACCTGCCGGCGCGCCTTCTCCACCGCGGCCTCGGCCTTCCAGCCGAACGCGTGGTTGCGGCTGGCCGCGTTGCCGAAGTCCTCGCGGAGGTAGGGCAACATCGCCTCCAGCACCCGCGGGTCGAGCGGGGTGGTCGCGTGGTTGTCCATGTAGATGGGCAGGTTCAGCATGAAGTCCTCAGGAAGAAGTGATGCAGGAGGGTGGAACACCCCTCCGCTCCCCGGCGACGCGGTGGGGCCGCGCGCAGCGGCAGGGTCTACATGGGCCCACACGAATGTGGACCGGACTGGTCAATTATAAAATCGACCCCCCTCGGGTCAAGGGAACATGGGGTCCGGGGCCCCTGTCTCCGACGCATCAGGTCGATGCGTGCGGAGTGCGCCGGCCTGGGTCAACGCGCCTCCAGAGTGGAGCACTCCGGCTGCGCCAGGTTGGCGCGGGGTGATCCGAAACAGCGCTTCGCGCGCCCATAAGTGCCCGTTTCAAGGCCCCGCCGGGCATGGCCGGGCGCCTGCACTGGTGCCGGCGCGGAGGGTGCCAACACATGAGCGCCAACGCGAAGTCGCAGGCCCGGAGCAACGCCCAGGACATGCAGCAGGAGGGGATGGGGCGGCCGTCGCTGATCCGCCTGGAGGGGGGCCTGGAGCGCTCCCGCTACGCGGACGGCTGGCGGGCGGGCAAGCCCGCGGAGGATCCGGACAAGGTGAAGAAGTGGGGGCTCATCACCGCGCGGCCCAGCGAGTTCCTCATCCACATGCGTCGGGGGCGCGTGCGCGAGGTGAGCGGCCAGGGCGCGAGCTGCTTCAAGCTGCCGGGGGACTCGGTGGCCATCGTGCCCACCAGCATCCAGCGCTTCCAGTTCACCGCGGATCAGGTGACGAGCGAGAAGGTGGGCGTGGCGGTGACGGGCCTGGCGGTGTACCGCATCGCGGATCCGCTGGTGGCCTTCCGGATGCTCAACTTCAGCTACCCGGAGCGCGCGCAGGAGAAGCTGGCGGAGCTGCTCGGGGAGATGTTCGTGGGCGCGGCGCGCCGGCTGGTGGCGAACCTCACCGTGGAGCAGTGCCTCACCCGGCGCAAGGAGGGCATCGCCGAGGAGCTGATGCGAGAGATCGCGCCGGTGCTCTCCGGGCGGGGCCGGCTGGAGGACCGCACCGACTCCGGCTGGGGCGTGCTGCTGGACACGATTGAAATCCAGGACGTGCGCGTGCTCTCCAGCGCCGTCTTCGAGCACATGCAGGCCCGCTTCCGCCGCGAGCAGGAACGGCAGGCGCGCGAGGCGGAGCTGGCCAAGGAGCGCTTCGTGCGGCGCGAGGAGACGGAGGCCGAGCGCGTGCTCAACCTCCAGAAGCTCGCCGCGCGCGAGGAGGTCCGCCAGCGCACGCAGGGCACGGACGAGCAGGCGCGGCTGGAGCAGCTCGCGGTGGAGGCGCGGCTCGCCCAGGCGAAGATGGAGCAGGTGCGCCAGCAGCAGCAGGAGCGCACGTCGGTGGAGCGGGAGGTCGCGCTCGCGAAGCTGGCCGCGCAGGAGGAGGTCCGCACGCGCACGCAGGCACTGAAGGAGCAGGCCCGCCTGGAGGCGCTGGCCACGGACGCGCGGCTGGAGGAGGCGCGGCTCACGAGCGAGCGGCAGCTCGCGTACAACCGCGCGCAGGGAGAGCTGGAGCAACTGCGCTGGGAGCAGGAGGCGGAGGCCGCCCGGGCCCAGGTGGAGCTGGACCGGCTGCGCCGCCAGCGCGAGGCGGAGGCCGCGCGTCACGAGGTCCAGCTCGCGGAGGCCCAGCAGGAGGCCGAGCAGTTGTCCGCCCGGCTCCAGGTGCTCCTGACGAAGCAGTCCATCGCGGAGGCGGAGGCCGGCATCGCGGAGCTGGAGCTGCGGCGCACCCGCGCGCAGCAGGGGCTGGAGCTGGAGCGCGCGAAGACGCTGCGCGACATCGAGAACGCGGTGAGCCCGGAGGTCATCCAGTTGACGTTGGCGCAGCAGTTGCCGCAGGTGGCGGCGGCCTTCCAGCAGCGGATGGGCGAGGTGCACGTGACGGCGGTGGATGGAGCGAACCCCTTTGGCTACATCGCCGCCGCCGTGGAGGGCGTGATGGGGCTGGCGCGCTCCGCGGGGCTGAAGGTGCCTGCCTCCCCCGCGCAGATGCCGGCGGGGTAGCCGCGTCCCCGGCCTCCGCATATAGAAGGGGCCTCCGAAGGTCCGGACGCGCGGAGGCGTAAGGCACGCATGGACACGAAGAAGCTGACGCTGGCGGCGGTGGTGGCGGGTGTGGCGGTGGCGGTGGTGCCGTGGCTGTTGCCCACGGGGCCGAGCGCCGGGCTGGACGCGGCCCGGTTCCTGGAGTCCGGCAACCTCGCGTGGGGCGCGCTGGTGGTGTTCGCCGGCGGCCTGCTCACCGCGATGACGCCGTGCGTGTACCCGCTCATCCCCATCACCGTGTCGGTGTTCGGCGCGAGGAAGGCGGAGGCGCGGGGCCGCTCGCTGGCGCTGACGACGTCGTACATCGTGGGCATGGGCGTGGTGTTCAGCGCGCTGGGCATCCTGGCGGCGAAGACGGGCCAGGCCTTCGGCGCCATGCTGGGCAGCCCCTCGGTGGTGATGGGGCTGGCGGCGTTCCTGCTGCTGCTGGCCTCGTCGATGTTCGGCGCGTTCGAGCTGGCGCTGCCGTCGTCCCTGCAGACGAAGCTGAGCAACGTGGGCGGCGCGGGCATCGCCGGTGCGTTCGTGATGGGCAGCGTGTCCGGGTTCCTGGCGGCGCCGTGCACGGGGCCGGTGCTCACGGGCCTGTTGGCCTTCGTGGCGAAGTCCGCCAACACGACGCTGGGCGCGACGCTGCTGTTCATCTACGCGCTGGGCATCGGCGTGCCGTTCTTCCTCATCGGCGTCTTCACCGTGCGCCTGCCGCGCGGTGGCGTGTGGATGGAGTGGGTGAAGAGCGTGCTGGGCATCATGCTGGTGGCGCTCGCGTTCTCGTACCTGAAGGACGCCTTCCCCTGGGCGCGCGACCACGTGAAGGCGCTGGGCGCCGAGGTGGGCCAGGTGCCCGGCGCGGTGATTGCCGCGGCGCTGGTGGTGGTGGGCGTCGGGGTGGGCGCGGTGCACCGCTCGTTCAAGGAGGGCGCGCGCGACTTCGGCTTCAAGGCGCTGGGCGTGGCGCTGGTGGTGGGCGCGCTGGTGGTGCGCGGCGGCGCGCTGGACGCGCGGCCCGTGGGTGAGCTGTGGGTGCGCATGGGGCTCCAGGAGCGCCCGGTGGCGCCGTCCTGGCAGTGGCACCACGTGATGCCGGAGAAGCAGGCGACGTTCGACGCCGGCCAGTTCGAGCGGGTGCTCGCGGCGGCGAAGAAGGAGGGCCGCCCGGTGCTCATCGACTTCTTCGCGGACTGGTGCGCGGCCTGCAAGGAGCTGGACCGGCTGACGTACCCGTCCACGGAGGTCATCTCCCAGGCGCAGGACAGCCGCTTCCTCACCATCAAGATCGACGCGACGAACAGCGAGGACCGCCTGGATGCGCTGATGGAGAAGCTGGGCGTGGAGGGCCTGCCCACGGTGGCCTTCGTGAACCCGGACGGCACCGTGCTGACGAAGCCGCGCGTGACGGGCTTCCTGGAGCCCGTGCCCTTCGCGGCGGAGATGCAGAAGGTCGTCCTCCAGTAGGCTGTGGTAGGAGGCACGAATGCTTGAGCGGCTCTACGTCGACAATTACCGGTGCTTCGTCAACTTCGAGTGGAAGCCCGACCGGCTGGCGCTGCTGCTGGGAGAGAACGGCTCGGGCAAGACGTCGGTCCTCGACGTGTTGTGGAGTGTGCGAAGTCTGGTTGTACGAGACCGCGAGGTCCGCGGATGCTTCCCACACGAGTCCCGGACCCGGTGGGAATCCAGGCTGAACCAGCGCGTGGAACTGGATGTGCGACTGGGCCAGGATCTCTACAAGTACCGTTTGCAGGTAGACCACGATGAAGAGGAACCATCCAATACCCGGGTCGGGTTCGAGTCTCTTCATTGCAACGAGACGTCACTGCTGGAGTTCGTCAACGGGCAGCTCACGATACGTGGAAGTAAGGGGGCGCCGGACGTCACGTTCAGCGCCCGCACAGGCAGTTCGGGACTGAGTGCGCTCGGGACAGGGGCCAAGAAGCTCGCGGTATTCAAGCGTTGGCTTGACGAGGACGTTTGGTACTTCCGTCCGGATCCACGCCGGATGTCGGGCCGCACGGACGCGCAACGCGACATGCTCGAGGAGAGCCTTCACAATCTCGCGTCGTGGTACCCGCCGCTCATCACGCATGAATTGATGGATGCCATCCGTATCCAGGATGCGCTTCGCGAGGTCATCCCGGGATTTGAAGCACTGGCGGTGGACAAGACACGGCCCCAGCTCCAGGTCCGGTTCTCCGCAGGCAAGGGAGCCCCTTATTCGGTGGACTTTGTTGAGCTGTCAGACGGCCAGCGCGCGCTCATCGCGCTCTACATCTTGCGCCACACCGTGATCAAACCGGGGCGGCTGATCATCTTCGATGAGCCCGACAACTACGTCGCTTTGCGGGAGATTCAGCCTTGGCTGCTCGACGTCGTCGATGCTGCTTCGGAGGAAGACGGACCCCAGGTCTTCTTCGTGAGCCATCATCCCGAGTTCCTCAATCAGCTGGCTCCCTCGAATGGAACAAGGTTCTTCCGCCAGGCCGGAGGGCCTTCGAGAATCGAGCCCTTCCAAGGGCTTCCTGGGCTGAATTCAGCGGAAGTCGTCGCACGCGGCTGGGAGGACACCACGGAGCCGCCTCATGAGTAGTCGTGGAGTCAAGTACGTCATCCTCTGTGAGGATAAACAGGCACGAACCTTCATTGAACGAGCGCTTAAATCTCGGGGTGTGGGACGTCGGGATATTCGCACGGAGCCATTGCCCTCCTCTGTAGGAGGCGCAGGGGAGCAGTATGTGCGCCAGCGTGCGCCCGAGCAGATCAAGGCGCATCGGACTGCTCACGTGAACGCGGCGTTGATCATCCATATCGATGCGGATCCCGCCAACTCCGTCCATGACCGCCGCCAGCAACTCGACGCGGCGCTCAAGGAGCAGGGGCAATCGCCTGTGACGAATCCGGAGCGAATCGCCCGCCTCGTCCCCAAGCGGAACATCGAGACGTGGATCCGCTTCTATCTGGACGGTTCGCCGGTCGACGAAGTCCAGGCGTACCCGAAGTACACTGGGAACGAGAGTGCTTGCTGGCCCGCTGCGGATTCCTTCGCGCGAGATGCCGCGGGCAACGTCCAGCCCCCGCAGGCACCAGGGTCCCTCCTGCTGGGGCTCGATGAGTTCCGGTGCGTTCTGTAGCGCCCCGGCCACCGCCCGCTAGAGGTAGTTCTCCCAGCCCAGCCGCCCGCGGCTCGCGAGCACGCGCTCGATCATCAGCTCGTGCAGCGTGAGCAGCGGCTTCGCGATGTCCTCGCCCTCCAGCCGCGCGAGCGCGCCGGCCATGGCCTCCAGCGTGGACATCCCGTCCGGGTGCGGCGGCTTGCGCAGCCGCCGCGTGTCCGGGGCGGGCGGCGGCAGCCTCATGCCGGGCAGGCGCCGCAGGGCGGGGACGCGCTGCACCATGCGCCGCGCCTGCGCCCAGCTCCCGTCGATGACCACGAGCCGCTTCGGCGGAGGCCCCTCCGCCTCCGGTGCGTCCGGGAAGAGCAGCCACGTGTCCGGCGCGTCCAGCACCGACGCGTCGAAGGGCGCTCCGGGCGCGCCGTACGACACGATGTGGCAGCGGGGCAGGGCCAGCGCCGCGATGCGCGCCGTGTTGGTGCTCTTCTGCGACTCCTTGTTGTGCCGGATGATCAGCAGCTCCGTGCGCGTGGGGATGACGGGCACGTCCGCGCACAGGCACAGGGCCGTGGGCAGGTAGCAGCGCGCACAGCGACCCGACAGGTCCTCCGGGGTGCTCGACCTCATTTCGCCGCGGTGCGGTAGCGCTCCATCAGGGCCCGCGCCTCACGCAGCTTCTCCTCGACGAAGCGGTCGTCCGCGTCCGGCTCGTACTCGGCGTCCGGCGGATCCAACTGGAAGAGGGCGGACAGGCTCGCGGGGGCGACCTCCAGCCACTCCGACGTGCGGGTGAGCGCGGCCTGCCTCCGCCCGGCGAACGTCTCCGGCCCGTCCTCCGGGCCGCACCGGCAGATGCGCGCGGAGTCCCCGGACACGTCCACGTAGAGCCCCAGCACCTCCGCGTCCACCTCCGCGGCCAGCGCGCAGGTGGCCTCGCTGACGTAGGCCGCCATGGCCTGCGCCGCGCTGCGCTCCGTCAGCGAGCGCACCAGGTACACCTGCCACCCGGCCTCCGTGAGCGCACCGGCCTCGCTCAGCGGGGCCAGCTCCGCCGGAGGCGCCTGGATGCGCGACAGCAGCCGGCGCACCGGGACCTCCAGCCGCTCGAGCCGGGCGTTCGACGCGGGGCAGAAGAAGACCACGCGGTACTCTCGGCTGTCGGCGGCGGTTTCCATGGGCATACGGCGGTGGCCCAAGAGGACCAAAGGACTCCCCAGGCACGCAAGGGGGGAGTTTCGTCCGAGGACGCTTCCCCGGGCCCCGGGAGGACTCCCCCCCCGCCTGACGCACCAGGAGGTGCCGCCCGGGCCCGCCTCCACCGCGGATCCGCGTTCACGAAACCGCCCCATCCGCCGGGACGCCGCCGGGGCATGCTGACGCCCATTTTCCGCCCCCCTTTTCACGCCGGGTCTGGCCCGAGCCACCCCGGAGGCAAGTCTCACCCATGGAGAGACATTGGATCGGGGAGTCCCTGGATGTCTGTCTATTCCATGCAAGGAATTGGCGTCTGCTTGAAGTGTTTCAGCCGTACTGGTCGCCGTGCTGCGGAAAGAAGCGCGACAGCATTTGTCGCATCCGTGAGAAGAAAAGAATCCGGCCCTCGGCGTTCTCTGGAGGGAAGGGAGGCGGTCGCATGGTGCCAGGGAGGGAGGAGCCGCCAGTCCGGGAGGGCTCTGGAGGGGAGTTCGCCGCGTTCGCGATCCGCCATCAGCCGGTGCTGGTCGCCATCGCGCGCAATGTCTGCGGCAAGAGTGCCAGTGATTGCGACGACCTGGTGCAGGACGTGCTCTTGCGCGCGCTCCTGCAATGGGAGCGGCTCAAGCGCTGGCCGGAGCCCGCACGCCGCGCGTGGCTGGTGCGCGTGCTGCACAACCGGTTCCTGGACCAGTGCCGCCGCCAGGGCGCGGAGACGGACCGCCGGGTGGACCTGCACAACGTCCACATGCTCTTCGAGGACCCGGAGGACGCGCCGGAGCCCGAGCAGTGGGAGTGCGTCACGGAGGACGAACTGCGCCAGGCCGTGGCGCGGCTCAACGAGAAGCTGCGTCAGGCGTTCGAACTGCACGCGCGGGGCCTGCGCCACGCGGAGATCGCCCGGCGGATGAACACCCCCAGCGCGGGAACGGTGGGCACGTGGCTCTTCCACGCCCGCCGCCGCCTCAAGGCCATGCTCCACGACACCGCGGAACGCCGCCGCCAGGAGAGGGAACGATGAGCACCGCGTGTGAAGACCTCCAGCCCTTCCTGGACGGCAGCCTGTCCGCCGAGGATCAGCGCCGCGTCCGGGGCCACCTGGCCACCTGCGACGTCTGCGCCCGCCGCTTCCATGACCTGCTGCAACTGGAGATGCTCGCGAGGCTCGCGCTGGAGGACCCCGCGGAGAGCGAGCGCTGGGTGTCCGCCCGTCAGGCCCGCGAGACGGTGCCCGGGTCCTGGGACGACGACGTGCCGGAGAACTGGCCCGGGGACGTGCTCGCCACGCAGGTGGCTCCGCCCCCGGATCGCGAGGGCCGGGCCTGGCACCAGGGTGCCCGCCGCTTCCGCCGCCGCTGCCCGGGCTGCGCCAACTGCTGCCCCTGGTTCGCGAAGACGGAGGCGGTGGAGGCCGTCAGCGCGCCGCGCCTCCCGTGCCCGCGCACCAGCCGCTCCGGCGGAACGCTGATGCGCCCCCGCACGCGGCGCTGAAGGCGCGGGCGCCTGGCGCCTGTTCCTCCTCGGAGACCGGGTGCTGGGCAGGCGGGGGAGCAGGCGCCGGACGCTGCCAGCGGAATCCACCAAGGATTGCTCCCGCTCGCGTTTCGCAAGGGACGGGAGGCGGCCTCGAGACTCGGGCCCTGACGCTTGATGGATCTCTGGTGCAAGAAGCTCTACCGCTTCCTGGATGGGGAGCTGGAATCGGGGGACGAGGAGCACTTCCGGCTCCATCTGGCCCTCTGCCGTGCGTGCGCCAGTGGGCTGCATGATGCCATGCAGTTGGAGATGCTCAGCGTCCAGGCCCTGTGTGGCGCGGTGGCCCACAACGACGCTCCACCACCGCCCAGCACCCCTGTCCGCGGACCGCTCCGCTTCGCGTTGCCGCGCGGCCGGTGGCGGCATGCGCTGGGCGCGGTGCTGGCCATGGGGCTGGGCGCGCTCGCCGCGTTCCTGACCGGGGACGGCTTCAAGCCGGGGGACGCGTGGCGGGCGGATGCGTCCGCGCGGGAGCTGGAGGCGCGCATCGCGTACCCGGCCGCGGACCGCTACCTCCCCTACGTCCCCGTCCGGACGGGGGGGGCGGGCGGAGCGGCGCTCGCGACCGAACCGCCGGTGCCCCTGCGCACCCTGGCGGCGCTGGAGGAGCGGGGGGACCTGCACGGCATCGCGGCGGCCTACCTGGTGCGCGGCGAACTGCGTCAGGCGTCGGACTTCCTGTCGCGCAGCGCCCCCTCGCTGGACCGGGACAGCGACCGGGCCGTGGTGGCGATGGCGGCGGGGGACTGGCGGCGCGCCCTGGACCTGCTCGAAGGCGTGCTGCGTCAGGCACCGGACCATCCCCAGGCACTGTGGAACCGGGCGCTGGTGCTCCGGGCCATGGGGCTCCGGCTCCAGGCGGCGGAGGCCTTCGAGGCCGTGGCCCGCCGGGGGGAGCCGGGGTGGAGCGAGGAGGCCGGAATTCGGGCCCTGGCGCTCCGGCAGGGGGGCTCCTTCGTGAAATGAGTAAGGGGCGACCCAAGGATTCTGGCGGTCGGCGTCTAATTATCGAGGCGCGGCGTGGCGACGGCGGCGTGGGTGGACGGCAAGACACCGCACCCGGGGGGATTCGATGTACCGCATCGATGCGTGGAGCCAGGGGGAAGGCGTGCTGTGGGCGCCCGGTTCCAACGGGGGCGCGGGCGTGCGGGAGGACACACACGAGGGGAACGGGGCGGAGGGCTCCCGGCACGAAGGCGAGCAACCGCCCTTCGACTTTGAGGAAAGCGACCTGGATTGGGTCGCCAGCTACTGAGGTAACGGCGCGCGCGGTTGGATGTTCGCGCTCCACGCGGCCTTCGGGGGAGGGCCGCCGCTTCCAGTGGATTCGCGGGCCGTGAGGCCGGCGGGTTCCAGGTGTCCCGGACCGGGGGGGAAGGGATCCGGAAGCGTGAGGGAGCCAGGACATCCGAGCGGGTGAGCAGGTGGGAATGCGCCCCAGGCCCTCCGTTCCCGGACCCCATGGGTTCCGGGAGCGGGGGGCTTCGGTTTTTCAGGCGCGCTAGGCTGCCCCTCCTCCTTCCCGACCTGGAGTTCCCGACATGAAGCGTTGGCGCGCAGTCCTCCCCGCCTTGAGCCTGGGCTGTCTGGTGGCGTGTGCCACCGCCCCCGTGAGCGCCCCCACCGCCCTCACGACTCCCCCCGTGCCGCCGCCGTCCCAGGAGCGGGCCCTGCGCGAGTCCTGGCTGAAGGAGCGGCACGGGCTGCTGCTGGACATGATGCGCCGGCACGGCGTGGCCATGTGGGTCGTGGTCAACGAGGAGTTCCACGATGATCCGCTGACGTCCTGGGTCGCGCCGCCGCTGCCGTACGCGGGCAACCGCGACGTGTTCGTCTTCGTGGACGCGGGCGACGCGGGGCTCCAGAAGGTCGCGTTGACGGGCTACGCCACGGAGGCGGTGTCGCGCTTCTTCGAGTCCCCCGCGGTGGAGCGCAAGCAGGCGGAGGCGCTCGCGGAGCTGGACGCGCGCTACCACCCGCGCACCATCGCGCTGGCCATGGACGGGCGGCGGGGCGTGACGCGCAGCCTGACGCACGACACGTACAAGTGGCTGGTGGAGGCGCTGGGCCCGTCCGCGCCAGCGCGCTTCGTGAGCGCGGCGCCGCTCATCGAGGAGTACCTGGACACGCGGCTGCCCGGCGAGTTCACGCCCTACCGCGACCTGGTGGTGCTGACGGAGTCGCTGGTGAAGCGGGCGCTCTCCAACGAGGTGGTGGTGCCCGGCAAGACGACGGTGGGGGACGTGCGCCGCTGGCTCTACGACGCGCTCTTCGAGGCGCGCGTGGGCACGTGGTTCCAGCCGGACCTGCGCGTGCAGCGGCAGGGCATGAAGGACGGCTTCTCCCGGGGCTTCCTGGCGGTGGCGGACGAGGCGGTGGTCATCCAGCGCGGAGACCTGCTGCACGTGGACTTCGGCGTCACGGCGCTGGGGCTGAGCACGGACTGGCAGAAGATGGCCTACGTGCTGAAGGACGGGGAGACGGACGCGCCGGAGGGGCTGAAGCGCGCGCTGGAGAACACGCGGACGCTGCAGGACGCGCTGATGCTGCGGGCGTCGCGGCCGGGGCGCTCGTCGGCGGACGTCTACGACGCGACGATGGCGGAGATGAAGGAGCGGGGCATCGAGGCCAAGGTCTACAGCCATCCGCTGGGCGCGCAGGGCCATGCGCTGGGGGCCTCCATCGACTTCCGCGCGGCGGCGCGCTCGGAGGCGCCCCGGCTGTTGCGCAAGGGCTCGTACCTCGCCGTCGAGCTCAACACCGTCACGCCCGTTCCGGAGTGGGGCGGGCAGAAGGTGGCGGTGATGCAGGAAGATCCGGCGTACCTGACGGACGAAGGCTGGCGGTTCTTCGTTCCGCGCCAGGACGCCTTCTATCTCATCCACTGACGACACGAAGGGAGCGGACGTGATGCGCGTGGGCAGGCCATGGACGACGTTCGGAAGAGGGGCGTGCGCACTGCTCCTCCTGGGAGTGACGGGGTGCAGCGCCGCCAGTGGGGACGAAGCCCCCGCGCGGCGGGAGGCCCCCCTGGCCGCGGAAGCGCCGCTCCGGCCGCCGCGCGCGGTGGACAGCCTGCTCGGCCTGTTCGACCAGACGGCCTCCGTGGTGGAGGGGGAGGTCACGGACGTGCGCGGTGAGTACTCGCCGCGCACGGGCCCGTGGACGGTGGTGACGCTCGGCAACGTGCGGGCGCACCTGGGCGCGGCGCCGCGGGAGCTGCGCCTCAAGCAGGCCGGAGGGCTGCTGCCGGATGGACGGCAGCTCGTGGTGAGCCATGTGCCCCGCTTCGTCCGGGGCGCGCGCTACGTGGTCTTCCTGCGCAACACCGGGTGGAGCCTGTCGCCGGTGCTGGACGAGCACGCCTTCCGCGTGGAGTCGGTGGCGGGCCGCGAGGTGCTGGTGGGGGCCGAGGGCGGGCTCGTGGCGGGGCTGGGCCCGGCGGGGGTGCGGCAGACGGCGCCGGTGTTCGAGACGGTGGACCTGACGGGTGCCCGTCCGGCGCCGCGCGCGGAGGCGCTGTCGCGGGGGGCGCCGGAGGGGATGGAGCGGGAGGCGTTCCTCTCGCTGCTCCAGAACCACCTGCGCGCGCGGGGACTCGCGGTGACGGGGGCGTTCCGCGAGGCGCCCGTCACGACCGCGTCGTCGTTGTCCGTCCCCGTGACGCCCGCCGCGGGCGCGTCCGGGGTGCCGGGTGCCGTTCCCCTCCAGCCCGAGCGGGACGTCCCGCCCGGCCAGCCGTGAAGAGGTCCGCCATGAAGACAACGACATTCGTGGGCGCCGTCGCGGCGCTGGTGCTGGGCGGCATGGAGGCGGGCGCCGCCGCGTGGGACACGTGCAACGGGTCGCCGGTGAAGTGGTACAGCGGCCCGGTCGTGTACCGGAACCGGTGCAGCATCCCGGACTCCGGTAACACCAACACGGCGTACTGGAACGGCTTGAGGCAGTGGGACGACCTGTCCCACATCGTCGCGGGCTACAACGTGAACGCGGCGACGGACTGCTCGCTGGACCACACGGACGGGCAGAACGAGATCGGCCTGTGTGACCGGTCGGCCATCGACGGGAACAACGGCGTGACGTACTCCGTCGTGGGGCTGTGCTTCATCGGGAGCAACGGCATCGACGAGGCGGACATCTGCATCGCCAGCGACCTGGACTTCACGCCGCGCACCGGCAGCGCGTTCGGCACGTCGGGCCGGAGCACGTTCGTGCACGAGGCGGGGCACTTCTTCGGCTTCAAGCACGAGGGCGGGCACAGCATCCTGCGCACCTCGCCGCCGCACCTGGTGACGGGCGGCTACGAGTCCTCCACGCTGTGGCCCACGAACGCGCAGGGCATGAACACGCTGTACGGCTATTCGGTGACGAAGCCGAACCTGCTGCCGTCCGCCATGGGCGTGGTGGGGGACGTGGCGCAGACGCTGGACCCGGCTGGCACGAAGACGGTGTGCCGGGGCACGGCGCAGAGCGTGAAGTTCTACGTGGGCAACATGGGCAACGCGGCCGCGTCGTCCTACGCCATGCGCGTGCGCCTGAGCCCGACGGCGCCGCCGAATGGCTACTACGAATCCACCAACGTGGTGGCCACGTTCAACCACTCGCTGGGGGCGTTCTCGGAGGGCATCTACTCGCTGGGCTTCACGGTGCCGGCGTCGCTGCCGTTCAACACGTACTACGTCTACCTGGACATGGATCCGGCGGGCGCGGTGGACGAGCTGAAGGAGAACGACAACACCACCGTCAGCGCCATGCTCCTGCGGGTGGGGTGCTGAGCATGCGGCATGGGGTCCTGATGGCGGCGCTGCTCCTGGGCGCCTGCGCGAAGCCGAAGGAGGAGCGGGCGGCGTCGCGTGACGCGCTCACGGAGGAGCGGCCCCAGCCCCGGGGCGCGGCCACCGTGCGCACGGACCAGGGCTCCTACTCGGCTCCGTCCGTGCGGTTCAGCGCCGACTTCCTGGGGGAGCCGCCCGTGCCCCTGATGCAGGTCGCGCTGAGCGCGCAATCGGACGACGGGGGCACCTGGGGCTTCCGCATGGCGGTGGATGAGAAGTTCGTGACGTCAAGGCACGCCACCGCTCGGATCATCCCTCGGACGGCACTGGGCCCGGGCCTCGCGGTGGTGGACCACCAGGTGGCCGGGGGGGCCGCGATGATGATGGACGAGGGCACCCTGGAGCTGACCGTCTCCGGGATGCATGCGAAGGGTGAGGTCCGGATGAAGGACGGGAGCGTGCGCGCGACCTTCGAGGGTCCACTGACCGTCGAATGCACGGTGCCGCCCGCGTGGCTGGGTGGCGCGAACGCGCCCGTGCCGTCGGCTCCCGATGCAGGGACGGTCCGCGTGCCCGATGAGGCCCTGGCCACGAAGCAGTGCCGGTCCGTGGCGGACGCCTTCCGCTGACACCAGGCCGGAAGGCCCGTGGAAGGGAAATGCGGCCCGGGGAATGCGCCGTCCTGGGCCGCCGGACTACGCTGCGGGGCGCGGTCCTCCTCTGCCCACGGAGCATCCCATGCAGGCTCGTTCCCTCCGTTCGTGTGTCCTGGCCACGTTGTCCGCGCTGTCCCTCCTCGCCTGCGGCGGTGGTGCGCCTGAAGCAGAGCCGGTGGGCCCGGAGGCGACGGAGCGCGAGTCCGTCACCCAGGCCTCGGTCTCGTGCGTGGATGAGTGCTACCAGGCCTACTCCTGGTGCCCGGCTCAGTGTCAGGCGACGTATGAGCAGTGCGCCGCGGCCATTTCCATCTGCTACGACTCGTGCGACCGCGGCGTCGGCCCCTGGCTGCCCTGCTGAGTCGCGAGCGCGGCCCGGTCGCCAGGATGGGGCCGGGCCAGCCTCACTCCGCGTCGCGACCGCTCACATCCGCCCAGGCCAGCCCGAAGCGCGCCAGGTACTTCCGGAGGCGGTCCGCGTCGTTGACGCTCTTCTTCTGCTCACGGGACTGCGCGAACAACGTCCGGCCCGCATCCGACAGCGAGCGCGCGGAGCGGCACACCGTCACCACGTCCGCGAGCTGCACGCGGTCGAACCGATCCAACTCCGCCGCGCGCGTGGCCCCCATCACCTCCACCAGCACGTCTTCTCCCGCTGACGTCGCCGCGCTCGCGGGCCGCCACTGCGCTCGCAGGCGGTCCAGCTCCTCGTCCACCACCTCGCGTGTCATCCGCCCACCGGCCGCCAGCGTGGACATGCGGAGCACCGCCGCGTTGAGGTCCCGGAAGTTGCCGCTCCACCGGCCTTCAGGGGACGTGGCGAAGCGCAGGAAGTGCTCCTGCGCCTCCTTGCTCATCGTCACCCGCGTCCCCAGCGCCTGGGACGCCTGATCCAGTTCGTATTGCAGGTTGGGCGCGATGTCCTCCGGCCGCTCTCTCAACGCGGGCAATCGGAAGGTCCACAGGTTGATGCGCGCGAGCAGGTCCTCGCGGAACCGGCCCCGCTCCACATCCAGTTGGAGGTCGCGGTTCGTCCCCGCGATGAGCTGGAAGTCGCTCTCCGCCTCCTTGTCCGCGCCCACCGGGAGGAAGCGCTTGTCCTCCAGCGCTCGCAGCAGCATGGCCTGCTCGTCCGCGCCCAGCTCGCCAATCTCGTCCAGGAACAGCACGCCGCCGTTCGCCTGCCGCATCAGCCCGGGCCGGTCTCCCACCGCGCCCGTGAACGCGCCCTTCACGTGGCCGAAGAGCGTGGACATCGCCCCGTCGCCGCGCAGCGTGGCGCAGTTCAGGTCCACGAACGGTCCCGTCACCTGGTTGCGCGCCTTCTTCAGCGCGTAGATGCGCTTCGCGAGCTGCGACTTGCCCGCGCCCGTGGGGCCCGTCAGCAGCAGCGGCGCCCGGGACTGCACCGCCACCTGCTCAATCCGCTCAATGATCCGGTTGAAGGCGGCGTTGCGCGTGTCGATGCCGGACTTGAGGAACGACAGGCCCTCGCGCTGCTGTTGCCGGAAGCGCGCCGCCAGCGTGTCGTAGTTGGACAGGTCCAGGTCGATGATGGCGTGCGTGCCCACCGCCCCGTGTTCCTTCCCCTTGCCGGGGGACGTCTGCACCAGCCGGCCTGGAATCAACCGGCTCTCCACCAGGAGGAACATGCAGATCTGCGCGATGTGCGTGCCCGTGGTGATGTGCACCAGGTAGTCCTCTTCCTCCGGATGGAAGGGCTGCGCGCGCACGTGGTCCAGCAGCGCGCCGTACACCTCCTCCAGGTTCCACGGATCCCGGATGGGCAGTGACGTGAGCCGCACCTGCGTCTCCGGGGACACCTGGGCGATGTCGTCCCGGATGACCGCCGCCAGTGACGTCGCGGCGGGCGGGTGCAGGAGCTCCAGCCGGTGCACCAGCAGGTCCTCCTGCTGACACAGCGACACCGTGGGCCGCCACCGCGTCCAGCGGTGCGCCCCCATCCCCGTGTCCAGCGTCGTCCCCAGCATCCCGATGACGACCGTCCGCCGCGCCTTCGCCTTTTGAGCCATCAGGATAGGTATTTATCCCATGGGATACGGATTTACAGCCTGCCCTGGGGGCTCCCCTCGGGGACGGCGTTGGCACGCCGGCTGCTCTAGCTCCCCTACGTGACCGGGACACAGCGCCCGGGTCGAACGACCGAAAGGTGCAGAGCCATGGACCGCATGAACGCGAACTACGAGGTGCTGTCGGACGAAGCGGGCCGCCCCATCAAGGCGTGGACGGTGGGGGTGCCGTTCGAGGACGAGGCGAAGAAGCAGCTTCGCAACCTCCGCGGCCTGCCCTTCATCCACAAGTGGGTCGCCGTGATGCCGGACGTGCACCGCGGTTACGGCGCGACGGTCGGGAGCGTGGTGCCCACGGTGGGCGCGGTGGTGCCGGCGGCGGTGGGCGTGGACATCGGATGCGGGATGATCGCCGTGCGCACGACGCTGCGCGCGGATCAGCTCCCGGACTCGCTGCGCGGGGTGCGCTCGGCCATCGAGGCGGCGGTGCCGCACGGCCGTACGGACAACGGCGGCCGGAATGACCGCGGCGCGTGGAAGGACTCGCCCGCGACGCATACCGCCGCGTGGGCCCGCCTGGCGGAGGGGTACGCGCGCATCGTCGCGAAGCACCCGCGCATCGGCCGTGGGCCGGAGCTGGCGCACCTGGGAACGCTGGGAACGGGGAACCACTTCATCGAGCTGTGCGTCGATGAGTCGGACGGCGTGTGGCTGATGCTGCACTCGGGGTCGCGCGGCGTGGGAAACCGCATCGGAAGCCACTTCATCGAGCTGGCGAAGCAGGACATGGAGCGCTTCTTCATCCACCTGCCGGACGCGGACCTGGCGTACCTGCCGGAGGGGACGGAGCACTTCGAGGACTACGTCTTCGCGGTGAGCTGGGCGCAGGACTTCGCGGCGATGAACCGCGAGCTCATGCTGCACTCGGCGGTGGAGGCCCTGAAGGCGAGCGGTGAGCTGCCCGCGTTCGAGCTGTCCGAGTCCGCGGTGAACTGCCACCACAACTACATCTCGCGCGAGCACCACTTCGGAAAGAACTGCTTCGTGACCCGCAAGGGCGCGGTGCGGGCGCGCGAGGGCGACATGGGAATCATCCCTGGCAGCATGGGGGCCCGTTCCTACATCGTCCGCGGGAAGGGGAACGCGGATGCCTTCCACTCGTGCAGCCATGGCGCGGGCCGGGTGATGTCGCGCGAAGCGGCGAAGAAGCGCTTCACGCTGGAGGACCACGCGAAGGCGACCGCGGGCGTGGAGTGCCGCAAGGACGTGGACGTGATTGACGAGACGCCGGCCGCGTACAAGCCCATCGACGCCGTGATGGCCGCGCAGGCGGACCTGGTGGAGGTCGTCCACACGCTCAAGCAGGTGGTGTGCGTGAAGGGATAGCCGAAGCGTCGTTCCACCCGCCGCCCGCGGAGGTGCACATGCCGGGATGAAGACACCGAGGCGCCCGTTCCCCCGAAGAGGTCCGCGCAAGCGGCCGTTACGTGGGGGAGCGGGCGCCGCTATTTTTTGAAATCAGGGATGGGATGCTGCACACGTCCGCGAGCGCGCAAAGGAGCACCACGCACATGGTTCGCATCGATGGTTCACAGGGGGAGGGGGGCGGCCAGGTGCTGCGCACCGCGTTGGCGCTGTCGCTGGTGACGGGCACGCCGTTCGAGATGGTCAACGTGCGCGCCGGCCGCGCCAAGCCGGGCCTGCTGCGCCAGCACCTCACCGCGCTCAAGGCCGCGGAGGCCGTGGGCGCCGCGGAGGTGACGGGCGCGGAGCTGGGCTCCAAGCAGGTGGCCTTCCACCCGCGCGCGCTGTCGGCGGGCAACTACCACTTCGCGGTGGGCACGGCGGGCAGCGCGACGCTGGTGCTCCAGACGGTGCTGCCCGCGCTCCTGCACGCGGAAGGGGCCTCCACGCTGATGCTGGAGGGCGGGACGCACAACCCGGCGGCGCCGCCGTTCGAGTTCCTGGAGAAGGCGTACCTGCCGCTCCTGCGCCGCATGGGCCCGCGCGTGGACGTGGCGCTGGAGCGGCCCGGCTACTATCCGGCGGGCGGCGGACGGTTCCGCGTGGACATCCACCCCGCGAAGCTCCAGCCGCTCCAGTTGCTGGAG
This sequence comes from Corallococcus sp. AS-1-12, assembly GCF_020036995.1. NCBI lineage: Bacteria > Pseudomonadati > Myxococcota > Myxococcia > Myxococcales > Myxococcaceae > Corallococcus > Corallococcus sp. AS-1-12. Next base: position 121,092 of record NZ_JAIQDD010000012.1, on the reverse strand, counting down.
CGCGGCCGGGTGCTGCGCACGGAGGCCGTGGCCCAGGTGGCGTCCATCCCCTTCGACGTGGCGAAGCGCGAGCTGGAGACCGTGGCCGCCGTGCTCAAGCTGCGGCCGGATCAGCAGCGGCCGGAGGAGCTCAAGCGCGCCTACGGTCCGGGCAACGTGCTGCGCGTCGAGGTGGAGAGCGAGCACGTGACGGAGGTCTTCACCGGCTTCGGTGAGCGCGGCAAGCGCGCGGAGGCCGTGGCCGAGGAGGTCGCCTCGAAGGTGAAGCGCTACCTGGACGCGGGCGTGCCCGTGGGCGAGCACCTGTGTGATCAGCTCCTCCTGCTGTGCGCCCTGGCGAAGGGCGGCCACTTCCGCACGGTGGCGCTGGACAGCCATTCGCTCACGCAGCGCGAGACGATGGCGCACTTCCTCGACGTGAAGGTGGACGTGCGGGAGCTGGAGCGCGACGTCCACGAGGTGACGGTGCGCGCCTGACGAGGAGATGGGGCAGGGCGGTGCCCCCTCGTCCGGCCGCACGCCTGGCGGTCGGACGAGGCACCTATTCAGCAGGGCTCAACCCATGGCGTTACCTCGCGGCCTTCCTACGTTGTGACCCGTGGGGGAGGCCTGCGCGTGGCGGAAGTCCCTGAAGTCGAAATCATCGTCCGAGACCTGAAGCAGGCCGTCGTGGGCCGGCGCTTCGTGGACGCGGAGGTGCGGGTGCCCGCGGCGGTGCGCTTCGCCTCGCCGCCGGACTTCATCCAGAACCTCCGGGGCCGCAAGGTGCTCGCGGCCGAGCGGCGCGCGAAGTTCATGCTGCTCACGCTGGATGACGGGCAGACGCTCGCGCTGCACTTCATGCTCTGGGGCGAGCTGCAGCTACGGCCCGTGGGAAGCGAGCGGCCCCCCGCGACGCTCGTGGTCCTCACGCTGGAGGGCAATGAAGAACTCCATCTCACGGACACGCTGGGCTACGCGCGCGTGGCGCTGGGGCCCACGTCGCTGCTGGCGTCTCAGCTCAAGCTGGAGGAGCTGGGCCCGGAGGCGCTCGATGAGGCCTTCACTCCGGAGGTCCTGGCGAAGCAGCTTCGCCGCAGGCGCAGCCCGCTCAAGACGGTGCTCCTGAACCAGCGCGTGCTCGCGGGGCTGGGCAACCGCGACGCGGACGAGAGCCTGTGGGTCGCGGGCATCGACCCCCGGCGGCTGGCGTCGTCCCTGTCGCCCGCGGAAATCGTCCGGCTGCACCAGGGCATCCGCGACGTGCTGGAAGAGGGCCTGCGGCTGCGCGGCACGCAGCGCGACCTGTTCGGCGTGCAGGGGCAGGCGAAGCACCGGCGCAACATCTTCGGCAGGACGGGAGCGCCCTGTCCCCGCTGCGCCACGCCCGTGTCCCACCTGCGCATCGGAGGCCGCAACACGCACTGGTGCGCGCACTGCCAGCCCGCGGACGGCGCCGCGACGGAGGCCCCGGCGCAGACGTCCCTGCTCTGAGCTGGTATGTACCGGAGCGTGTCCGACGTCCCCGCCCCCGCGCCCCTGTCCCTCGATGACGCGCTCGCGCGAGCGAGCGAGGAACTCCAGTTCCCCAGCTACTACCAGTCCAGCGTGCGCCCGCTCCTGCGCGACCCGGAGGGACGCTGGCCCCACTGCTGCGGCGGAGGCTGCGAGCCGTGCGCCCAGACGCTCATCCGCGTCGCGATGCGCGCGCTGGAGATGATGGGCACGCCGCGCCAGAGCCCTCCGCCGGACTTCTAGTCAGAACAGCCGCGTCCCCAGGCCCACGCGCCCGGTGAGCCCCAGCCGCGTCTGGCCCGCGCCCGCGCGCTCCTGGAACGTCTCCACGCCCACCTGTCCCGCCGCGAGCAGCGACAGGTTGCCGCCCAGGTACACCTCCACGCCCAGGCCGCCCAGCGCCTGGAAGCGCCGCTGCTTGTCGCCCGTGAGCCCCAGGTCGATGGGCAGGTCCACCAGGCCCAGCACCGCCACGGTGTCCGCCACGCGGTAGCCCGCCACCATCCCCGGCAGGATGCGCACCAGCACGCCGGAGAAGTTGTCGTCGTCCATGTACGTGGAGCCGGAGTTGAGCACCAGGCCCACGCCCAACGTCGGCGCCAGCCCGAACGCCCCGCTGCGCACCACCTCCTTGCGGCCCACGAGCTCCAGCGACGCGGCCAGCTTGAACCAGTCGAAGCGCGCCCGCGCCTCCACCTCCAGCGCGCCCAGCCCCTGCCGGAACCCCACGCCCACCTCCGGCGCGCCCGTGTAGCCATAGAGCGCCGTCGCCCCCGCGGGCAGCATCACCGGCGCCACCACGGAGCCCAGCGGGTCCTCCTGGGAGAAGGAGACCTCCGCGTCCTGGGCGGAGGCGAGGGCGGGCACGGCGAGGAGGGCGAGCAGCGGTCCGAGGCGCGTCATGGCCGCGCACCCTAGCTTGGGATGCAGGCTGGCAAAAACCCAACGAACCCAGGGACTTGGGGGCGGATTGTACATCCGGCCGGGATCACTGGAAGAATGGGGAATCCATGGTTGCCTACCTCCACGTCGCACCGCCTCCTGAAACCTCCATGCCCGCGGCAGGTCGTGAAGCACTCGACCTTCCGGGTGGGGCCGGGGGCTGGGTGCTGCTCGTGGGGGAGACGGCGCGGCCGGTGGTGGCGGCGGCGCTCGCCCGCGAAGGCTTCAGGCCCGTGCACGTGGACGGGGCCCGCGCGGCGCTGGAGCTGCTGGGCGTGGATCCGGGAGGGACGCGGCCGGACGCGGCGCCCCCGGAGTCGAAGGCCGAGCGGCCCCGGCTGGTCATCATCGACGCGGACCTGCCGGACGGCGACGGCTTCAGCCTCTGCGGCGTGCTCCGCGCGGACCCGAAGTCCGCGCACCTGCCGGTGCTGCTGGTGGCGAAGTGCGCGGAGGAGTTCCACCGCGACCTCGCCGCGGGCGTGGGCGCGGACGAGTACCTGGTGGAGCCGGTGGACGCGCGCGACGTGGCGGTGCTCGCGCGGCTCAAGGCGGGGCGGCGCGGCGAGGAGGACGTCTACGACGCGCACACCGCGACCCTGCCCCTCGTGGCGCTGATGCGCGCGCTCCTGTCCGGCGTGCGCTCGGGCCGGGTGGTGCTGTCGGAGGCGGCCGGCGCGCTCGTCTTCCGCCATGGCCAGGTGGTGGACGCGACCTTCCATGGCGAGCGCGGCTGCCTCGCGTTCCGGCGCCTCCTGTGCTTCGGCTCGGGCGCGTACACGGTGACGTTCGGCCCGGAGCTGCAGCGGGGCAGCTTCTCCATGGACCGCCCGTTCCTGTGCGACCAGGTGGTGCCCGGCCTGGAGCGCTTCGAACAACTGCGCGTCAAGGGCCTGCCCCTGGCGGCGCGGCTCACGGTGGACTTCAACCGGCTCGCGCGGGAGCTGCCCTCGCTGCCGGAGGACGTGGAGCAGGTGGTGCGCCTGTTCGACGGACGGCGCACCGTGCGCGCGATGCTGCTGGAGTGCCGCTTCCCGGAGGCCCTGGCCTACGAGGCGGCGACCCGCCTGTTCATGCTGGGCGTGCTGGTGCCCGCCATCCTGGTGGAGGAGCGCGAGCGCGCCCGGGAGTCCGCGGGGCCGCCCCGCCTCTTCGAGCCCGTCCTGGCGCCCGAATCCGGCCCGGAGCCCGGGCCGGACGCGTCGTGAGGGTTTGACTCGGGCGGCCTGCTCGGGGCACAAGGCCGGGAGCGCCCCGGGCTGAACGCCCGTCCACCCCACGCCGAAGCCGCCCCCCATGTCCGGTCACAACCGCTGGTCGAAACTCAAACGCCGGAATGCCGTCCTGGGCGTGGCCAAGGGCAAGCTCTACTCCAAGGCCATCAAGGAGATGACCGTCGCCGCGCGCCTGGGCGGCGGTGACCCGTCCAGCAACGCCCGCCTGCGCGTGGCCGTGGCCCAGGCGCGCGAGTCGAACATCCCGCGCGACACCATCGAGCGCGCCATCAAGAAGGGCACGGGCGAACTGGCCGGCGAGTCCTACGAAGAGGTGACGTACGAGGGCTACGGCCCCGGCGGCGTCGCGCTCATCATCGAGTGCCTCACCGACAACCGGAACCGCTCCGCCAGCGACGTGCGCAACCTCCTGGGCAACTACGGCGGCAACATGGGCGCCGAGGGCGCCGTGGGCTGGATGTTCCACAAGAAGGGCGTCATCACCGTGAAGCCCGGCCCCACCGAGGACCAGGTGATGGAGCAGGCCCTGGACGCGGGCGCGGAGGACGTCGTGGACCAGGGGCCGGACGGCTTCGAGGTGCGCACCGCCCCGGCGGACCTGCACGCGGTGGGCGCGAAGCTGGAGGCCGCGGGCCTGCCCCTGGGCGAGCAGAAGTGGACCTTCGTGCCGCAGAACACCGTGAAGGTGGAAGGCGACAACGCGAAGCGCCTGTTGAAGCTGATGGACGCGCTCGACGACAACGACGACGTGCAGCACGTGCACGCCAACTTCGAAATCGACGAGTCCCTGATGGAGTCGCTGTCCACGTAATGCCCCGGAAGGGCGCGTGGGAAAGGAACGGGCCGGTGCGGGTACTCGGCGTGGACCCTGGCAGCCGCTTCATGGGCTTCGGGGTGGTGGAGGAGAAGAAGGGCAAGCTCGTGCACCTGGGCCACGGCGTCATCAAGGTGGTGGAGTCCGCGCCCCTCGCTGAGCGCCTGAAGGACCTGCACGCCGCCTTGAGCGCCGCGCTCCAGCGCTACCAGCCGGAGGCCGTGGCCGTGGAGGGGCTCTTCACCTTCCGCAACGCCCGGAGCGCCCTGGTGCTGGGGCACGCGCGCGGCGTGGCGCTGCTCGCCGCGGCGCAGGCGGGCCTGCCCGTGCACGAGTACGCCCCCGCCAGCGTGAAGAAGTCCGTGGGCGCCAGCGGCGCGGGCGGCAAGGACGCCGTGGCGCGCATGGTGCGCACGCTGCTCGGCGTGGAGGAGGCGACGCTGGAGCGCGCGGATGCCAGCGACGCGCTCGCCGTGGCGCTGTGCCACCTGAACCAGTTCCGCGTGGGCATGCCCCGCGCCAGCGCTCCCGGCAACGGCAAGCGCAAGGGGGCCGCGTCGGTGCTCGCGGACCGCCTGTCGTCCGCCTACCAGCGCCCGGAGGCCCGCCGATGATCGCCCGGCTGCGTGGCAACGTGTTGGAGAAGGGTGCCGAGGACGCCGTCATCGACGTGCACGGCGTGGGGTACCGCGTGAACCTGTCCACCGTCTCGCTGGGCAAGCTGCCCGAGGACGGCCAGCCGGTGGACCTGCGCATCCGCACCGTGGTGCGCGAGGACGCCTTCGAGCTCTTCGGCTTCCTCTCCCCGGCGGAGGAGGAGCTCTTCCAACTGCTCAACAGCGTGTCCCGCATCGGCCCGCGCATGGCCCTGGGCGTGATGTCCGGCATGGAGGTGGGCGAGCTCATCGCGGCGCTGTCGCGCGGTGAGACGGGCCGGCTCGCGAAGATCCACGGCGTGGGCAAGAAGACCGCCGAGCGGCTCGTCCTGGAGCTCAAGGAGAAGGTGCGCAACCTCCACTCGGAGGGCATCGCGAAGGGCACCACCCCGCGCGCGCCCGTCACCTCCGGCAACAAGGCGGACCTCGTCTCCGCGCTGCTCAACCTGGGCTACAAGCAGCCCCAGGCGGAGAAGGCCGCGGACGTCGTCATCGAGCGGCTGGGCCCGGACGCCACCTTCCAGGCGCTCTTCCGCGAAGCCCTCAAGGCCCTGCGCTCCAGCCCCTGACTTCCGCACACCGCCCTCGCCCTCCAGGGCGAGACGCGGTGCTGCACAGGGCAGGAAATCCTCGGAAGATACGCGCAAGGCTTTTTCCAGTAGGAATCCGCCGTCGTCGCGAGGCGAACGCTCCTGGCGTTCGTCCGCCATCATCTGGCGATCCACGCCGCTCACGGTCCGACACCCCTGAGCAATCCTGGCCGGCCATGAGCTGGCCCATTCCGCTGCAAATATCAAATTCCAGCTCAGGCGCGGTGGTCCCCCCGGACCGCGTCGCGCCGAGGAGGCGTGTGTCATGGCGGCGTGGCGTGGTGTTCCGATCGTCGTGGTGCTGCTCTCGGGCGTCATTGGGGTGGGGTGCGGCGCGCCGGAAGGCGAGGACGTGCCGGCGGGGGGCGAGGTGGCGGCGGCGCTGGAGCCCGAGGCGGCCGGAGGTCCGCAGCCGTGTGGCCCCTCGGCGCGGCCGGTGGGGGACGTCCGGCGCGGCGCGGAGGGCTCGGCGCCGGAGGCGCTGGTGGAGGTGGGCGGGCAGGCCTTCTTCGCCGCGGATGACGGCGTGTCCGGCCGCGAGCTGTGGGTGACGGACGGGAGCGCCACGGAGGCGCGCCGGGTGAAGGACGTGCGGCCCGGGGCGTACGGCAGCACGCCGCGCTTCCTCACGCGGATGGGCGCGCGGCTGTTCTTCGTCGCGGATGACGGCGTGCATGGGCCGGAGCTGTGGCGGTCTGACGGCACCGGGCAGGGCACGGCGCTGGTGGCGGACATCCGGCCCGGGCCGCGGGGCAGCGCGCCGGACGCGCTGACGGTGGTGGGCGGCCGGCTGTACTTCACCGCGGATGACGGCGGGCGCGGCCGTGAGCTGTGGAGCACGGACGGCACGGCGCGGGGCACGCGGCTCACGCAGGAGTTCGCCCCGGGGCCGAACTCGCTGTTCCTGGACGAGCTGACGGAGTGGAACGGGAGGCTGGCGCTGGTGGCGTACGGCGACGCGGTGACGCTGTGGGTGATGGACGGGAGCACCGGCACCTCCCGGGCGTTCTTCCGCGGCCCGGAGCAGTCCGTCGTCTTCTCGCTGACGCCGGCGGGGAAGGACCGCCTCTTCTTCCTCGTGGACCCGGGCTTCGGCGAGGCGGACCTCTGGGTGACGCGGGGCCAGCCCCTCTTCACCTTCCCGCTCAGGCACTTCGCGGGGGACTACCCGTCGGAACTCACGCCGCTGGGCAACGCCGTGTACTTCATGGCCGGCGCGGAGGGCTTCTTCGGCGAGCCCGGGGACCTGTCCCACGGCGGCGAGCTGTGGAGGAGCGACGGCACGCTCCCGGGCACCCGCCTGGTGAAGGACGTGCGGCCGGGGCCCCAGGGCTCGCAGCCCTCCGGGCTGACGGTGCTGGACGGGCGGCTGTACTTCGCGGCGGATGACGGCGTGCTCGGCCGCGAGCTGTGGCGCTCCAACGGCACGGCGCAGGGCACGGTGCTGGTGCAGGACGTGGAGCCGGGCCCCGAGGGCAGCGCCCCCATGGCCTTCGCGGTGGTGGACGGGTGGCTCTTCTTCTCCGCGACGACGGCCGGCCGGGGCCGCGAGGGCTGGTACTCCAACGGCGAACCGGGCCGCGTGGACCCGATGCGCGACATCGCCCCCGCCGGGCTGGACGCGAACCCCCACGGCTTCGTGCGCGCGGGCAGCTCCGTCTTCTTCCTCGCCACGGAGCCGGGCCAGGGGGAGGAGCCCTGGGCGCTGCCCTTCCTCCCCGCGGCCCGCTGCGCCTTCGTGGAGCCCTGAGGGCGGCGCCTACGCCGCGCGCCGCGCCGCGGGCGTGGGGTGCAGCCCGCCCGTGTTCGGCGCGGGCAGCACCACGGTGGGCCCCAGGCCCGGGGCCAAGAGGTGCGCGGTGAGCAGCGAGGACGGGTGGAAGTTCACGAACGACGCGTCATGCGCGGACGGGCCCGCGAAGAGCTTCTCCACCACCATGGACGCGTACTGCTCCAGCGAGTCCTCGCGCGTGTTGCCGTTGAGCACCACCTCCCAGCCCATCTGCTCCGCGAAGCGGCGCACGCCGGGGATGCGCGACAGGAGCGGCGTGTAGCTCTCCGTGCTCACGCCGTTCTCGCTCACCACGAAGACCTCGTTCGCGGTGGCCACCGCCAGGGACATGTTCCCCTGCGTGTGGCCGGGCGTGCTGAGCAGCGCCGCGCCCTGGCCCAGCCACGTGTCGCCGTCCAGCAGCACCACGCGCTCCTCGGGGATGTCCGCGCCGCCGGGCACGAACCACACGTGCTGCATGGGGTGCAGGTGCTTCACCATGGTCCACTCCGCGCGCTGCACCAGCAGCTTCGCCCGGGGGAACACCGGCGGGGCGCCGTCACCGCCCAGCCAGCCGCGCAGGTCCTGGATGTGCAGGTGGTCGAAGGCCAGGTAGTCCACGTCCGACGGCGTCAGCCCCAGTTGCTCCAGGTACCCCTGCACCGTGCCGTGGCGGGTGGACATCACCTTGTCGGAGAGGAACGCGCCGTAGCGCTCGCGCAGCGCGCGGTAGAAGGGCGCCGCGTGGCCCCGCTCGTAATCGGTGGGGTTGAAGAGCAGCGTGCGCCGCTGGCCGGTGCCGGCTTCCGCGAACTGCACCACCTGCATCCGGTTGGTCATCATCACGTAGGGCGCGGGTGACAGCGCCGCCCCGCTGAAGGCGAACAGCGTGGGGTAGGGGAACGTGATGAGGTCGCAGGTGGCCACCGCCGCCACCGGGCCCTCCCGGACGAAGGCCTCGCGGGCCTCCAGCGCGGCGCGGCGCAGTTGCTGCAACCGGGGGCCGGGCGAACGCTCGGCGCGGGCCTCGGGCAGCAGGGGCAGGGGACGGAACGGGGCGGAAGCGGAAATCATGACGCGACTCCCTTCGGGCAGGGGGACGTGCCCCCTGGCTGGCCGGTCGGCGTGCCACTCCGAGTCTAGCGCCGCCAGAAGGGCAGCGACACGCGCCCCCTTCGCTGTATAGGGTCACAATGGCGATGGCGAGGAAGTCCGACGACACCCTCTCGGGAGATGTTCAGCCGGAAGACATCCGGTTGGAGGCCTCCCTGCGCCCACGCACCTTCGACGAGTACGTGGGGCAGGGGGCGGTCGTCGAGAAGCTCAAGGTGTACGTGGCCGCGGCGAAGAGCCGGGGTGACGCGCTGGACCACTGTCTGTTCTCCGGCCCTCCCGGCCTGGGCAAGACGTCGCTCGCGCACCTCATCGCGAACGAGCTGGGCGTGGGCATCCACGTCACCAGCGGCCCCGCGCTGGAGCGCAAGGGCGACCTGGCGGGCCTGCTCACCAACCTCAACGAGCGGGACATCCTCTTCATCGACGAAATCCACCGCCTCAACGCCGCCGTGGAGGAGTACCTCTACCCGGCGATGGAGGACTTCCGGCTGGACATCACCATCGACACCGGGCCCGCCGCCCGCGCGATGAAGATTGATTTGCCGCCCTTCACCCTGGTGGGCGCCACCACGCGCACGGGCCTGTTGACCTCCCCCCTGCGCGACCGCTTCCAGATTCAAGAGCGCCTGGAGTACTACGAGCCGAAGTTCCTGGAGCAGATATTGGACCGCTCCGCGCGCATCCTCGGCGTGCCCATGGACCGCGCCGCCAGCCGCGAAATCTCCACCCGCTCGCGCGGCACGCCCCGCATCGCCAACCGGCTCTTGCGCCGCCTGCGCGACTTCGCCCAGGTGGAGGGCAACGGCCGCATCACCTACGACCTGGCGCATGATTCGCTGAGCCGCCTGGGCGTGGACGCCAGCGGCCTGGACGCGATGGACCGGAAGATCCTCCTGACCATCCTGGAGAAGTTCGGCGGCGGCCCGGTGGGCGTGGAGACCATCGCCGCGAGCGTGGGCGAGCAGCGCGACACCCTCGAGGACGTCTACGAGCCCTTCCTCATGCAGGAGGGCTTCCTCATGCGCACGCCCCGGGGCCGCACCGCCACGCTGCGCACCTACCAGTACTTCAAGAAGACGCCGCCTCCCAGCTCCCCGCAAGGGGCGCTCTTCTAGCCTGTACCCCGTTCCGCCATGAGCCAAGCCTCCGCGCCCGCCGTGCCCACGGTCCTCCCCGGTTCCCGCGACTACTACGGCGACCTGATGCGCGCCTCCCAGGCCACGCGCGCGGGCTTCCTCGCGGAGCGCGAGCGCTGGCTGCGCGGCGTCCCGGTGGAGGGCCGCGAGGAGCTGCTCTTCGAGTTCGAGATGTGGCTGCGCGCCGTGGAGCGCTACCTCAACCTCCACAACTCCGTGGTGGACGCACGCGCCCGGCCGCTCGTCACGCGCGACTTCCACGAGGAGCTGGTGGACGTGCGCGACGCCATGGAGCGCGCCGTGCGCGTCGCCCGGCACCTGCAGGACCCGGACAGCGACCCGAAGATGGTCTTCCGCAAGTACGTGGAGACCCAGCTCGCGGACGACCGCGTGCGCCGGCTGCTGATTGAAGAGGAGCTGGATCAGGAGACCCCGCCGGAGAGCCTCTTCGTCGTGCGCGAGGCGTTCGACGCGCTGAAGAACCTGCTCGACAACCTGCTCCAGTTGCCGCTCATCGGCCTGTCGCTGTTCCAGGACGTGGGCAAGCTGACGCTGCGGGAGATCGTCCTCAACCGCTACTTCCGCCCCTTCCGCCCGCTGGAGTTCCGCGTCGAGTACGACCGGCTGCGCTCCGTGCGCCTGCTGGACGTGCTGGGCACGCTGCCTCCGGACACGCGGCCCCTCTTCACCACCGCGTTCCTGGGCCTGTTCCGCGTGCTGCACTACCTGACGCACGTGGACCCGGAGGCGCAGCCGCCCGTGCCGCGCCGCGTGCGCGTGCTCCTGTCCCTGGTGCGCGGCGAGGTCTCCGCCGTGGCCAGCTACCTGCACACGGAGCTGTCCCCCAAGGCCGGGCCCAAGCACCTGCAGGCCGCCACGCTGCGCGCCGCGCGCGACCTGGCCCGCGAGACGGACCGCATCTCCCGCGAGGTGCTGGTGGACCTGGACCGCGACCCCGCCGCCCCCCTGCGCGCCGCGGAGGCCTTCACCACGCTCCTGCGCCAGCAGATCGTCGCGCTGGTGGACGCGCTGGCCCCCAACGGCGCGCTGGGGGAGGAGGCCTTCGCCCACCTCACCAGCGCCCAGGACGCCGCGCTGCGCCTGCGCAAGGACCTGTGGGTCTACGCCCAGTTGTGCCGCGCCGCTGAAAGCCACCTGCGCGCGGAGGACGTCGCCGCCGCCGAGCGCGTGCTGGAGGCCCTCAAGTCGTTCCTCGACTACTTCCACGACGGCGGCTACCAGCTCCTGCGCTACGCGGACTACGACGCCTTCGACCGCTTCACCTCGCTCCTGGTGGAGCTGCCCTGGCCCCCGGAGGGCCCCGGCATCCGCAGCCGCCTGGCGGAGGACCTCCGGCGCTTCTCCCAGACGCTGGAGACCACCTTCCACGCCGTCAGCCGCCGCTCGCTCCTCCAGGGCCGCGGCTTCGACCGGCCGGACGCGGAAGCCCTGCGCGACCGCTTCCTGCCGCCTGCCCGCTGACCCACCCTCCCGGTCACGATTCCCGTCAAGCCCCGGACTCCCGGTGAGACCGGGATGTGCGTTTGCTTCCGGGCACTCGCCTGCGATAGAGACGCGCCGCTGTCACGTGGGTGACACGCACTCCCGGTTGGCGCGAAACCATCCGGGGGCCCTGGGGTTCGAAGGATGAATTCCGGACATCGCTGTCAGGGTGGGAGGAGCAGTGGTGGGTTTCCCAAGAGGGGTGTCCGGGCCCCGGTCCTCGCCGCCCCCCGTTCCGGTCCCCGGCGCGCCAGCAGTTCCAGGGGGTTGGGAAGGGCAGGGCCACCCCCTCCGGGAATCCTTGTGTCACGGCCGCGTGGCATGTTGATTGCTCCTATGTGCAGCGCGTCAGAGTGCCGTGGAACGGCCTGACGGGGCCATACCCCGCGTATGTCAGTACGAAGCAGTCCCTAGAGGCGACACCGACATGCTCCAGCTCAACGACTTCCAGCGCACCCTCTCCCAGCCGGCCGTCTGCCGCGGCGTGGGGCTCCACTCCGGGTTGCCCGTGACGCTGACCCTGAAGCCCGCGCCCGCGGGGCATGGCATCGTCTTCGTGCGCACGGACCTGGCGCGCCCGGTGAGCATCCCCGCGCTGGCGGAGTACGTGGTGGATACGTCGCTGGCCACCACCCTGGGCCGGGACGGCGTGAAGGTGGGCACGGTGGAGCACCTGATGTCCGCGCTGGCGGCGCTGGGCATCGACAACGTGCGCGCGGAGCTGGACGGGCCGGAGGTGCCCATCATGGACGGCAGCGCGGCGCCCTTCACGCACGCCATCATGGAGGCGGGCTCCCACGAGCTGGACGCGCCGCGCGAGTACCTGGTCATCAAGAAGAGCGTGGTGGTGCAGGACGGCGACAAGCAGGCCTCGCTCACCCCCGCCCGGCGCTTCCGCATCAGTTGCACCATCGACTTCGAGCACCCCGTCATCCAGGGCCAGTCCTTCGACGTGGACGTGAACGACCGGGGCTTCTCGCGTGAGATCTCCCGCGCCCGCACCTTCGGCTTCCTGCGCGACGTGGAGAAGCTCAAGACGCTGGGCCTGGCGCGCGGCGGCTCGCTGGAGAACGCCGTCGTGGTGGACGAGGCCGCCATCCTCAACCCGGACGGCCTGCGCTTCCCGGACGAGTTCGTGCGCCACAAGATTCTGGACGCCATCGGCGACGTGTCGCTGTTCGGCCGGCCCGTCATCGGCCACATGACGGCGTTCAAGACGGGCCACGCGCTCAATCACAAACTGGTGCGCAAGGTGCTGGCGGACCCCTCCAGCTTCGACATCGTCACCGCGCGCCGCCGGGACGTGGAGGGGCGTGAGCCGGGCCGCGGAAGCCTCGCGGGCGCGTTGGAGTTGGAGCCCCTGGTCGCCTGAACACGGGACTGGCAATTCCTTGCCAGTCCCGGGGACCTCTATTAAGTCGGCGGGCTATGTCCATGCGCTCTACTCGCATCGCCCTGGCCGCCCTCCTCGCGGCATCCCTCACCGCCGGCTGCAACAAGGAGAAGGCGCCGGCCAATGCCCAGGCGCCCGCCGCGCAGGCCCAGGCTGGCAATGCCGCCGAGCCGTCGCCGGACACCGTGGTGGCCACCTTCGGCAACAACCAGAAGGTCACCTTCGGTGAGCTCAACGAGCGCATCAAGGAGCCGCTGGCGAACCTGGACAAGCAGAAGTACCAGTTGCGCAAGCGCGGCCTGGAGGGGCTCGTCACGGAGCGCCTGGTGAAGGAAGAGGCGACCAAGCGCGGCCTCACCGAGGACCAGCTCCTCAAGGCGGAGATCGACGACAAGATCCCCGCGCCGCCGGAAGAGAAGATCAAGGAGGTCTTCGAGGGCGCCAAGGGTCAGTTGCCCCCGGGCGCGACCTACGAGCAGATGAAGCCGCAGATCGTGGACTTCCTGTCCGGCCAGCAGAAGCAGGAGCAGGCCCAGAAGTTCTTCGACTCGCTGCGCGCGGGCGCCAACGTGAAGTACGAGCTGCCCGAGCCCCCGCGCCCGCCCGCGGAGCGCAAGCAGGTGGCCGCCACCGGCCCGTCCAAGGGCCCGGAGGGCGCGCCGGTCACCATCGTGGAGTTCAGCGACTTCCAGTGCCCGTTCTGCAGCCGCGCCATCGGCACGGTGGACGAGGTGACGAAGCAGTACGGCGACAAGGTGCGCCTGGTGTTCCGCCAGTTCCCGCTGGACTTCCACCAGCAGGCGCAGAAGGCCGCCGAGGCCTCGCTGTGCGCGAACGAGCAGGGCAAGTTCTGGGAGATGCACGACAAGCTCTTCGCCAACCAGAAGGCGCTGGGCGTGGATGACCTGAAGAAGTACGCGGGCGAGCTGAAGCTGGACACGGCCAAGTTCAACACCTGCCTCGACTCCGGCGAGAAGGCCGCGCAGGTGAAGGCGGACATGGCGGACGGCGCCAAGGTGGGCGTCAGCGGCACGCCGGCGTTCTTCATCAACGGCATCATGCTGTCCGGCGCGCAGCCCCTGGACGAGTTCAAGAGCATCATCGACGCGGAGCTGAAGGGCGCGAAGTAGCCCTGAAGCGCCTGCAGGGAGGGATGCGGTGGCGTCCAAACCCAGGGCCACGCCCCGCGTGAGCGGTGAGGCGGCCTCGCTCGAACTGGAGCGGCCGCTCGCCGCTGTCGTCTCTCCCACCCGGCCCCTCTCGGCGCACTTCCTGGCGCCGGAGGGGCTGGTGCTCCTTCCGGAGTCCCACGGCGCGGCCGGCTTCTTCGCCGGCAGCCTGGGGACGCTCTCGGTCGAGGAGGTCTTTGCCCAGATCCTCTCGGGCATCCGCACCGGCCAGCTCGTCGTGCAGCACGGCACCGTGCGCCGCACCGTGGCCTTCCGCGACGGGCAGGTGGTGTTCGCCACCTCCAGCGAGCGCTGGGAGCGCCTGGGCGCGGTGATGGTGCGGCTGGGGCTCCTGACGGAAGCGCGGCTCACCCAGGCCTTGGCGCAGGTGACGCCCGCGCGGCGCATCGGCCAGGTGCTCACGTCGCAGGGCATCGTCTCCGAGGCCAGCCTCTACAGCGCCATGACGTTCGTGGTGCGCGAGGTGGTGCTCAACCTCTTCGAGATGGTGGAGGGCAGCTTCCTCTTCCTGGAGGCGAAGGCCCCGGCGGTGGACGCGGTGAAGCTGCCGGAGCGCACGCGCGACCTGGTGCTCACCGGCATCAAGCGCGCGGAGGAGACGGGCCGCCTGCGCCGCCGCTTCCCGGACGACATGCGCGTGGCGCCCGGCCCCCAGGGCGCGCTGCCCGGCGAGGAGGCCCTGTTCGCGAAGCTGGGCGAGGGCGCGACGCTGGGCGCGCTCCGGGCCGCCTACGCGGGCAGCCAGTACGCCTTCTACAGCGGCGTGGAGGAGGCGGTGCGGGGCGGCCACCTGGCCGTCCGGGCCGCGGAGGCGCAGGCCGCCCCGGGCCCCGCGGTGGAGGGCATGGCCTGGGAGCTGTTGTCCGCGGAGGAGCGCTACAACCTCCTCCTTTCGCTGGTGCACCGCGCGCTGCGCGAGGCGGGCCGGGACGTGGACCTCTTGCGCGGCTTCGTGGAGTCGCCGCCGCCGGGCCTGGAGGAGGCCTACCACGGCGTCACGCTGGGGCCGGACGGGCGGGTGGACGTGGCCCGGCTGCGCGCCAACGTGTCCACCAGCGGCGGCGAGGCGGTGGGCCGGGCCATGGCGCTGGAGGCGCTGGACGCGTTCGTGTCCTACGCCCTGTTCTCCGCGCGCAACGTGCTGCCGGCGGACGTGGCGGAGCGGCTGGCCAACACCTACCGCACCCTCCAGGGCGGCCTGACGTAGCGCCGGGCCGCCGGGAAGTTTCCACCGTCTGACAGCGTACACCGCCCCCATGTGCCCCTGGCGGGCCCGGAGGTGGGTGGTCACGTTCCTCCCCACGGCTGGTGGCTGGCGGGGGACGAGCGACATGGGCGCGATGCGGATGTTGGGCTGGGGTGTGCTTCTGCTGAGCACGGCATGCGGCGCGTCCCGGACGGCGGTGACGAAGGCGGAGCCCGGCACGGGCGGCTCCGGCGCGGCCTCGGACGAGTCCGCCGTCGCGTCCACCACGCGGCGCTACGTGGACGAGGACCTCGGCTTCGAAATCATCCGGCCCACGGCGGAGTGGCAGTTGGATGAGACGAACGAGCGCACCCCGGAGGGGCTGGCCATCCCCGTCATCCTGCGCCACCGCGTGACGGGCGCGCAGGTGGTGCTCCAGGTGGCGCCCGGCGTGGCCACGCCCGTGCAGTTCGCGGAGCGGCTGACGCAGGGGCTGCGCCAGCAGCCGGGCTTCACCACCACCGACCCCCGGCCCATCGCGCTGTCGGACAACGCGGTGGGGTTCGACTTCCAGGTGGGGGAGGGCGTGCGCGGCAAGGTGGCCGTGCGCGAGGGCAACTCCGGCCGCGTGCTGATGATGCTGGCCACCTGGCCCACGGAGGCCACCGCGGGCATCACGGAGAGCGTGGACGCGCTGATGGCGGGCGTCCGTCCGCTCCCGGAGCCGAGCGTGGCGGTGCGGTCCACGCCCCGGACGCCCTGATGCGCGAAGGCCCCGGCCCCCACGCGATGGATGCGTGGGACCGAGGCCTTCAGGCGCGCGGAGCACGGAGGCTCCGTGGGGACCGTCAGCGGGCCGGCTTGCCCTTGGAGGCCTTGGAGGCCTTCGGCGCCTTGGCGGCCTTCGCGGAGGACTCGGCCTTCACGGGCTCCGGCTGCGAGGCGACTTCCGCAGCCTTGCGGCGCACCAGCTCCACCAGCGTGCGCGCGCCCACGCCCGTGCCGCCCTTGTTGAGGTAGCCGCGCTCCTTGGGGCTGTTGGACGGACCGGCGATGTCCAGGTGCACCCAGGGCGTGTCGCCCACGAACTCCTTGAGGAAGAGGGCCGCGTTGATGGCGCCGCCCCAGCGCTCGCCGGAGTTCTTCATGTCCGCCACTTCCGAGCGCAGCGCGTCCTTCTGCAGGTCGCTGACGGGCAGGCGCCACATCTCCTCGCCCGCGGCGCGCGCGGCGGAGAGCACGCTGTTCACCGCGTCGTCGTCGTCGCCGAAGGCGCCCACGATGTAGCTGCCCAGCGCCACCATGCACGCGCCCGTGAGCGTCGCCAGGTCGATGATGGCGGACGGCTCGTGCTCGCCGGCCCAGGTGAGCATGTCACCCAGGACGAGGCGGCCCTCCGCGTCCGTGTTGGTGATCTCCACCGTCTTGCCGGAGCGCGCGGTGAGGATGTCGCCGGGCTTGTACGCCGTGCCGGACGGCATGTTCTCGCACGCGCCGATGAAGGCGTGCACGGGGAAGGGCGGCTTCACCACGGAGCCGATGACCTTCATCGCGGCCAGCACCGCGGCGGACCCGGCCATGTCCGTCTTCATCTCCACCATGCCCTCGGTGGGCTTGAGCGACAGGCCGCCCGAGTCGAACGTGATGGCCTTGCCCACCAGCGCCAGCGGGGCGCGCCTGGCGTCCTTCGCGTTCTTCGGCGTGTAGACCAGGTGGATGAGCCGCGGCTCCTGCACGCTGCCGGCGGTGACGCCCAGGAACATGCCCATGTTCAGGCGCTCGATCTCCTTGCGCCCGCCAATCTCCGCCGTGAGCCCGCCCTCCTTGGCGGCCTGCTGCGCGGCCTGCGCCAGCTTCGTGGGCGTCACCACGTTGGGGGGCTCGTTGACCAGGTCGCGCGCCCAGTTGACGGCCTCCGCCAGCTTCAGGCCCAGGTGGAGCGCGTCCTCCAGCGCGCGCGACTTCTCCGTGCCCTGCGGCAGGGACAGCGTGGCGCGGCCCAGCTTGGGGCTGGCCTTGTCCTCGCGCGCGGAGGACTTGTACTTGTCGAAGCGGTAGACGCCCAGCTCCAGGCCCTCCACCACCGCGCGCACGGCCATCGCCGCGTCGTCCGTGGCGGGCACGCGGAACCCGATGGCGGTGGCCTTCAGCCGCTGCGCCGTCTTCGCCGCGCGGCCTGCGGCCAGCCGCAGCACCTCCGGCTGGAAGCGCGCGCGGTTGCCCAGGCCCAGGAGCAGGACGCGGTCCGCGCCCAGCTTCCCCAGCGTGTGCACGACGAAGGACTGGTCCACCTTGCCCTTGAAGCCCTCCTGGGTGGCGGCGGCGCGCAGCTTGCCGTCCAGCGCCGCGTCCGCGGCCGTCAGCGGCGCGGGGGCGGAATCACCCAGCTCGCCCTCGAAGAGGGGGATGACGAGCAGCTCACCGCTCACCGGCGCGGCTTCACCGGAGACGAGACTGAATTGCATGGCGACTTGGACTCCTGGGCTGAGGGAGGGGGTGATCCGAGGGGCGCGACTGTAGACGCGCCGCGTGTTGCTCGCAAAGCGCTGGTTGCCACTGAGGCATTGCAATGCCCCGGCGCGCTGGATAGCTGTGCACTCCCAATGCCCACCCTGTTGCTTCATCTGACGGCCATCGAACGGTTGGCGGCCCACCCGGACGGCCTCCCCGCCGACTGGGTGCGCGCCTTGTCCGAGGACCTGCCGTACGCGCGCTTCGGCGCGGCGCTGCCGGACCTGCCGCTGTGCGCAGGCGTGCGCGGGGGCCTGGGGGTGATGATGCAGCCGGAGGCCGGCTGGCCCCTCTTCGCGCGGCTGTACCACGAGAGCGCCCCGGTGGGCCTGGGCCTGAAGATGGCGGAGCTCGTCGCCTCCGGCGCCCTCGTGGGCACCGAGGCGGGCCTGGCCATCCTCGCGGGGTACTTCATGCACCTGAGCCTGGACCGGCGCCTCCACCCGCTGGTGGACCAACTGGTGCTGCGCCACCGCCGCAAGGGCGAGCGGGCCTGGGACGCACGGCGTCAGGTGGAGTGGGCCCAGACGCTCTTCTTCCTGCGCCAGCAGGACGGCACGGACGGGGTGGGCACCGCCCGCATCCGCGAGAAGTTCCAGGTGGTGAAGACCTCCGGCATCCCGCTGCGGGGCATTGGCCGGGGCATCTATGAACTGGTGCGCCTGGCGTCGCAGGACCGCGTGGGGCAGGCCCCCACCAAGGCGGAGCTGGACGGCTGGGTGCGCGGGCTCTACGTCTCCGGGCTCTTCCTCTCCAGCCCGCTGGGCCGCATGCGGGCGCTCCCGGCGTACTCGCAGCTCTCCTACCAGGAGCTGTACCGCAATGATCACTTCGACTTCGCGGCGGAGCTGGACGCCGCGCTGGAGGTGACGCGCGGTTTGATTCGCAGACTGCACGGCTACATGGCGCGCGGCACCTACACGCCGCGCACGCGCGCGCGGTTCCTGGAGGAGTTCCCGGAGGGGACGCTGGGCGCCACCGCCGCGTAGTGAACGGAGCCACACGGCCCGCGTCGCGGGGTCGTGTCCGCGTGCAGGGCATCCAACCGATCGAGCAGGTTGCCCCCCGGGGCGTGGCGCTATCCGAAGCGGGGAGTGCCTCCTATCCTCGATAGGGAATGACGGTCTTGCTCCTCATGGCGGCGGGTGTGTTGGCGGGTGGGCTGGGGGCGCTCCTGGGCATCGGGGGCGGCATCGTCCTGGTGCCCGTGCTGGTGTTGGGTTTCGGAATCCCGCTGGAGCAGGCCGTCCCCGCGAGCCTGATGTGCGTGGTGGCCAACTCCTGCGCCGCCGCCGCCAGCTACGTGGAGAACAAGCTGAGTGATTTGCGGTTGGGGCTCACCCTGGAGCTGGCCACGGTGATGGGGGCCATCGTCGGGGGGCTCGTCGCGGCCTTCGTCGCGGAGGCGATGGTGGCCGTGGTGTTCGGCCTCTTCACGCTCTTCGTGGCGCTGCAGATGCTGCTCCTGCGCCGCCCCGTCCAGGAGCCGGCGACGGCGGCCAACTACGAGCCCGGCAACTACCCGCTGGGCATCTCCGGCTCCTTCGTGGCGGGCGGCCTGTCCGCGCTGCTGGGCGTGGGCGGCGGTCCGCTGAAGGTGCCGCTGATGACCTACGGCATGCGCGTGCCCTTCAAGGTCGCCAGCGCCACCAGCAACCTGATGGTGGGCGTCACCGGCGCCGCCAGCGTCGCGGCGTACGCGTGGCGCGGCCAATTGAATCTCGGGCTCGTGGCGCCGTTGGTCGTAGGGGTGCTGGGCGGCGCGTCCGTGGGCAGCAAGCTGATGCTGAGGACCCCGACCGCGGTGCTCAAGAAGCTCTTCGCGGCGGTCCTGTTGATCGTGGCCGGACAGATGTTGTGGAAGGGAGGGGAGGGGCTGTGGCCGAGCGTATGGAAATGAGTGAAGCGGAGCCTGAACTACCCGGTGTCCATCCGTCGATGCGGGTGCCGGAGGCAGGACCCCCACGTCGCAACACGCAGGCGACGTCGGTGGCGTTGGACGCGGAGTTCCACGAGGAGCTCCCGAGGGAACCCATCACCCAGCCGGAGGTGCTCCCACGCGAGCGCCGGGGGGCCCGGAGGCTCGCCGCCGGGGAACGGTGGATTGCCCGCATGCTGCGCACCGGGGCCATCACCAGCGGCTGCATGTTCGTCACGTCGCTCGCGCTGGAGCTGCTGCCGCGCGACGAGTCCGTGCACGTGGCCATCGACCTGTTGCGCAAGGGCGCGGCGTCCATGCTGCTGGTGACGCCGGTGGCGCGGCTGGCGATGGCGGGCACGCTCCTGGGCCTGCGCGGCGAGTGGCGTTACGCCGCCATCGCCGCGGGCGTCATCGGGTTGCTCGCGCTGGCGGTGGGCGCGGGCTTCCAGGCCTGAACCGGAGTTGGACCGCGCGCGGGGCTACACGCCGCGCGCGGCGAAGTGCGCGAGGACGTTCTTCACCTTCGCCACCTCATCGTGCTGCTGGAGGTCCTCGTACATGGGCAGCACCGCCTCGAACTGCTCGCGGGACGCGGCGAAGTCCTGGAGGTAGTAGCAGGACAGCCCCAGGTCCCAGCGCGCGCGGGCCTCGTAGACGTGGTCGTGCAGCTCGCCGTACACGTCCACCGCGCGCAACAGGTGCGGGCGCGCGTTGTCGTGGTGACCCATCAGGCCCTCGGACTCGCCCAGCAGCAGGTGCCCCAGCGCGAGCGCCTCCGGGTCCTCGCCCTGCTCCAGGAGCGGCACGGCCTCCAGGAAGCGCTTGCGGGCGGGCTCGTACTCGCCCCGGGCCATGCGCAGGTCGCCAATGTCCAGCAGCAGCCGCGCGATGCGCTCGGTGTTGCGCGTCTGGCGGTAGAGGATGAGCGCCTCCTGGTACTTCTCCTCGGCGCCGTCGACCTCGCCCATGGCGCGCAGGGACTCGCCGATGCAGGCGCGGGTGAGCGCCTCGCCCTCGCGGTCGCGCGCCTCGTTGAAGAGCAGGGCGGCGGTGGCCATGTGCTCGATGGCGCCCTTGTGATCCTCGAAGTGGGCCTTCACCACGCCCAGGCCGAAGAGCGCCTGCGCCTGGCCGGGCTTGTTGCCCGCGGTCTTGAAGAGGCCGAAGGCCTCCTCGTAGTGCTCGCGGCTGGCCGCGTGGTCCTCCAGCATGCCGTACAGCTCCGCCAGCGCGACCAGCCCCTGGCCCACCTCCGAGGGCGAGCCGGTGATGCGCAGCGGGGCGAGCGCGTTCTTCTGCTTCTGGATGGCGTCGGCGATGTGGGCGCGTTCGTTGTCGGACGGGTGCATGTCAGTTCTCGTGAACCTTGCGGCGGCGGGCGCCCCTGTCCAGCGAATCGTGCTTCTCGGCGCCTTCAGGGCCGTTGCCATCGGGCTCGGCGTTTCCGTTGCGCTCGGCCTTCTCCTTCTCGTGGACCAGCAGCGGGGAGAAGAAGCAGTCCTTCTTCGTGTACTCGTCGAAGGCGAACGCGAAGCGGTAGCTGGCCGCCGCGCGCTGGTTGCAGTCCGTGCGCTCGCAGAAGCGGCAGGAGATGCCGCTGGGGATGGCGTCCTTGCGCAGGTCGTTGGTGGGCAGGCCGTACGCCAGGTACTTCGCGTTCTCCGCGTGCGTGCCCAGGCCGATGGAGTACGCCGTCCCCTTCACGATGGAGCCTTCAATCGGCTGCAACTGCACCTTCGCGAAGCAGAAGTACGTCGTGCCGTCCGGCATGATGGAGTACTGGCGCGTGATCTGGGACGGGTTGAGGAACGCCAGGTGCACCGCCCACTTCGCGCAGGAGCCGCCGCCGGACGCGAAGCGGATGCCGGTGCCGCTGTAGCGCTTGGAGATGTTCCCCGCGATGTCCGCGCGCAGGAAGTGGAAGGGCAGGCCCTGGCGCTTGGGGTCGGACAGGTTGCAGATGCGGTGGGCCACCGTCTCGTAGGTGGTGCCGAAGACGTTGGAGAGCAGCTCCACGTCGTAGCGCGTGCGCTGCACCTCCTTGAAGAACTCGCCGTAGGGCAGCATCAGCGCGCCGGCGAAGTAGTTCGCCAGGTTGACCTTGATGAGGCGCTCCGTCTCCCCGTGGCGCATGCGGCCCGCGCCCAGGATGCGCTCCACCAGCTTCTCGCGGTCCATCACCATCAGGCCAATGGACGCGGCCACCTGGAACTTCAGCGGCTGCTCCGTGAGGTCCGGCGACAGCGTGAGCGTGCGCGCGTCCAGGTCCAGCCGGCGCACCACGGAAGAACCGCTGGCCGCGCGTTCAATCTGCACCTTGAAGTCGAACCGCTCCTCCAGCATGCGGATGAGCTGGCTGCTGGTGAGCTGCTGCTCCAGGCGGAAGTCGCGGCGCAGGCCCTCCGCCTGCTCCTCCAGCTCCGGGAAGTAGTTGCGGTGCTTCTCCAGGAAGTCGCTGACCTCGTCGAAGGGCGAGTAGTCGAAGCGGACGCCCGGCGTCGTGCCGCCCAGCCCCGAGGTGGAGCCCTGCGTGCGCGTGCGCTCCTCCACGTTGAGCTGCGCGAGCACGTTCTCCAACTGCGTGCGCGTGTTCTTGTAGAGGTTGAACAGCGCGGCCACGGTGCCGGCCAGCTTCGGCTCCGCGGACAGCGACTGGAGCGACTCCGAGTCGATGTCCAGGCTCTTGAGCAGCGGTTCATCCAGGAGCTTCGCCAGGGCCTCGTCCACGCGGCCCTCGCCCAGCGTGGACATGAACTGCTCGGGGTCCTGCTCGAAGTAGCGCAGCGCCTTCCACAGGAGCGGGAAGGGCATCACGCGCTTGCCCTTCTCGATGAGGTTCAAGTACGCGGGCGAGACCCCCAGGTCCTTCGCTGCATCCGCCTGCTTGATGTTTCGTTGCAAGCGCAGGCCGCGAAGCTTCAGCCCCACGTTCGCATTCAGAGCGTTGTCGTTGTTCATGGCTCCAACCCCCGGTGGGCCGCGTCAGGAGCCACGCTCCGACACCGGGTCTCTGGATCCACTCTGCAAACCGATTTACCGATTTGCAATGAACGTTTTCGGATCGCCGCAGCGCTGTCCCGCAGGCGACGCGCGAAGGGTTGACTGCCCCCACCCTGGCCTTACAGGGACGTAATCCCATGTAATCACACGGCTTTCAGGCGGTTCCGGTGTGCGGCGGCGGCGCCCGTCCACCGCGCTGTGAACGCTTGACTGACGCGGCGCGACAGGACTGGGGAAAAGTCAGTAAACGGGCGCCAGATTTTTTACAGCGCCTCAGCGCGTCTCCGGGAGCCGCTGGAACACGAGGGCGACGTTGGTGCCGCCGAAGCCGAAGGAGTTGCTCATCACGGCGTTCACGCGCGTCTCCCGGGCGGTGTTGGGCACGCAGTCCAGCGGGATGCGCGGGTCCTGGTTCTCCAGGTTGATGGTGGGGGGCAGCACGCCGCGGGTGAGGGCGAGGATGCTGATGACGGCCTCGGCGGCGCCGGCCGCGCCGTTCATGTGGCCCGTCATCGACTTGGTGGAGGAGATGGCGAGCGACCTGGCCGCGTCGCCGAACACCTTCGCGATGCCCTCCATCTCCAGCAGGTCGCCGATGTCCGTCGAGGTGCCGTGGGCGTTGAGGTAGCCGATGTCCGCGGGGTCGAGGCGCGCGTCCTTCAGCGAGGCCTTCATCGCGCGCTGGGCGCCCGCGTGGCCGGGCGCGGGCGAGGTGACGTGGTAGGCGTCGGAGCTGGAGCCATAGCCCGTCAGCTCCGCGAGGATGCGGGCGCCCCGCGCGCGGGCGTGCTCGTACTCCTCCAGGACGAGGATGCCCGCGCCCTCCGCGAGCACGAAGCCGTCGCGGTCCCTGTCGAACGGGCGGCTGGCCGCCTGGGGCGCGTCGTTGCGGTTGGACAGGGCCTTCATCGCGGCGAAGCCGCCCACGCCCAGCATGGAGATGGGGGCCTCCGCGCCGCCGGCCAGCGCCACGTCGAACTCGCCGCGCTGGATGCCGCGCATCGCTTCACCGATGGCGTGCGCGCTGGTGGAGCACGCGGAGTTGGTGGACCAGGACGGGCCCTTGATGCCGTGGCGCATGGAGATGTAGCCGGGCGCCATGTTGATGATCATCTGGAGGATGAAGAAGGAGCTGATGCGGTCCGGCCCCTTCTCCAGCGCCTTGCGGTGGGTCTCCTCCAGGCTGCCGATGCCGCCGATGCCGGAGCCGATGACGGCCGCCACGCGCTCCGCGTTCTCCTCGGTGATGACCAGGCCGGAGTCCGCGAGGGCCATGTCCGACGCGGCCACCGCGAACTGCGCGAAGCGGTCCATGCGGCGCACCTCGCGCCGTTCCAGGTAGTCCTCCGGGTTGAAGCCCTTCACCTCACCGGCGAAGCGGCAGTCCAGCGCGCTCGCGTCGAACAGGGTGATGGGC
Source organism: Corallococcus sp. AS-1-12 (assembly GCF_020036995.1). Lineage (NCBI taxonomy): Bacteria > Pseudomonadati > Myxococcota > Myxococcia > Myxococcales > Myxococcaceae > Corallococcus > Corallococcus sp. AS-1-12. The sequence continues at coordinate 97,217 of NZ_JAIQDD010000012.1, read as the reverse complement.
CCCACGCCGCTCTTGCCGTTCACCAGCGCGTCCCAGCTCGTCTCCACGCCGATGCCACAAGGGCTGATGAGCCCCATTCCCGTCACCACGACGCGCCGCTGTTCCATCGCGCACTCCCTGACCCTGTTCGTTGGACCGGGATGGTATTATGACCATCCTTCCATCAGTTCAAGTCCAAGGGAGCCCCGATGAGCGAGCAGGCAGGGAGTGGGGGCGATGCGCTACACCGCTGAACACAAGCAGGCCACGCACGCGCGCATCCTCGCGGCGGCGGAGAAGTTGTTCCGCGCGGAGGGCTTCAGCGGTGCGAGCGTGGAGCGGGTGATGCGGGCCGCGGGCCTGACGGTGGGCGGCTTCTACGCCCACTTCACCTCCAAGGAGTCGCTGCTCGCGGAGTCGCTGCGCGCCTTCATGACGGCGCGCCGGACGCCCTGGCTCGCGGGGCTGGAGGGGATGCGGGGCCCGGCGTTCCTGGAGCGCTTCGCGCGGCGCTACCTGGACCAGTACGACCGGCACACGGGCGACACGGCCTGCATGATGCCGTCGCTCCTGTCGGACCTGACGCGCGCGGCGCCGGAGGTGCAGGCCGCGTTCGCCCAGGGGCTGGAGGACCTGGTGGGTCAGGCCCAGACACACCTGCCCGCGCGCGAGGGCGCCACGCCCCGGCAGCAGATGCTGGCGACGGTGACGCTGTGCTTCGGCGCCATGACGCTCGCCCGGGCCACCGCGTCGCAGCCGCTGGCGGGGGAGATATTGGACGCGGCGCGCGCGCTGCTCGTCGCGGGGGCTCCCGTGGAGGGGGGCTCCGGGAGTGAGGCGCCTCGCGCGCACGCGACGCCGAGGAGGAGTCCCGCCTCGCGCAAGAAGGCGCCCTCCCGGAAGCGCCGGGTGGGCTCCCTCGCGGGGAGCGCTCCCGCGCGCCGTGCTCGCAAGAAGCCCCTCTGAGCGGGCGCGCGTCCCCCCTCGTCGACATTCCGGGCTGGACGGCATGGGGGCCGTCGTGGAGTCCTTTCTCGCGGACCGCGGACCGTGGGGGCAGGGTGGACGCAAGGAAGACGACGGTGGCCCTCGTGTGGCTGGTGGGGCTCGCGCTCACGCTGGGGGCGTGCGCCTCCGTGCCGCTCGCGCCTCCCAGGGAGGACGAGCCCCTTCGCTACGGCATCACGTACACGCGCGACCCCTCGCCACGGCTGGATGTGGAGATCGCCCTGCCACCGTCGCCTCCTGGCGCGTTCCTCTTCCGGCAGCCGGGGCGCGAGAGCTCCGTGGTGGCGACGTTCGGGGACGGGAGCAGCGCCGAGCTTTTCCCCCGGGACGGCGTGGTGCGGGTGCCTGAAGGGGCGCGCATCCTCCGCTATCACTACCTGTTGGCCTCCTCTTCGCGAGGGGGCGGCGGGCACCTGTTCGGGGGCATGGGGGAAGGGGACACGTGGCACGTGGCCGGCAAGGCCTACCTGCTGACCCCCAGCCGCGTGACGCCCGGCCTGCGCGTGGAGCTCACCGTGTCCGGCGCGGACGCGCTCCTGCCATGGACTCCCGACGCGCGCGGCGTCTACCACCTGCGCGGCGAGGACCTCATCGACGCGGGCTTCCATGCCTTCGGCGGCAGGCGGCTCGAGGCGCGCGTCGGCGCCTCCGTGATGGACGTCGCGCTGCTGGGCCGCTTCACGCACCTGACGGACGCGGACCTCCGCGCGTGGCTCGAGCAGGCCGGGCGGGAGGTGCTCACCGTGCGCAAGGCCTTCCCGTACCCGCGCATCACCGTGCGCGTCGTGCCCGTGCCCGGCGACGACACGCCCGGCGTCTTCGGGATGACCCTGTGGAGCTCGCCGCCCAGCATCTCCCTGCTCGTGGGGCAGGACGCCACCGCCGCGTCCTTCGCGCGTGACTGGGTCGCCGTCCACGAGATGCTGCACCTGACGCATCCGACCCTGGTGCCGCGGGTGGCCTGGCTCACCGAAGGCCTGGCCACCTACTACACGGAGCTCGCCCGCGCGCGCTCCGGACGCCAGACGGCCCAGCAGGCCTGGCAGGAGCTGACGAAGGGCTTCGCGCGGGGCCAGGCCGCCTCGCGCTCACGCACCATGCAAGAGGCCGTCGCCGAGGAGCGGAACTTCATGGGCATCTACTGGACCGGCGCGCTCTTCGCGCTCCACCTGGACGTGGAGCTGCGCCGCGTGACGCACGGCCGCGCCCGCCTGGAGGACGTGCTGGAGCTGCTCGCCACGCGCGGACCCACCGCGACACTCGAAAGTTTCGGTGACGCCGTGGACACCGTCGCGGGCCAGCCGCTGTTCGACGCGCTGCTCGCCCGTCACCTCCCAAGGCCCGCCTTCGCTGAATTGACCCCATTGCTGGAAGACCTGGGCGTCCGAATTGACCCAGGCGGCGTCAAGCTCCATGCTGCGCCGGGCAGTGGGTTGCGTGAGTCACTGGACGGCGGGCGGGCCCCGGACGACGCGGGGTGAACACCCGGAAATGAAAAGGGGCCGTAACTGATTCCCGGGTGTCGCGTATCGCATGCATCCGCGAGGTTCGCGGCATCCGTAGATGAGGTCCGCCATGTTCCGCAGCGTCCTGATGCTCGCCGCCACCCTGTCGTTGTCCGCGTCCGCCGCGGAGCCCGCTCCGGCCGACAAGCAGTTCGTCTTCCATGATCCGAACAGCCGCGACACGGTGATGTTCGTGCTGGACGCGCCGCTGGAGGTCATCAACGGCCTGTCCAACCAGGTGACGGGCCGCGTGGACGTGAAGGGGCAGAAGGCCAGCGGCCGCTTCCAGGTGCCGGTGAAGTCCATCAAGACGGGCAACGAGACGCGCGACGGCCACCTCCAGAACGACCGCTGGCTGGACGCGGCGAAGCACCCGGACATCGTCTTCGAGTTCAAGGATGTGGCCCTGCCCGCGCCGCTCGCCAACGCGAAGCCCGTGGTGCTGAAGACGAAGGGCACCTTCACCATCCACGGCGTCACGCGCGAGGAGCCCGTGGAGGTGACGGCCACGTACCTCCAGGAGACCGCCGAGACGAAGAACCGCGCCGCGGGCGAGCTGCTGCGCGTGCGCGCGAAGTTCCAGATTCCCCTGGAGGCCTATGGCATCAAGCGCACCGAGGCGCTGCTGCTGAAGGTGGGCGAGCGGGCCGACGTCACGGTCGACGCCTGGGGCTCCACGCAGTTCAAGCCGTAGCGGTTGTCGTCATCCATTCCCCCGTAGTCACACCCCACGCGGTACGAAAGGAAGCAACACATGAACGTCAAGGCTCTTGCGGCGGTTGTCGGCACCCTGTCCCTCGGCGCGCTGGCCACCGGCTGCGCGTCCAACAAGGCGGCGGAGGGCAGCAAGGTGCACGCCGCCTCGCCGGGCGCGGCCGAGGGCGCCGAGGCGAGCTGCAGCAACAAGCCCGCCGACGCCGCCGCCCCCGCCGCCGCTCCCGCCGCGACCCCGGAGAAGGGCGCCGAGGGTAGCTGTGGCGCCGGCTCCTGCGGCGCTGGCTCCTGCAGCGGCAAGAAGTAGTCACCCCTCGGGAGGGCCTGCGTGACAGGTCTCCTCCCAGGCGCGCGGGCGGCGGGAAGGGTCCTTCCTGCCGCCCGTGTTGTTTCACCCCCAGGAGGAGCCCCGCATGCCGTCCGCCCGCTACGCAGACCGCCATGGATTGAAGCCGCTGGGCGCGGGCATCGGGTTGCGCCGCGACTTCTACGAAGCGCTGCCGCGCACGCCGCGCGCGCTGGACTGGGTGGAGCTCATCCCGGAGAACTTCCTCACGCTGGGCGGCCGCTCCCAGCGCGCCCTGGACGCGTGCCGCGAGCGCTGGACGCTCCTGCCGCACGGCGTGGGGCTCAACATCGGCGGGCCGGACGCGCTGGATGACGACTACGTCACCCGCCTGGCCGCGCTGGTGAAGCGGCTGGACGCGCCGTTCTTCTCGGATCACCTGTGCTACTCGCGACTGGGTGGGGTCCACCTGCACGACCTGTTGCCGCTGCCCTTCACGGAGGCCGCGGTGGAGCACGTGGTGCCGCGCGTGCGCGAGGTCATGGCGCGCGTGGAGCGCCCCTTCCTGCTGGAGAACCCCAGCTACTACGCGGCCATGCCGGGCGGCACGCTGAAGGAGGCGGACTTCCTGCGCCAGGTGGTGGAGGCCGCGGACTGCGGGCTGCTCCTGGACGTGAACAACGTCTGGGTCAACGCGCGCAACCACGGCTACGACCCGCGCGCCTTCGTGGACGCGCTGCCCCTGGAGCGCGTGGTGCAGGTGCACCTGGCCGGCCACGACGTGCGCGAGACGGTCCTCATCGACACGCACGGCGACCGCGTCTGCGACGACGTCTGGGCGCTGTACCGCTACACGCTGGAGCGCACCGGCCCGGTGTCCACGTTGATTGAATGGGACCAGGCCATCCCGTCCCTGGACGCCGTGCTGGACGAGGCGGACCGGGCGCGCGCCGTGCTCGCGGAGGGGGCGCGATGAAGCCGTCGCTGAAGCACTTCTTCGACAGCATGGACGCGTACCTCGCCGGGCCGCCCGGCGCGGAGGGGCTGTTGAAGCTGTCCGCGTCGCACCCGGGCTGGGACGTGGATCCGGAGCGCATGGCGCTCTACGGCCAGTTCGTGCGCGGCCACGTGCGCTCCACGCTGGAGAAGCTCTTCCCGCTGACGCGCAAGGCGGTGTCGCCGGAGGCGTGGGACGCGCTGGTGGACGGCTACACCCGCACGCGCCCCGCGCGGCACTACGAGCTCAACCGCCTGGGCGAGGGCTTCGCGCCCTTCGTCGCGGACGCCGCCGCCGCGAAGGGGCTGCCGCCGTTCCTGCCCGCGCTCGCGCGCTTCGAGTGGACGGACTTCGCCGTGTTCGCCTCCGAGGAGGCCATCCCTGACGCCGTGGAGCGCCTGACGCCCAACCCCACGCTCACGGTGCTGGAGCAGCCCTACCGGCTCTGCGCCTTCATGCGGGCCCGGGGCGCGGAGGCCGCGCCGGCGGAAGGGGAGGAGCTGGCGCTGCTCTGGCGTCACCCGGAGCGGCTGGTGACCTTCTACATGGAGGCCACGCCGCCCGCGCTGCTGGTGCTGAAGATGGCCGTGGAGGGCCTGTCGGAAGAGGCCGTCGTCCAGGCCACGGGCATGTCCGCCGCGGACCTCCACGCGGAGGTGGCGCGCTTCGCGAAGGACGGCCTGGTGCTGGCGCCGGCATCCCGCATTCATTGAAGAACCTGTTGTCTTCCGGGCGCTTCGCCGCGGTACGTCAAGACGCGGAGGGCCTTCGTGGCTCCTTTCGTGAAGACGCATGGGTAGGTTTGCGTCCAACATCGCGCAGGAACCCACCCGGAGGTTTTCCCATGAAGAAGACGCTGACCGCCGTGCTGCTGTCGCTGACCCTCGCCGCGCCCGTCATGGCCAAGGACATCGCGGGTGTGAAGTACCCGGACACCGCCACCGTGGCCGGCAAGGAGCTGAAGCTCAACGGCGTGGGCCTGCGCAAGAAGGCCATCTTCAAGGTCTACACGCTGGGCCTCTACGTGGAGAACCCCACGCAGGACGCCACCGCGCTGCTCAACGCGGACGAGGTCAAGCGCGTGCGCATGTTCATGAAGCGCGACCTCAAGAAGGAGCAGATCACCGAGGCCATCGAGAACGGCTTCAAGAAGAGCGCGGGCGCGAACATGCCCAAGCTCCAGGCGCGCCTGGACGCCTTCAAGGCCGCCATCCCCGCGGAGGTGAAGGAGGGCCAGGAGCTCAACCTCACCTACGTGCCGGGCAAGGGCACCACCGTGCAGGTGACGGGCGGCCAGTCCATCGACGTGGAGGGCAAGGACTTCGCGGACGCGCTCTTCTCCGTGTGGCTGGGCAAGGACCCCGTGGACAGCGGCCTCAAGGAGGCCATCCTCGGCAAGGAGGACTGACGCTCCCCCCCACGCTTCACCCGGAGTCCTTCGCGCCCCCGGAGCGCCCCTTCTTCACGCAAGGGGCGTTTCGCGGGGCGCGGCCGTTTCCGGAGGCGGCGCCATTGCTTCAATGGTGGACAGCGGATGGCGCCCCTGTCACACGCGCATGAGTTGAAGCTGGAATGCCCCCGCGCATCAGGGGTTGATGCGCGCCGGATTCTCACCCTTGTCCGTGCTGGAGAACGCTTTGAAGCGACTGGCCCTCTTCGCCGCCTCCTGTGTCCTTGGCGCCGCCTGCAAGACGGCGGAGCCCACCCCCGAGCCGCCCCAGGCCACCCCCCCGGCCCCCGTGGCCGCCGCCGCGCCGGCCGCGCCCGCGCAGCCGGCCCCCGCCGTGCCCATGTCCGAGCGCCCCATGCCGCCGGGCCTGGACGCCGCGGTGATGGACCCGTCCGTGAACCCCTGTGACGACTTCTACCAGTACGCGTGTGGCGGCTGGCTGAAGACCACGGAGATCCCCGCCGAGCGCGCGCGCTGGAGCCGCGGCTTCGAGACCGTGGCCGAGCGCAACCAGACCGTGCTGCGCGACATCCTCACGAAGGCCGCGGAAGGGCAGGGCGAGGGCACCCCGGAGGAGAAGAAGCTGGGGGACTTCTACGGCTCCTGCATGGACGAGGCGAAGCTGGAGCAGTCGCTGCCCACGCTGCGCACGTACCTGGCGAAGCTCAACGGCCTGAAGAGCCCGCAGGCGGTGGCCGGCGCGGTGGCGTGGCTGCACGCGCGCGACGTGAACGCGCTGTTCCGCGTGGGCTCGGATCAGGACCAGAAGGACGCCACGCAGGTCATCGCCGTGGTGGACGCCGGGGGCCTGGGCCTGCCGGACCGCGACTACTACCTCAAGCCCGACGTGAAGATGCGCGAGGCGCGCAACGCCTACCAGGCGCACGTGCAGAAGGTGTTCGAGCTGTTGGGCGACGCGCCCTTCGTGGCCAGCCGCAAGGCCATTGGCATCCTCGCCATCGAGACGCGCCTGGCCAACGCGCGGCTGCCCAAGGAGGACCGCCGCGAGCCGGAGAAGGTCTACCACCGCCTGGAGCGTCAGGGCCTGAAGCAACTGGCGCCCGCGTTCCAGTGGGACACGTACTTCGCGCAGGTGGGGCTGCCCGCCGGTGAAGCGCTCAACGTGACGGAGCCGAAGTTCTTCTCGGAGGTGTCCGCGCTGGTGCGTCAGCAGCGGCCGACGGACATGGGGCCGTACCTCTCCTACCACCTGGTGAAGAGCGTGCAGACGGCGCTGCCCAAGGCGCTGCGCGACGAGTTCTTCCGCTTCGAGTCCTCGGTGCTCACCGGCGCGAAGGCGGACCTGGCGCGCTGGAAGAAGTGCGTGGACGCCACGGACGACGCGCTGCCGCACGCGCTGGCCAAGCCCTTCATCGCGCGCACCTTCGGCGCGGACGGCAAGGCCACCACGCTGGACATGGTCCAGCAGATTGAGCAGTCCTTCGAGCGCAACCTGGACACGCTGTCCTGGATGGACGCGGAGACCAAGGCGCAGGCGCTGGTGAAGGTGAAGAAGATCACCAACAAGATCGGCTACCCGGACCAGTGGCGCACCTACGAGGGGCTGACGGTGACGCGCGACTCGTTCCTGGACAACCTGCTGGCGGCGGACGCCTTCGAGCAGGCGCGCCAGCTCCGCAAGGTGGGCCAGCCGGTGGACCGGCAGGAGTGGTTCATGTCGCCGCCCACGGTGAACGCCTACTACAACGCGGCCACCAACGAGATTGTCTTCCCGGCGGGCATCCTCCAGCCGCCGTTCTTCGGGCGGGACGCGTCCGCGGCGGTGAACTTCGGCGCCATGGGCATGGTGGTGGGCCACGAAATCACCCACGGCTTCGACGACGAGGGCCGCCAGTTCGACGCGGACGGCAACCTGCGCACGTGGTGGACCCCGGCGTCGGACAAGGCCTTCCGCGAGCGCGTGTCGTGCGTGAAGAACCAGTACGACGGGTACACCGCCGTGGACGACGTGAAGGTGAACGGCAAGCTCACCCTGGGCGAGAACGTCGCGGACCTGGGCGGCCTCAAGCTGGCGTACGCGGCCATGGAGGCCTACCTGGCCAAGCACCCGGACCAGGCGGCGAAGGCGAACTCCTACCGCTTCACGCCGGGGCAGCAGTTCTTCCTCGCGCACGCGCAATCGTGGTGCTCGAAGATTCGTAATGAGGCTGCGCGGCAGCGGGCGCTGACGGATTCGCACTCGCCGGCGTTCCTGCGCGTGAAGGGGCCGGACGTGAACCTGCCGCAGTTCCAGCAGGCCTTCTCCTGCCCCGCGGGCTCGCCGATGGTGGCGCCCGCTGCGAACCGCTGTGAGGTCTGGTAAGGCTTCGGCCCTACTTGTGGGAGGACGGCATGGGAATCTGCTCGTGGTTGGTGTTGGGCGGTATCGCGGGCTGGCTGGCCAGCATCATCAAGGGCACCAACGCCCGGATGGGGATGTTCGCCAACATCTTCGCCGGCATCGTGGGTGCCATGCTGGGCGGCTGGGTGTTCAGCTTCTTCGGAGGCAGCGGCGTGACGGGCTTCAACCTGTACTCGCTGCTGGTGGCCACGGTGGGCGCCGTCATCCTGCTGTCCATCCTGCAAGCCATCCGGAAATAGCGCCCCCGGCTGTCGCGCCCTTCGCTGCCTAGAAGAGCGACAGTTGGGGTGAGGTGGAGGGCCGCGCGGGGCGCCGGAAGGTGTCCGGCGCGGCCTCCGTGATGGACGACGCGCGCATGCCCACCTTGCGCGCCGCCGTCGCGAAGAGCTGGTGGATGGTCTGGGCGTAGAGCCCTTCGCCGCGCATGCGGTGCTTGAAGCGGCTGTCGGTGAGCTCCCCGCCGCGCGTCTCGCGGATGCGGTGCAGCACCCGGTCCGCGCGCAGGGGCAGCTTCGCGCGCAGGCGCTCCTCGAAGACGGCCTGCACGGGGCCGGGGAGCCGCAGGAGCGTGTAGTGCGCTCTCGTGGCGCCGGCCTCACGCGCGGCGGTGAGCACCCGCGCGATGTCCTCGTCGTTGAGGCCGGGGATGATGGGGGCCACGGACACGGCCACGTCGATGCCGGCCTCGGTGAGCTTGCGGATGGCGGCCAGGCGCCGCTTGGGCGTGGCGACGAGCGGCTCCATGGCGCGCGCCAGCTCCTCGTTGTGGAAGGGGAGGCTGATGCTCACGAACAGCCGTGTCTCCGCCGCCAGCCGCTGGAGCACGTCCAGGTCGCGCTCAATCAGCACGCCCTTGGTGACGATGCCCACGGGGTTTCGGTACTCGGCGCAGACCTCCAGGCACTGGCGGGTGAGCCGGAGCGAGGCCTCCAGGGGCTGGTAGCAGTCCGTGACGCCGCTGAAGACGACCGTCTCTCCCTTCCACGACGGACGGTCGAAGGCTTCGCGCAGCAGCTCCGGGGCGTTGGGCTTGACGACGAGGCGCGTCTCGAAGTCGGTGCCCGCGCCGAAGTCCAGGTACTGGTGCGTGGGGCGCGCGTAGCAGTAGGCGCAGGCGTGGAGGCAGCCCCGGTACGGGTTGACGCTCCAGGAGAAGCACACGTCGGGGCTGTCGTTGGTCGCGATGATGGAGCGGCTGTGGTCCTCCCAGACCTCCAGGCGCGCGGGGGGAATCTCGTCCAGGTACTCCACCGCGGTGCTCGCCCAGGGGTTGGGCGGATTGTCGACAGGGCGGGCCTTCACCCGGCAAGGGTGCGGCTGAAAGCCCGTTCAGTCAAGGCTTGGATGGCCGCGGCGTCCGTGCCGCACGGTCCGGCCACGTGTGCTGCTGGCAACGCGTGGCATCCCCTCCAAAGCCAACCTGCCATGTTGAGTCGATGAGGACCGGTTGTCTTGTCAGTTCATTCGCCGGGATGATGCAGTCCCGCAGGGACGTGCGTTGCATGACTGCCATTGGTTCCGGTGCTCCACGAGAAGGGAACTCCCCGTGCTGTTTCGCGACCTGAATCTGGATATCAGCCTTGGGACTGGAAGCCTGCTGACGGTGGATACCCGGCCTGGCGCGAAGAGCGGCGGCACGCGCTTCCAGATCGCGGGGAAGGAAGCGCTGATGCAGACGGCCTCCTTCCATGATGGCACTCCTCTGAAGATCCGGCTTCCCCGGGAGTATCTGGGCCCCGTCCTGATTCAGAAGAACGGGCGGACTGTGACGCGGATCGACCTGAAGGCCATCGTCCCCAAGCCTCAGGCCGAGGATCCGGTCAATCTCCGGATCCACAGTGCACTTCCGGCGAATCGGTCGCTCCTCACGAGCCCGGATTCCTCCGCGTCGGCCCTGCGGGAGATGACGCGGGGGACGGTGAAGCTCGACAAGCTCCGGTACGAAGGCTCACGGCCGCAGAAGGTGTTTCAACCGATTCAGGGCCTGCCCAGGAATGCAGCCCTCCTCCGGCAGCCGGATCCCGCCCTTGTCTCCCGGGACCTGACGCGGGGGACGGTGGAGATCGATGAGCTTCGTCGAGTCCACACACACGTCGCGCCCCTGATGGCGGACGATGTCCACGTGGTTCCCGTTACCGCGACGAAGAAATGCAAGGAGGGCGTCTATGCGCTCGAAGAACTCAATGAGGGCTGTCTTGCTTCAATGATGGAATGGATTTGCGGCATCACTCCGGAAAAAGCAGCCAAGACGGCCGCGGAGCTTGGCAAGGGGATCTACGACGGCCGGGAGTTTCGCGGCATCCTGGCGACCCGAATCTACATCCGCAGAAGCGCGGGCAAGAAAGCCTTTGCTGTCATCCGAGGCAATCCCGCTCTGCGCGAGTTGATGCATTACACACGCTACCTGCGGCAGCGTCACCCCATGATTCTGTCGTTTTCGAGCGTCCCCAAGGCGGTGGTCGCGGGGCTCAAGGAACTCAAGTCCGCGCCCTCGCTTCTGAACATCGCCTTCACGGGGGTCGTCGATATCGCCAGTTGGATGTCCGACGGCGACAAGCCATTTACAGATCTGCTGGCGGACCTGGGCATGGACGTCGCCAAGGCCGTCGTTGGAAGCGCCATCGCTTCGGGCCTCATGGCATTCCTGGGAGCGGGAGCCGCGTTCCTGGGGCTGGCGGCAGCGCCTTTGTGGCTTGTCGTCGCCGGGACCATCGCGGTGGGGCTCCTCGTCGGCTGGGCGCTCGACACGTTCGACGAGAAGTTCGGGTGGAGCGACGACCTGAAGAAGGGGCTGCGCACGTACGTGGGAGATCCCCTCGAACAGATCCGTTACGGAATGGTGAAGGCGCTCTCCGACCTCGAGCGCTCGTTGAGCCGAGGCTATGTCTATCGATGAGGCGAGCCGGCGCCTCCGGGCCTTCAGCGGCCGTCGATGACCTGCGCTCGGGCGCGGCGGTGCGGGTGTCGCGGTCTCCTAGAGGGTCGACGGCCGCGCCCAGGGGTGAGGGCAGGTGCTGCGCCATGGAGAGCCGCGTGTTGCGGAAGACCTCGAAGGCGCCCGACACGCCGATGGCAGATTGGTGAAGGAGCCGCCGTTCTCGTGGAAGGCTGTCGCGTGGTTGCGGATGAACTGGGGGTACCCGTTGCGCGGCAGCACTCGGCCGGTCGCTCCGGCGAACTGGAGCACTGCCGTCGCGTGGAGCGTCAGCCGCATTGGGCGTGAGCCGCTTTCGTGGACAGGTTGACTATGCTGCGGCCCGCTCCGGGAACGCTTCAGCTCGCGAACGCGCCCTGTGCCGGTGAACGGTTACTCATGACCGAGGTGTAGCTCAAAGACGTGCGCTTCGAAGGGAAACGGCCCCTGCCTCAGGTGTCTTTCCTGGGGGCTGCTCCGTTACGGACCACGCTGAGGAGAGTGATTCGCAGGGTCGAACCCAGACGGACTCAAAGTCATGTCGGCTCTCTCCGTCCGAGCGGAGCGAGGAATGGCCGGGCTGAACTGCCGATACTCACCGTCGCACGGGACTTGAATCCATGGTGGACCGTCCGCAGCTTCGCGCCAATCCGCGACAGGAGGGAAGCGGGATGGTCCGGTGGACGTGGGCGTCGTTGGGCGTGGCGATGTGGCTGGGGGCGGTGGGATGTGGCTCCCAGACGGAAGTGAACGAAGGGCCGCCGGTGGACGTCCCTCCCGCAGAGGTGGAGCCACCACCGGGGCCGGGGCCCTCGCAGGACCCGGAGGTGAAGCCGCCCCCGCTCACGGAGCCCACGGAGGAAGACGTGCCGCCTCGGCCACCCCAGCAGGCGTCTTGTCCTCCGCTGGACCTGGGGCGCATGCCGAACGAAGGGCTCATCGAGGACCGGCCCCCGGAGCTGTTCTGCGAGCTGTCTCCCGACGCCTGTGACGCCTTGCGTCCCGGCCATGCGCGGCGCGCGATTCCGCGTCCCTGCCGTGTCTGGAGCACGACGCCGTACAGCTCCGAGGACTATCGCCTGGATCACGATGCGCTCGGGCGCCTGGACTCGTTCGAGACGTCCAACGACTGGTACGAGGCCTTCAGCTACGACGCGTGTCACCGGCTGGTGGCCCACGACAAGTCGCCAGCCGAGTCCATGGCCAACTACGACGACGTCTGGAGGCGCGCGGCGGATGGACAGCTCTTGCGGTGGGAGCACACGTACTTCAATGCGCTCACCGAGGCAGTCATGGAGCGCGATGCGCGGGGGTGGCTGCTCGGCGCCACGACGACGCGGAGCCATTCGGGCTTCACGCACACGGCCCTGACGCAGCGGTACATCCTGGACGCGCAGGGCCGCATCCTGAGCGCCGAGGGCTGGTCCCCGGACCCCGAGCAGGGGCTGCAGTGGCGCGAGGAGCGGACCCATGACGCGGCCGGAGCCCTGACGGAGGTCGTCCGCCGTTCACCCACCGGGGCGCTACAGGAGCTCAAGGCGTTCTTCGAGGGGCGGCTGGTCCGTCACGTCACCTCGACGGGCACCGAGCAGCGCTGGCACTACGGGCCCGACGGGGTGCTGCTGCGCTACGAGCACGGTCGGCCCACGGCCTGGTTCGACTCGCTGCGGACCGAGTACCAGTACGGCGAGGACGGCAGGGTGTTGAGCGCCTTGCGGACGATGGTGTCCCAGAATGGCGCCTCCGGGGAGACGCGGACCGTCTCGGAGTACCGGTACGCCGAGGACGGCCGCATCCTCCGGCGGGAGGACCGTGACGCCTCCAGCGGCCGGATCACGACGACGTACGAGTACGACTACGTCTGCGAGCCGGACGACCGCTGAGGCCCGTCAGAGCAGCGGGCCACACCCGAGCGTCGTCTCCAGCGCCGTGCGCAGCTTCGTCTTGAGCTGCGGCCGGCCCATGGCGCCCCGGAGCGGGTTCAGCGTGTTGCGCACCTCCGTGAGGTTCGCCACCGTCACGCCCTGCGCGGTCGCGGCGAGGTAGGTGACGCCCTGGGTGCGCAGGGGCGTGAAGAAGTGCTGGCGGTTGTGGGGTTCGAACAGGGCCCCGGGGACCGCGTTGTGCTGGCCGCCGTACCACGTCAGCCAGTCGAACAGGCCCTGGCCGATGGCATGGGCCTCCGTGCTCAGGGTGCCGTTCATGTTCTGGGTCATGCCCTCCGCGTGCGCGCGGCACATGTCCGTCGTCATCAGGAGCACGCGCGCCATGGGGGCGACGTTCTGGAACTGGTTGAGCCAGGCGTCCACCCGGCCCGTGTTGAGGGCGGTGACGATGCGGTCCACCTCCTCGCGGATGCCGGCCAGGATTTCGTTCGGGTACGCGGAGGCCTGGACCCAGGCGCCGTGGGGCGCGGTGCTGAACCCCGCGTTGACCTCCTGCTGGTTGTAGGGCGCGGACACGTTGCTGGCCTGCCACTGTCCCCGGTAGAGGTCGGTGGTGAAGACGCCGCCCACCATGCTGTGCGGCGGCGGGGCGATGTGGAGCACCTGGGACAGCGCGGCGTGGGCGATGGGGTTGCCGTGCGGCCCCGCGTAGTTGAAGCCCATCTCCGCGTCGATGAGGTGGGGCCCCTGCGCGGTGGCCATCACGTTCTCGTGATGCAGGTCGGTGATGCCGAACACCGCCGACACCGTGATGATCCGGCCCAGCTTCCGGAAGTACGTGGGCTGATCCACCAGGGGAATCTGCCGCGCCTTCGCGACCATCTGCATGTAGCCGTACTCACCGCGCGCGTGCGGGAACGCGACGATGCGGATCGCCGGGAGCGCCGCGTCGAGCGTGGTGAAGAGGCTGTCGGTGTACGGCAGCAGGGCGGGGTAGTGCATCCGGCAGAGCTGGTACGACTGCGGGTCGCCCATGAGCAGCAACTGGAAGGTGAGGTCCGACGGCTTGTAGACGACCCGCCCTCCGCAGGAGAACCGCAGCAGCGCGACGCGGTGGCCCGTGTGGTGGGGATCGCTGCCGGTGACGTCCACGTCGGCGAGGCCCCCGGTGATGCCGAAGGCGCTCCGCAGCAGGGCCCGGTCCCCCATGATGCGGCCCACCAGCGAGGCGCCGAAGTCCACGTGCGCCCGCACCATGTCCTGGATCATCCGCCAGACGCGGTCCGCCGGAGTCTCCGAGAGCGTCTTCACCGTCCCCAGCGCGTTGCGGCCCAGGCTCCAGGCGAAGCTGAGCGGGCGCAGGTTCCAGGCGTTGTCCATCGCGCCCCACTCCCTGCGCGCGGACAGCCCCGCGGCGGCGGAGCAGGGGCCGTACAGGTCCATGGCCGTGCGGTGGAGGAAGTTGTTCGCCAGCAGGGTGCCCGTCAGGTTCTGGAACCCCGCCAGCTTGAGCACGCCCGCCAACTGGTTCACGACCTGCTTGAGGGCGTCCTTGATGAACGGCTTGACCGCGTTCACGTGCGGGGGCGCGCCCTGGATGACCGCCGTCCCCATGAACGTCGTCACTTCGTTCAGCGCGTCGTCGATCTCGGCGTCGTACATGGCGGAGGGCCCAGGGGAGGGACGGCAACGTTCACTGTCGGGCAGTCTAGCTGCCCTTCAGTACAGCCCCTCCAGCGCCCTTCACCCGGCACGTGCACGGCTTCGCGTGACCCATCCCGGGTCAGCGGAGACAGCCCCTGTTCTCAGCGCAGGACGGGCCTGCCCGTGAGCAGGTCCTGGTGCAGCGCTTCGCTCAAGATGAACCGGCCGTCCTGTCCGAGCAGGTGGTCCGGGAGCACCGACGCGAAGTCGCCGACGACGGCCGCCGGCACCACCTCACGCCAGGTCTCGTCGTCCGTGATGAGCGTGTCGACCGCGAGCGACTTGAACTCCACCTGGTGGCCTTCCTCGATGAAGACCCTGGCGCTCAGCTTCTGGCCCACGGCGAGCGTGTCCATGTCGAACGAGTTGGCATACAGGACATTCGCCACGGTCAGGTTGCCCGTCACCCGGACCTCCGAGCCGCAGACCAGGTCTCGTGCGTGCAGGTCGCCCAGCACGTAGAGCTTGGAGCAGTCGTCCTCGTTCTGGAACGCATCCGACAGGCAGCCCTTCACCGTCAGGTTGCCCACGACGATGAGGACCTCGTTGGCCTCCAGCGCGAAGTCGCCGTCAATCTCCAGGTCGCCTTCGCGCAACGCGAAGTGGATGCGCCGGAATCTACCGGCGGGAGGGCGGCCCGGAAACACGAAGGCCGGTGGTCCCGAGAAGGAACCACCGGCCCGTGTCTCTTCAGAGCGGCGGAAGGGATTCGAACCCTCGACCCCGAGCTTGGGAAGCTCGTGCTCTACCAACTGAGCTACCACCGCAGGCGCTGCGTGATGCAGGGCCCAAAGTAGGGGCGGGGCCCTGCCTTGTCAATCAGAAGTCGGGGCTACTCCCCCTCCTCGACGGTGAGCTGGTACGAGTCCTGGAAGTTCGCCTCGCGGTTCTTCGCGTCGCGCACCTCGAAGACGTAGACGCCCGGCTCCGCGCTGTAGCGGATGGTCTCCGGCTGGTCTCCCTTGGCCCGGTCGGACGTCTGCACGAGCGTCAGCTTCCCGTCCGGCTGCACGCGGTGCAGGTACAGCCCCACGTCCACCTTGAGGATGCCCAGCAGCGTCGCGGTGATGGCCGTGCGCACCGGCCGGTCGGACAGGTCCACCCGGAAGTAGTCCACGTCCTTCGCCGGGTACACCGTGCCGCGCACCGCCTTGCCCGGCGTCAGGTCCTGCGCGCGGTCCGCGGTGTTGTTCGGCTCACGCTCCTCGCTGCCGTTGTCCGGCACCGTCGTCACGCTGATGCGGTAGGGCTGGTCCGCGTTCTCGAAGTCCTTCACGAACTTGCCGTTCACCTTCCGGAACGACCCCTCCACCCGGAAGTAGCAGGTGCCGTTGCACGCCACGTTGTTCAGCCGCTCCGGCTCCTTGAGGGCGCCGTCGTTGGCCTTGAGCAGCACCGTCTCCTTCTGCCCGTCACCCTGCGGCGGCTCCACCATCGACAGCGTCAGGTCCAGCCGGTCCACGCCCGACAGCTCCACCTTCGCCAGCACCGGCTCGCGCGTCGTCAGCACGTAGTGGTCCACGTCCGACTTGGGCGACAGGAAGCCCTCGCGGTAGCCCGCGCCCGTCAGCGGCGTGGCCTTGAGCAACTCGTCGTTGGGCTCCAGCTCCGCGTGCGCCCCCGCCTCCTCCTGGGACACCGTCAGCGTGTAGGGCACCTGCGCGTTGTACGTGCGCCGCTGCGCCTTGCCCGTCCCCGTCCAGCCGCCCTTCACCACCACGTAGACCACCCGGTCCGTGGCCCTCACGCCGATGTTGCGCAGCGCGAGCGGCTCGCCCTCCTTGCCCTGCAGGGTGAAGAGCGGCGCCTCCGCGGCGGACAGCACCGAAACCTCCGGCCGCACGCCCTCCACGGCGGACAACTCGATCTTCAGCGCCACCGACGGCACCTCCGGCTCGGGAGGCGGGAGGCCCGCGTCCACCGCCTGCGCCGCCATCGCCCCGCCCAGCTCCCCGGGCGCCGTGGGCGTCGCGCCCTCGGCCGGCGGCGCGGGCGGCTCTCCGCCTCCGAACGTGCCCTCCGGGGAGGGCGCCGCGGTGTCGTCCATGACCGGCGTCTCGTCCGGCACGGAGGGCGGCGGCACGGCCGCGGGCGTCGAACCCGGAGCCGGCGCACCCGGGGCCTCGGGCGCCGCGCCCGGCGCGGGTGCTGCGCTGCCCTGGGCCTCGGGGACTTCACCCCCGGGCGTGGCGGGCGCGGGCAGCTCCACCCGGTACCAGTCCTCGTCGCCGGAGTGCCCCAGGAACGCCGTCACCGTCTGCCCCAGCGGCAGCGCGGCGGCGTCCACGGCGCGGTCGTTGGGCTCGCGCTCCTCGCCGTCGTTGGGCTGGCGGTACTTCACCTCCAGCGTGTACGCCCCGCCCATGCCCTTGCGCGCGGGCGACACCACCAGCCAGCGCTCCTTCTCCACGTAGAGGTTCGGGAGGCGCTCCCCCTTGCCCTCGCCCTCGCTGTTCACGCCGACCAGCCGGTTGCGGTCCTGGTCGTAGACGTCCAGCTTCACGTCCCCGCCGGGCAGGCCCGTCACCGTCACGTCCGCGATGCGCGGGGTGCCCGGCGCCAGCCGGTACCAGTCCTCGTCCAGCTTGTTGGGCTCCGCCGCCAGGCCGCCCGTCACCACGCTGTCGCGGGTGATGGCCAGCGCCTGGTCGGGCCGCTCGTTGGGCTCCTTCTCCGTGAGGGCGGCGGGGCCCGTCTCCACGACGCCCGCGTCCGGCGCTTCTTCCGGCACGTCCTTCTTGCAGGAGGCCACCCCCATCAGCCCCAGGACACAGACCCAGCCCCAACGTCGCATCACGTCTTCCTCCTCGGTCGGTCCGCCTTGTCGGCCTGGGCGTGTCCGGGTGTCAAGCACCCCCAACCCCCGGCGGGCCGGTTTCATCCGCGCCCGCCGCCCGTCACCTGGAGAACGCCGTGTCCGGTGGCGGCGGAAGGCACGCACCCGGACTGGAGCCACGGGGGGCGGACGATCCAAGATGCGCCCCATGCGCCGCCTGTCCCTCGTCTCCCTGCTCCTCGTGTCCCCGTCCGTCCTCGCCGCCGCGCCCGCCGCGCCCGGCTATGCCCAGGCGGAGGCCTGGCTGGAGAAGGAGGCGCGCCCGGACCACTACGTGCCCCTCAACCTGCTGGACGGCCGGGACACCACCGCCTGGTGCGCGGAAGGGGAGAAGCCCTCCCACGTCTTCATCGGCTTCAAGGAGCCCGTCACCCTGGACGAGGTGCGCGTCTACACGGGCGACGGCACGTCCCGCGAGGCCTTCAAGGCCAACGGCCGCGTGCGCAAGTTCACCCTCACCAGCGTGGACGCGTCCCGCAGCGTCACCGTGCAGGACAAGCGCGGCATGCAGGCCGTGCCCCTGACCCAGCCGCTGTTCGGCGCGCGCTTCATCCTGGAGGTCGCGGACCGCTTCCCCGGCGCCCGCGAGGACAGCCCGGTGTGCCTCACCGACCTGGTCCTCTACTCGGGCGGAAAGCCCCTCAACGGCCCCGCGCTCGCCACCCGGTACAAGTACGACGCGCGCGTGGCCCCGCTCGTGGGCACCTGGTTCGGCGGCCATGAGGGCGCCCCGGAGCGCTTCCTGTCCTTCTTCGTGGACGGCACCTGGCGCTTCTCGCTGGAGCCCCTGGAGACGCCCGAGCCCACCACCGTCGTCACCGGCACCTACACGGTGTCCGGCAACAAGGTGACGTTGGACATCCCCAAGAAGGGCAAGGTGGCGGCCCGCTTCGAGCGGACCCCCGCTGGCGACGGACCGAAGGCGGCCGCCGCGCTGTCGCTGGACGGGGCGCTCCCCGAGGAGTGGGGGAGCACCTTCCGCGGCCAGCCTTGAGGACACGCGGGCGCCTGGGAGACCCGGGCGCCCACCGTGCCTGGAGCCAGGGGCCTAGATGGCGGCCTTGGCCTTCCGCTTCGCGTCGAAGTTGCGGAAGAAGGTGACGATCTCCTGCTCGGCGGCCTTGGCGTCCGCGGCGTCCGCGAACTCCGACTCCAGGAAGATGCCGCCGCAGGACTCGCAGGTGTCGTAGTGCAGCGGGTGCTGCCGGTCGCCACCGTCGATGCGTACGAAGTCCACCTGGCAGTCCGGGCACTGCCCTGTCAGGGCCTCCGTGTCGACCTTGCCCCCGAGTTGCTCCAGACCGGGCAGGTTGTTGTGAAGGAGGATGCGGCGCAGGTCCGAAACGTCGGTCCACAGGCCTCCGCAATCTCCACACTTCCGCAACGTCTCGTGATCTCCTTCGAGATCAGTCATCTCGACGCTGCAACCGGGGCAATTCATGGGGCGGCTCGTTCTCCTGAAAGGGGGGAGCGGATGGTGCTCCCCAGTGAATGGAGAATGATAAGTCGCCCAAAAATTGGGATGCAACCCGTGCGGCGGCTTCTGTTGGCAACGTGCCGTCAGCCGGCCCCCCGGGGCGCAGGCCGGTGCTCGGGCCGGCGCTCAGGCCCGCTCCTTCACCCTCCGGATGTCCGCGCCCAGGCCCCGCAGTTTGCGCTCCAGCCGCTCATACCCACGGTCCAGGTGGTAGACGCGGCTGACCTCCGTCTGCCCGTCGGCCACCAGACCGGCCAGGATGAGCGACGCGCTGGCGCGCAGGTCGGTGGCCATGACGGGCGCCCCGCTGAGCGCCTTCACGCCCTTCACCACCGCCGTGTGCCCCTGGATGGTGATGTCCGCGCCCAGCCGGTGCAGCTCCGGCACGTGCATGAAGCGGTTCTCGAAGATGTTCTCGGAGATGACGGACGTGCCGTGGCTCACCGTCATCAGCGCCATCAACTGCGCCTGCATGTCCGTGGGGAAGCCCGGGTGCTCCGTGGTGGTGATGTTCACCGACTTGAGGGACCGGGGCGCCTTGCAGCGGATGCCGCCGTCCTCCACGGTGAGGGTGCAGCCCGCCTCGCGCAGCTTGTCCATCACCGCGTCCAGGTGCTCCGCGCGTGCGTGCTTCACCAGCACGTTGCCCCCGCTGATGGCCGCCGCCACCAGCAGCGTGCCCGCCTCGATGCGGTCCGGCAGGATGGCGTGGTCCACCGGGTTCAACGACTCCACGCCCTCGATGGTGATGACGGACGTGCCCGCCCCCTCCACCTTCGCGCCCATCTTGTTGAGGACGCGCGCCAGCTCCTCCACCTCCGGCTCGCGCGCGCAGTTCTCCATCACCGTGCGGCCCTTGGCGAGCACCGCCGCCATCATCACGTTCTCCGTGCCGGTGACGGTGATGACGTCGAAGTTCACCATGCCGCCCTTGAGCTGTTTGGCCCGGGCCTCCACGTAGCCTTCCGTCAGGTGGATGTCCGCGCCCAGCGCCTTGAGGCCCTTGAGGTGCTGATCGATGGGCCGCGCGCCAATGGCGCACCCGCCCGGCATGGACACGCGCGCCCGGCCGAAGCGCGCGACGAGCGGCCCCAGCACCAGCACGCTGGCGCGCATGGTCTTCACCAGGTCGTAGGGGGCCTCCGGGGTGACGTCCCCCGCGATGCGGATCTCACACGTGTCCGCCTTCTTGCCGGTGAGCCGCGTGGCCTCGCAGCCCATGGTGCGCAGCACCGCCAGCATCGTGGCCACGTCCGCCAGGTCCGGCACGTTGCGGAAGGTGGTGGTGCCGTCCGCCAGCAGCGCGGAGGCCAGGATGGGCAGCGCCGCGTTCTTCGCGCCGGAGACCTCCACCTCGCCGTGCAGCGCGGTGCCGCCCTTCATGACGATCTTGTCCATGTCTTTTACGTGCCTTCTCTTGCGGCAGCCGGGCCGCGCGTCCCGTGGCCGTCAGGCCGCGGGCTGTGTCCCGAACGCCATGCGTTCACGCCGCTCCAGGTCCTTCTCCACGCGCGCGTCCGAGTAGCCCGCGGCCCGCAGGAGCTCCAGGACGGCGCTGCCCTGGGTCTCACCCATCTCCAATGCAAGCAGTCCGCCAGGCTCCAGCACCCGCCGGGCCCCCTGAATCACCCGCCGGAGCGCCACCAGCCCGTCCGGCCCGCCGTCCAGCGCCAGCCGGGGCTCGCGCCGCACCTCGGCGGACAGCCCGGCGATGTCGCCCGAGTCGATGTACGGCGGGTTGGACACCACCACCCGGAACGTCGCGTCCGGGGGCAGGGGCGCGAACAGGTCGCCCTCCAGCACGCTCACGCGCTCGGAGACGCCCAGGGCCTGCGCGTTCTCCCGCGCCAGCGCGCACGCGTCCTTGGACAGGTCCGTGGCCAGCACCGTGGCCTGGGGCCGCTCCGCCGCCACGCTGATGGCGATGCAGCCGGAGCCCGTGCACACGTCCAGCACGCGGGAGTGCGCGTCCTTCGGCACCGCGTGCAGCACCGCCTCCACCAGCAGCTCCGTCTCCGGCCGGGGGATGAGCACGCGCGCGTCCACCTTGAAGGGGCGGTTGTAGAACTCCTTCGTGCCCGTCAGGTAGTTCGTGGGCTCGCCCGCGAGCCTGCGCTCGATGAGCGCCTTGAAGGCGGCCAGCTCGTCCTTGGACAGCGGCCGGTCCAGGTCCACGTACAGGCGCACCCGGCCCGTCTTGAGCACGTGCGCCAGGAGGATCTCCGCCGTGAGCCGGGGCGCGTCCACTCCGCGCTTCTCGAAGTGGCCCGTCGTCCAGGTGAGGATCCGGCGGATGGTCCAGACGTCGCTCATGACTCGCTGGGGGGCCGCCCGCCACCCGTCTGCGCCTTGAGGGCCTCGGCCTGGTAGTGGGTGCGGCAGGCGGTGATGACCTCGTCCACGTTGCCCACCATGATGGCCGGCAGGTTGTGCACCGTGAGGCCGATGCGGTGGTCGGTGAGCCGGTCCTGCGGGAAGTTGTAGGTGCGGATCTTCTCGCTGCGGTCGCCCGTGCCCACCTGGCCGCGGCGCATGGAGTCGCGCTCGTTGCGGATGCGCTCCTGCTCGATTTCGTAGAGCTTCGCGCGCAGCATGCGCATGGCCATGGCGCGGTTCTTCCCCTGGCTCTTCTCCTGCTGGCACTTCACCACGATGCCGGACGGCTTGTGGATGAGGCGCACCGCGGAGTCCGTGGTGTTGACGCTCTGGCCGCCGGAGCCCGTGGAGCGCATCACCTGCATCTCGATGTCCGCCGGGTTCACCTGCACGTCCACGTCCTCCGCCTCCGGCATCACCGACACGGTGATGGTGGAGGTGTGGATGCGGCCCTGGGTCTCCGTGGCCGGCACGCGCTGGACCCGGTGGACGCCGGACTCGTACTTCAGGTTGCTGAACACCGCGTCGCCGGACAGCGTCACCGTGGCGTCCTTCACGCCGCCGGCGTTGCCCGCGCTCATGTCCAGGATGTCCGCCTTCCAGCCCCGGCGGTCCGCGTAGCGCAGGTACATCTGCATGACCTCTTCGGCGAAGAGGGCCGCCTCGTCGCCGCCCGCGCCCGCGCGGATCTCCAGGATGACGTTCTTCTCGTCATTGGGGTCCTTGGGCAGCAGGAGGATCTTCAGCGACGCTTCCAACTCGTCGCGCTGCGCCTTCAGGCCGGGCAGGGCCTCCTTGGCGTAGGCCTTCTCGTCGGGGTCGGCGCTGGACAGCCACGCCTCCACCTCGTCCAGATCCGCCAGCACCTTGCGGTAGGCGCGGAAGGTCTCGACGAGCTTCTCCAGCCCGGCGCGCTCCTTGGACACCTTCTGGAGCTTCGCCGTGTCGGCGAGGATATCGGGGTTCGACAGGTCGGCCGTGAGCCGCTCGAAGCGGCGCTCGACCTCTTCCAGTTTGTCAATCATGCGTGGTTCCCGGGGCGTCTTGCCCCGTTGGGCGCCCCGTGGCAAGGGCCGAGGGCGTCAAGGAAAACCTTGGCCGTATGGGCAGCGGCATGTAAGAACGGCCCCCGTCGCCGCCCGGTGCGGCTTGAATCACGCTCAACACGGAGTCCTTCCACATGGCCGCACAGAAGGGGAATCGTTCCAAGAAGAAGCTGAAGAACCGCGCCAAGACCCGGAAGGCGCAGCTCAAGCGCCGCCGCACGCGCTTCAAGCGCGGCCAGCGCAACAACAAGTAGTCCTGGAAGCTACTGCCCCCCTCTCACGCTGGAGGAGGGGGGCGGTGGGCTCCCTGCTCCCCCTTCTTCCAACGCAGGGAGCATCCGCTCCAGCCCCGGCGTCCCCTTCGACGCGGTGCGCAGCAGCGTCATCACCCCTTCGGCCTCGGCACCCGTGACGGGCACCGGCTGGACGGGGAACTCGGGGTAGCGGTCGGTCCTGAGGGGCAGCACGTCACTGGACACATAACCCGTGGAGTCGAAGCGCGCCCGCCACAGGACGCTGCGCTTGTCCCGGGGGTTCCAGTTCCCGCCGAACACGAAGTTGCCCAGCGAGTAGAGCACCGGCCTGCCCCGGTACAGCTCCATGGACTGGAGCACGTGCGGGTGGCTGCCCAGCACCCCCGCCGCCCCCGCGTCGATGGCCGCGTGCGCCAGGCGCACCTGGTAGGGCTCCGGGGTGGTGTTGCCCTCGATGCCCCAGTGGAAGAAGGGCAGGACGAGGTCCGCCTGGGCCTTCGCCGCGGCGATGTCCTCGCGCAGCATCCGCTCCATCTCCTCCACGTCGGAGAAGTGCCCCGCCACGCCCGGCGTGGTGTCCGTGGCGTAGACCTCCCGGGGCTCGATGTTGCGCGTGCCCAGGAAGAAGTAGCCCAGGAACGCCACCCGCAGGTCCCCCACGGTGAGGACGGCCGGGCGGCGCGCCTCCGCCAGGGTGCGGCCGGCGCCGAAGTAGGGGATGCGCGCTGCCTCCAGGGCGGCAAGCGTGTCCAGCAGCCCCTGCGCGCCGTAGTCCATCAGGTGGTTGTTGGCCAGGCTGACCACGCCCACGCGGCCCGCGGTGAGCACGTTCACCAGCTCCGGCCGCGCGCGGAAGTTGAAGTTCTTGGGCAGCTTCTGCGTGCTGTCCGTGTACGGGCACTCCAGGTTCACGACGAACAGGTCGCCGGAGTCCACGATGGGGCGCACCTCGCGGAAGCCGTAGGCGAACATCTCCTCGCGCGACCTCCCCTTGGCCACCTGATCGTCGAAGTACTCCTCGTAGTGGTAGCCCACCGTCACGTCGCCGCCCACCACCAGCGTCACCGGGCGGGCAGGGGCTGGAGAGGCCGGCTGGCCGGCGGGGTGTCCGGTTTCGGACCCGGCCGCCGGGGCGGGCGCGGCCCCAGGCGGCGGCGCGGTCGTGGCGGCGCCAGGCTCCAGCCCCGGGGGAGGGGAGGCGGGCGTCACGGGGCGGGGATGACAGGCGGCGAGCGACAGCAGGAGCAGCAGGGCGGCGTGGCGCATGGGCAAGGGGAAACTCTACCTTGCACGGGGAAACGCGCGACGCGTAGATTGCCGCGCGCCCATGGCCCGGGAAAAGGACAACATCGCTCTGTCCGATGAGCACAACACCCGCGGCATCGAGCTGGCGGACCGGGGCTGGCTGGACGAGGCCATCAAGGAGTTCCGGAAGGCCATCGACCTGGACCCCACGTCCGCGCACGCGCACGACAACCTGGCCACGGTCTACGCGGAGAAGAAGCAGTTCCGCGAGGCGCTGGGCGAGTACCTCACCGCGCTCAAGCTGGAGCCGGAGAGCGCCACCGCGCACTACAACCTGGCCTGCTTCCTCTCCACCCACGCCAGCGAGATGGCCGTGGAGGAGTACAAGGAAGCCATCGAGCTGGATCCGGAGTACCCGGACGCCCACCTGAACCTGGGGCTCACCTACGCGGACCAGGGCCGGGTGGAGGAGGCGATGCGGGAGCTGCACTCCGCCATCGAGCTGGACCCGCAGGACGCCTTCCCCCGGCATGAGCTGGCGGCGCTGATGATGGACGAGGGGGACTACCGCTCCTCCATCACCCAGTTGAAGGAAGTGGTGCGGCTGGAGCCGGACAACTTCGAGGCGCAGTTGGACCTGGGCATCTGCTACGCGCAGAAGGGCTTCTACGCGGAGGCGGAGCGCGCCTACGAGCGCGCCCGGGCGCTCAACCCGGACGACCTGCTGCTCAACTACAACCTGGCGGCGCTGTACGCGCTGTGGGGCCGCCCGAAGGACGCCGTCCAGTACCTGCAGAAGGCTCTGGCGTCGGACCGGCAGAAGGTCCTGGGGTGGCTGTCCGCGGACCCCATGTTCGACGTGCTCAAGGGCGATCCGGACTTCGAAGCCCTCTTCTGAGGGAATCACACATGGAATGGGTTTTCCTGGGGCTGGCGCTGCTGCTGGTCGTCGCGAACGGCTTCTTCGTGGCGACGGAGTTCGCCATCGTGAAGATCCGCGCCACGCGCCTTCAGTCCCTGGTGGACGAGGGCACGCCCGGCGCGGCCACGGCCCTGAAGATGGTGGGCGAGCTGGACGCCTACCTGTCCGCCACGCAGTTCGGCATCACGCTCGCGTCGCTGGGCCTGGGCTGGCTGGGTGAGCCCGCCTTCGAACACCTGCTGCACCCGGTGGTGGCCAGCGTGCTGCCCGAGGCGATGGCGCAGAAGTACGGCTCCACCGCCGCGGGCATCATCGGCTTCAGCATCATCACCTTCCTGCACATCGTGCTGGGGGAGCTGGCGCCCAAGAGCGTCGCCATCCAGCGCGCGGAGCAGACGACGCTCGCGGTGGCGCTGCCCATGCGCGCGTTCTACTTCCTCTTCTACCCGGCCATCCGGCTGCTCAACGGGCTGGCGGGGCTGGTGCTCAAGGCCTTCGGCCTGCACTCCGCCAGCGAGTCGCACGAGGCCACCAACGAGGACGAGCTGCGCGTCATCCTGCACAGCTCCGCGCAGGCCGGCGCCATCACCACGGCGCGGGCGGAGCTCCTGGAGCGCGCGCTGGAGATGGCGCAGAAGACGGCGCGGCAGGTGATGGTGCCCCGCAACCAGATGCGCTACCTGGACGTGGAGGAGGCGCTGGACAGGAACGTCATCGACGCGCGCGCGTCCGGGCACACGTGGCTGCCGGTGTGCCGGGGCAACCTCGACGAGGTCGAGGGCGTGGTGAACGTGAAGGACCTGTTCTTCCTCCTGTCGCGAGGCGAGCTGCGCAGCCTGTCGCAGGTGCAGCGCCCGGTGCTCTTCATCCCGGAGAACGCGACGCTGGAGCAGTTGCTCGCGGAGTTCCGCCGCAGGCGCCGGCAGATCGCCATGGTGGTGGACGAGCACGGCGGCACGTCCGGCCTGGTCACCATCGCGGACGTGGTGGCGGAGGTGGTGGGCGACGTGGCGGAGCTGGGCCGGCGCGTGGAGGAGGTGCGGGCGCTGCCCGGGGGCCGCTTCGAGCTGCCCGGCACCGCGCAGTTGGACGACCTGGAGGCCCAACTGGACGTCACCTTCGACCTGAGCGACGACGAGAAGGGCGAGGTGACGACCATCGCCGGCTACCTGATGACGAAGCTGGGCCGGGTGCCGGAGAAGGGCGACAGCCTCAAGCTCGACATGTGGCGCATCCTCGTGGAGGAGGTGGACGGCCCCCGCGTGGTGCGCGTCACCGTGGAGCCGCAGTCGCGCCCCACGGCGGTGCCCAAGGACGGCGGCCGCGCCCCGGAGCCGCCCGTGCCCTCCGGCGAGACGGGGTGAAGCCCTAGCTCTTGGTGGGCTTCACGGCCTTCTTCTTCGCGCCGCCCTGGACGGCCGCCGGCTTCACCTTGGCGTTGGGCCGGTCCACCTTGAGCAGCTCCAGGTTCGTCTCTCCGTCCGTGGTCAGCTTCAGGATGCCCACGTCCGGCGCGAACCACATGAAGCTCTCCATGGAGCGCCCCTCCGCGCCGGGGCGGCTGGCGCGGGCCGTGGTGATGTTCTTGATCTTCAGCGCCTTGAAGGTGCCCGCCGCGACGGTGATCTCCTCCTCGCCCACCACCGTGGCCTCCTTGTCGAAGGTCGTGGCGATGGTGGGGCGCAGGCCGCCCTTCCTGGCCGGCGGCTGGAGCTTCACCGACAGGCTGTTCTTCCAGGTGCCCCCGGGGACCATCACGGACGGCGCCGGCACGGCCGCGCCCTCCGCGTTGACCACCTGCACGTCCATGCCGGACGCGGACAGGAGCGTGCCCTCCAGGCCGCCCAGGCCCGTACGGACGCCGTTCTCGTCGCAGGTCAGGTCCGTCTGACCGCTGCGCCCCTTGAGGCTCACCGCCAGCGTGGCCTTCACCGTCCCGTCCGGGTTGGGCGCGACGTCCTTCGTCGCCAGCACCAGCTCCGACGAGCGGCCCGCCCGGTAGGTCAGCGACAGGCCTTCCTCCATGGGGAACCAGGGGTTCGGACAGGGGGCCGGCGCCGCCGCCGCCACCATGTCAGACCGGGGTGCTACCTGGGACGTCGGGGACGCACCGACGAGGAGCGACATGGCAAGCAAGGGCTGAAACGTAGGACGCCTCCGGAAAGATCAGGAGGAAGGTAGGGTGGGCGGGCTGCTTTGCAAGGGCGACGCAGGACCGCTCACCTACCGGCCTGTAGCACTTGACATAGGGTCATGCGTGGCATGGTCACGCTTGATCCGCGGTGGGGTGCGTTGGTACTCCTGCCGAACGCTGCGGAGCCGATTTTCCGGCCTCGCGCGCGTTTTCACCCCGTCATGACGACGGCCGCAGGGAGAACCGCTGGCATGCGAATCAAGCGCCTGGACATCACCGGCTTCAAGTCGTTCATGGAGCGGAGCGTCTTCTCCTTCGACGAGGGCGTCACGGGCGTCGTCGGCCCCAACGGGTGTGGCAAATCCAACGTCGTGGACGCCATCCGCTGGGTGATGGGCGAGCAGAGCGCGAAGAACCTGCGCGGCCGCGGCATGGAAGACGTCATCTTCAACGGCTCGGAGAACAAGCCGCCCCTGTCCATGGCGGAGGTGTCGCTCACCTTCCTCGTGGACGACACGGACACGCTGGCGCCCCAGTACCAGGGCTTCAGCGAGATTACGGTGACGCGCCGGCTGTTCCGCAACGGCGACTCCGAGTACCTCATCAACAAGACCGTCTGCCGCCTGCTGGACATCACCGAGCTGTTCCTCGGCACGGGCGTGGGCACCAAGGCCTACTCCATCATCGAGCAGGGCCGCGTGGGCCTCATCGTCTCCAGCAAGCCGGAGGACCGCCGGCACCTGCTGGAGGAGGCCGCGGGCGTCACCAAGTACAAGGCCCGCCGCAAGGCCGCCGAGCGCAAGATGGAGGCCACCGAGGCCAACCTCCTGCGCGTCAACGACATCACCAACGAGCTGGAGAAGCGGCTCGACACGCTGTCGCGCCAGGCGAAGAAGGCGGAGAAGTACCGCAAGCTCAAGGCGCGCATGCGGGAGATTGATTTGCACTCCGCCAGCCACCGCTCGCTGGAGCTGATGGCGGAGAAGCGCGTGCTCCAGTCGCGCCTGGAGAACCTGGGCGGCGAGGAGCGCGAGGGCCTGGACAAGGTGAAGGAGCTGGAGGAGGCCATCACCCGGCGCCGCGCGGAGCTGGACGCGGAAGGGGCGGCGCTCCAGCAGTACGCCGGAGAGGTGCACGCGCTGGAGAGCGCCCTGCAGCGCGAGGCGCAGGAGCTGGCGTACGGCCGGCGCGACTTCGAGGAGACCGGCACGCGCGTGGAGTCCGCGCAGGCGGAGCTGGACGCGCTGCTCGCGCGGCAGGCGGAGGTCGTGCAGACCATGACGGCCCGCGAGGCGGAGCTGTCGGGCATCGCCGGCTCGTACAAGGAAGACGAAGTGGCCATGCAGGTGGCCCTGGAGGAGCAGCGGCGCGTCTCCGTGCTCCAGACGGAAATCTCCCTGCGCCTGGAGCAGGAGCGGGCGGGGCTGGTCGCCGTGGCCACGCGCCTGGCGAACCACGAGAGCAACCTGGTCAACCTCGCGCGCCAGCGCGCGGACCTGGAGGCCCGCCGCGCGAAGCTGGCCGGTGAGCTGGAGTCCCTGCGCGCCCAGGAGCAGGAGCTGGACGCCGTGCGCACCCAGGCGGCCCGGCACGTGGAGGACACCCGCCACCTGGCCTCCGAGCTGGCCGAGCGCCGCGGCCAGGAGGAGGAGGCCCTCACCCGCACGCGCGAGGCCTTCACGGAGAACGAGGTCCAGGTCATCGCGCTGCGCGAGGAGCTGAGCGACAAGCGCAGCCGCCTGTCCTCCCTGGAGGACATCCAGAAGAACTACGACGGCTTCGACCGGGGCGTGCGCGCCGTCATGGTGCGCGCGGCGGAGGCGGCCCGCGAGCAGGGCATCTTCGGCCTGGTGGCGGACGTCCTCACGGTGAACTCCGCCCGCTACGAGCGCGCGGTGGAGGCCGCCCTGGGCGAGCGGCTCCAGCACGTCATCGTGGACAGCCGCGAGAAGGGCGTGGAGCTGGTGGAGTACCTCAAGGGCCACGCCGAAGGGCGCGGCACCTTCCTGCCGGTGCCCTCCGGCGAGCAGGCCCGGGCCTACGTGGAGCCGGACCTCACCCGCCCGGGCGTGCTGGCGCACGCGCTCAAGGAAGTGTCCTGCGAGCCCGCGCTGGAGCCGGTGCTCAAGCTGCTGTTGGGCGACGTGGTCATCGTCCAGGACATGGCCGCCGCGCGCGAGTACGCGGAAGCCACCCCCGTGCCCGTCACGCTCGTCACGCTGGACGGTGAGGTGTTCCGCGCGGACGGCTCCATCACCGGCGGCGAGCGCGAGGGCGCGGCCGTGGGCGCGCTCCAGAAGAAGCGTGAGATCGCGGAGCTGGCGGCCGAAGTGGCCCGGGTGGAGGAGCGCTACAACGAAATCCTGACCCGCCACTACACGCTCCAGAAGCAGATGGGGCAGGCGGAGGCCGTCCTCAAGGGCCTGGGCAAGGAGCAGCACGCGGAGGAGGTCAACCTGGCCAGCCAGGAGAAGGACCTCCACAAGGCGAGCGAGGACCTGGCCCGCGTGCGCGAGCGGCTGCGCTCGCTGGAGGGCGAGGAGGGCCAGCTCGCGCGGAGCCACACCGCGCTCGCCAACGAGGAGGAGTCCAGCCGCGGCGAGGTGGCCCACGGCCAGGCGGACCGCGAGGCGCGCGAGGAGCGCGTGCGCCAGTACGCGGGCGAGCTGGAGGGGCTGCGCCAGCGCGCGGACACGGCGTCCTCGGACCTGATGGGCCTGCGCGTGAAGGTGGCCGCCGGCAGCGAGCGCGGCGAGTCCGCGCGCAAGGAGCTGGAGAGCCTGGTGGCGCAGCGCCGGGACATGGAGGCGCGCGTCAGCCGCCTGCAGGCCACGGTGACGGAGGGCCGCGCCAAGGTGGAGCAGCTCCAGGGCCGGCTCGCGGAGCTGGAGTCCACCCGGGAGCAGCGGGCGGAGGAGCACCGCGTGGCCGCGGAGGCCCTGGAGGCCCGCCGCACCGCGCACACCACCGCCACCGCCGAGGTGCGCGAGCAGGACACCGCCTTCCGCGAGCTGCGCGGCCGGCTGGACGAACTCATGCAGGGCCTGTCCCAAATCACCCTGCGCGAGAAGGAGATCGGCCTGGAGCTGGAGCACCTGGCCGCCGGCATCCGCGAGCGCTACCAGTTGGAGCTGGCCGCGGAGCTGCACAACTACCACCTGCTGGCGCCGCTCTCTCCGGAAGTGGAGAGCGAGCTCAAGGACCTGCGCGCGCAGGTGGAGAAGATGGGGGAGATCAACCTCACCGCCATCGACGAGCACGCGGAGCTGTCCAAGCGCTTCGAGTTCCTCTCCGCCCAGCGCCAGGACCTCCAGGCGTCCATCAGCCAGCTCAAGGAAGCCATCGTCCGCATCGACGCGACGAGCCGCGAGCGCTTCAAGCAGACCTTCGACGTGGTGAACGACAAGTTCCAGGCCATCTTCCCGCGCCTGTTCGGCGGCGGCCGGGCCAGCCTCATCCTCACGCAGGAGGGCCCCAACGGTGAGCCGGGCGTGGAGATCGTCGCCCAGCCGCCGGGCAAGAAGCTCCAGAGCGTCAACCTGCTCTCCGGTGGCGAGAAGGCCCTCACCGCCGTGGCGCTCATCTTCGGCATCTTCCTCATCAAGCCCACCCCCTTCTGCCTCCTGGACGAGGTCGACGCCCCGCTGGATGAGGGCAACGTGGGCCGCTACAACGACATGGTGAAGGAGATGAGCCGCCAGTCGCAGTTCATCCTCATCACCCACAACAAGCGCACCATGGAGATCGCCGACACGCTCTACGGCGTCACCATGGAGGAGCCCGGCATCTCCAAGCTCGTCAGCGTGAAGATGCGCGAGGCCTCCGCGCACAACGACGACAAGGTCCCCGCCGCGTCGTAGCCGCGGGGCAGGGCCGCGCGCTGGAAAGAAGACGGGCGCCCCGGGATGTTCCCCGGAGCGCCCGTCGTCATTTCAGCGGCTCGGCGTCGAAGGACTACTTCTTCTTCGCCGGCGCGTAGCTCTTCTTCGGGCAGGCGCCCTGGTCCGCGGCCAGACGCTGCTGGGCGGCGGCGAGGTCCTTCTGGGTGTTGGCCAGGGCCTCCTGGCTGGCGGTCTCCACCGGGGCCCAATCCTCCTTCTGGGCCTTGAGCTCCTGCACCAGCGTCAGGGTCGTCTGGTCCACCGTCTCCTGCGCCTTGAGCGCGTCCACCCACCTGGTGGCCGAGTCCACCAGCGCCTGGCACTTGGAGGACAGCTCGTCGAAGAGCCGGTAGTCCTTCGTCTTGGTGTACTTCTGCACGACGGCGTCATACGTGTCCGCCGCGTTGGTGCGCGCGCCGAAGGCGATGGCGGACGCGGCGGCCGACTGGGTGCGCGCCAGCTCCAACTGGAAGAAGCGCAGCTCCGGCGGCATGCTCGCGGAGGCCTCCACCGGGGCCTGCGAGTTGAAGAACACGAAGCGGAACGGGAACTTCAGCTCGCCCGTCGTCGTCGCCGGCATGGCGGCCACCTTCGCCTGGAGGCAGGACGCCAACTGGTCGCCCTCCGTGCTGCCGGAGGGCTTGAAGACGACCTCCGTCGGGTTGGGCTGGCCCTTCACGATGTGGATGTCGGACGTCAGCACCGGCGGCGTGGACGTCTTGAAGCCGGCGAAGCAGTCACACCAGCTCTTCTCCGCCAGGCGCACCGCGCCGGAGAAGTCCGAGCCCTCGTTGATGCCCATGGTGACGGAGGGGTTGTTGGCGGTGGCGTGGTCGTACTCGTACGAGGCCTCCACCGGCTTCGCGTCCGCCGCCAGCGGCGCGGGCTTCACGTGCGTGTCCAGCACCTGCTGGACGCAGCCGATGCCGGCCGGGGTGAGGTTGTCGCTAGTGACGGCGTGCGTGACGCCCTGGGCGTTGACGGTGGACTTCACCGTCACCTTGGTGCTGGCCGCCGCGCCGCGGTTGGCCGGATCCACCAGGCACTCCAGCACGTCCGGGCGGACGCTCAGGAGCGCGCCCACGAGGACACCCTCGTTGGCGGGGGAGGGCAGGGTCTGCTCGTGGGGGAAGCAGGTCGCCAGGTCGAACGGGGGCTGGTTGGTGATGCGCAGCCGCTCTTCCTTGGTCATCTGCTTCTGACCTTCGGTGGCTTCGGTCTTCTGCTGGCCCGCACAGGCGGCGGTGAGGATGACGGAGGCGACGGCGAGACGCTTCAGCATGGTGAGGCTTTCTCCCGGTTGGGGTGGGGACTGCGGTCGGGCGCTCACTTCTCCAGGCCCTCGGCGTTCTTGAGGTCCTTGAGGCGGAGCCCGTTCTTCTTCAACAGGCGGTAGAGGCTCTGCATGGACAGGCCGGTGCGCTGCTCCGCGGCCTTCATGTCGAAGGACACCTCGCGCATCACCTCCGCGAAGTACAGCCGCTCGAAGTCCGCGAGCACCCGGTCCTTCGCTTCGTGGTACGGCATGCCGGTGACGATGGCGGCCACGTTGGTGGCGGGCTCCGTGCCCTCCGTGCGCTTGGGCGCGTGCGCCAGGAAGTCCAGCCAACTGGTGTTGCCCGTCTCCTGCATCAGCGCGCCGCGCTCCAGCACGTTGCGCAACTCGCGCACGTTGCCCGGCCAGTCGTAGCCCTCGAAGAGGGCCAGCGTCTGCGGCGTCAGTTCCAGCGCGGCCTTCATGCCGCGCGACAGGGCCTGCGCCAGCGTGGGGATGTCGTCGCGGCGGGTGCGCAGGGGCGGCAGCCTCACGCGCGCCACCGCGAGCCGGAAGTAGAG
Organism: Corallococcus sp. AS-1-12; assembly: GCF_020036995.1. NCBI lineage: Bacteria > Pseudomonadati > Myxococcota > Myxococcia > Myxococcales > Myxococcaceae > Corallococcus > Corallococcus sp. AS-1-12. Next base: position 64,405 of record NZ_JAIQDD010000012.1, on the reverse strand, counting down.
GTCCGCGCGGAAGCGGCCCTGGCGCACGTCCTCCTCCAGGTTGCGGTGCGTGGAGGCGATGACGCGCACGTCCACCGCCACCGGCTGCCCGTCCAGCGACGGCACCTCGCGCGTCTCCAGCACGCGCAGGAGCTTGCCCTGCACGGACAGGGGCAATTCGCCCACCTCGTCCAGGAAGAGGGTGCCGCCGCGCGCCGCCTCGAAGATGCCGCGCGCGCCCTTGTCCTCGTTCTCCCCGGCGCGCAGGCCCCCGAACAGCTCGCGCTCCGCCTTCTCCTCGGAGATGAGGTTGCAGTCCACGACCTTGAAGGCGCCGTGGCGGCGCAGCGAGTGCTGGTGCACCGCGCGCGCGGCCAGCTCCTTGCCCGTGCCCGTCTCACCCTCGACGAGCAGGTTCATGTCCTCGCGCGCGATGCGGCGCAGCTCCGTGAAGACCCAGCGCATCTTCTCCGAGCTGCCCACGAGCTGCCCGAAGGACTCCGCGCCCGCGACCTCCACCTCCGTCGCGCGGGCGGCCACCTTCACCGCGAGCTTCGTCTTGCCCAGCTCCACCTTGTCGCCGCTGGAGACGAAGGCCTGGAGGACGCGGCGCCCGTCGAGGAACGTCCCGTTGCGGCTGCCGGTGTCGCGCAGCAACAGCCCCTGCGGCAGCCGCTCCACCTCCAGGTGACGGCGGCTCACCGTCGGGTCGCTCAGCACCAGGTCGCCCGCGGCGTCGGAGCCCACGCGCACCAGCGAGTCCTGGGTGGTGACCTTCTTGCCCTTGTCCGGACCGCTCACCACCTCGACCGTCCACTCCTGAAGGGGGACGCGCGTGGCCTGGCCTTCGCGCTCCGCGTGGACGGTTTCGGTGACATCCGGTCTGTCAATCATGGTCACGAACCCCTGGTCGCAACGGGGCGTGGGGGGCAAAAACACCCCTCGTCGCCCTGAATCCCGCCTCTTTAGGGGGGACTGCACACACGGGGCAAGCGGAACAAGTAGACGCGGAAACGTCCGTTGAAGATGAAGACAGAAGGGGCCCGTCCGCCCCTACCGGGGACGTCGGGCCTGCCATCCGGATTTCCCCTCGCCTCAGTACTTCGCGGGTGCGTCGCTCGCGGGGAACGACTCCTTGGACTGCTCGTCCACCTCGTCGTCGCCGGGGCTTCCGCCGGAGCGCACGCTCGCGTTGGTGGGGCCCTTCACCTCGCGCGTCGGCACCTCCGCGTTCGTCCTGCGCTTCGTGCTCTTGGACTCCGCGCCTGACGCGGCCGCACGGCCCGTGCCGGCCTGCGCGTTCATCATGCGCGCGCCCAGCAGGTTCTTGGCGCGCTCGGCCAGGTTACGCTGCTCGTCCTGCCAGTCGCGGAAGAGCTGCGCCAGCTCCTGATCTCCCGCGGCCTGCGCGTCGCGCAGGTACTGCGCGCTCACCGACGCGCCCTTGAGCAGGTGGTAGAGCGTGCTGATGAGGTCGTGGTGCTCATCCCGGGTCCCCGTGACTTCCTGTCCGCCCGCCATGGTGTTCCTCCCGTGAAAGGGGTGAATGCCTTGGCGAAGAAGGTAGGCACGCGGGGACGCGGGTGGCGTCCGGGCACGGGGCCCGGCCGCCCGGCTGCTCAAGCGTGGAGCATGCCGTCCAGCTTGCCCTCGCGGTCGAGCGCGGCCATGTCGGAGTAGCCGCCCACGTGCGTGTCGCCGATGAAGATCTGCGGCACGGTGCGCTGACCGTTGCTCATCTCCACCAGCTTCGCGCGGGCGTCGTCGTCCCCGGTGACGTCCACCTCTTCGTAGGCCACGCCCTTGCGCTTGAGCAGGTCCTTCGCGCGCACGCAAAAGCCACAGTAGGTCGTCGTGTAGATCTTCACGGGCTTCATGGAATTCCTCCTGGCTCTCTTGATGCCAAACCTAAGGGGCCGTTGCACGGGAGGCCATCGCCTTCGCGCGTGCCTGGCCCCTTGAAACACGACGGCCCCCGGAGCCCAGGTGGGCGCCGGAGGCCGTCAGGTCCATCCCCGGGACTGCTGGGGGACGGGTGGGGCGACTACATGCCCATGCCGCCCATACCGCCCATGCCGCCCATGCCGCCCATGCCACCGCCCGCGGCGCCCTTGTCGTCGTCCGCCTTCGGGCGCTCGGCGACCATGGCCTCCGTGGTGAGCATCAGCGAGGCGACCGACGCGGCGTTCTGCAGCGCGGTGCGGCTCACCTTGGCCGGGTCGATGACGCCCGCGGCCAGCAGGTCCTCGTAGGTGCCCGTGGCGGCGTTGAAGCCGAAGGCGCCCGTGCCCTCCTTGACCTTGTTCACCACCACGCTGCCCTCCAGGCCGCCGTTGCCGACGATCTGACGCAGCGGCTCCTCGACGGAGCGACGGATGATGTCCACGCCGGACTTCTCACCGTCGGCGACCTTCAGGGTCTCCAGGGCCTTGAGGCAGCGGATGTAGGCCACGCCGCCGCCGGGGACGACGCCCTCTTCCACGGCCGCTCGGGTCGCGTTGAGCGCGTCCTCCACGCGGGCCTTCTTCTCCTTCATCTCCGTCTCGGTCGCGGCGCCCACGTTGATGACGGCCACGCCGCCCACGAGCTTCGCGAGGCGCTCCTGGAGCTTCTCACGGTCGTAGTCGCTGGAGGTCTCCTCCACCTGGGCGCGGATCTGCTTCACGCGCGCCTCGATCTCCGACTGGCTGCCCGCGCCGTCGACGACCGTGGTGTTGTCCTTGTCGATGGTGACGCGCTTGGCGCGGCCCAGGTCCTGGAGCGTCAGCGTGTCCAGCTTGATGCCCAGGTCCTCGGCGATCATCCGGCCGCCGGTGAGGACCGCGATGTCCTCCAGCATGGCCTTGCGGCGGTCGCCGAAGCCCGGCGCCTTCACCGCCGCCACGTTCAGCACGCCGCGGATCTTGTTCACCACCAGGGTGGCCAGGGCCTCGCCCTCGACCTCCTCGGCGATGATCAGCAGGGGCTTACCAGCGCGCGCCACCTGCTCCAGGATGGGGAGCAGGTCCTTCATCGACGAGATCTTCTTCTCGTGGATGAGGATGAGGGCGTCGTTCAGCACGACCTCCATGCGCTCCGGATCCGTCACGAAGTACGGGGACAGGTAGCCGCGGTCGAACTGCATGCCCTCGACGACGTCCAGGGTGGTGTCCAGGCCCTTGGCCTCTTCCACCGTGATGACGCCCTCCTTGCCGACCTTCTCCATCGCGTCCGCGATGATCTGGCCGATGGTGGTGTCACCGTTCGCGGAGATGGTGCCGACCTGGGCGATCTCCTTGTTGCCCTTGGTCGGCTTCGCCAGCGTCTTCAGCTCGGCGGTGATGGCGGCGACGGCCTTGTCGATGCCGCGCTTGATGTCCATCGGGTTGTGGCCCGCGGCGACCAGCTTCGCGCCCTCGCGGAAGATGGCCTGCGCCAGCACGGTGGCCGTGGTGGTGCCGTCACCCGCGACGTCGGAGGTCTTGGAGGCGACCTCCTTGACCATCTGGGCGCCCATGTTCTCGAACTTGTTCTCCAGCTCGATTTCCTTCGCCACCGTCACGCCGTCCTTCGTGATGGTGGGGGAGCCGAAGCTCTTCTCGATGACGACGTTGCGGCCCTTGGGCCCCAGGGTCACCTTGACCGCGTCGGCCAGGATGTTCACGCCGCGCAGGATGGCGTCACGCGCGCGCACTTCGAAAATGATGTCCTTCGCCATGGTCTGAATCCTCTAGAAGTTGTGGGTGGGAAGAGAGACGGCGGGCTTCACTTCTCGATGATGCCCAGCACGTCCTCTTCGCGGAGGATCAGGTGATCCTCGCCGTCCAGCTTGATCTCCGTGCCCGCGTACTTGCTGAAGAGGATGGTGTCGCCGGCCTTGATGTCCATGGCGCGCACCTTGCCGTCCTCCAGCACCTTGCCGTTGCCGACGGCGATCACCTTGCCCTCGAGCGGCTTCTCCTTCGCCGTGTCGGGGATGAAGAGGCCGCCCTTGGTCTTGTTCTCCTCGGCGACGCGCTTGATGATGAGCCGATCCTGCAGGGGACGAATCTTCATGGCTTGCTCCTGTGAATCGCGGCGGCCGGAGGCGGACGGAAGGTCCGGACCGGGATGCCGCAGGGGTTGTTGAAAAAGGGCCTGTGGGCCCCGGCGTTGGCACTCGCACCCGCTGAGTGCTAACGCCCAGGCGCGGCGGATAATAACCAGGGACTTCACCCCGTCAAGCGACGTCGGGCCATCTGTCCGGATGCCGCTAAACTCCCGTCCTGATTGGGCTTTTCCGAAAAAGATTCCCGCGGGTCGCACCTGCCCGCAAGGCCGTGCCGGGTGTCCGGACGTTGGCACTCGCCGCGGCTGAGTGCCAGCGTAAGTGCTTGATAAGACTCAAGTGCCTTTTGCCGGCGCCTTGAGACGTGACTACGCTTGCCTGAGCGTGTCCTGGAGGGTCCGGGCGCTGGCCCGGGGGCCTTCCAGGCTTCATCCGGGAGGTGTGGTCGATGAGCGGACTGGTGACGTCCTCTTCCTCGCTGAAGGAGTTCTTCCGGGAGCTCCTCTTGGAGGTCGCGGCCCGGCAGCGGGTGGCGCTGGGCGAGTCCACCGAGTTCTACCTGGTGAACCTGCTGGCGGAGTTCGCGGCCACGGACAAGCTGTTCAGCCGTGACGCGGAGGGCCGGCGGGACCACGAGCCGCTGGCGGAGCTGTACCACCGCTCGCTGCAGCAGGAGCGCGAGGAGCGCATCCGCACGCTGCGGCGGCTGGGCGACGTGTCGCTCTACAAGGTCGGCTTCTTCTCCGGCGCGCTGCAGCAGGGGATGGTGGGCCCGGACTACTACATCCAGATGGGCGGCGCGGCGTACGGGCAGGTGGCGGAGCTGGTGCCCCCGGGCGGCTTCACCGGCGTGTACCGCGAGCTGTGCGACAAGTTCCGCTCGCTCGCGGAGCTGCTGGAGGAGATCAGCGCGCGCGGCCTGGTGAGCGCGGGGCCCGCGGGCGCGCTGCGCGTCTACGAGTCCTGGGTGCGCACGGGCAACGACAAGCTGGAGCGCGTGCTGGTGGACGCGGGCTGGGTCCCGCGCAAGGGGCCGCTTGCCAACTGACGCCGGGGACTTCCCGCTCGTGGGGCGCCTCCAGGCCCACCTGGAGGCCATCTACGGCTTCCAGTGCGAGGCCCGCGCGGAGGCCTTCGTGGTGGTGGACGCGCAGGTCGCCGCGCTCCTGGGCGGCACCGGGCGCGCGCCGGAGGAGCTGCTCGTCCTGGAGGCCCGGGGCGACCTGGAGGTGGCGCTCTACCTGGACCCCGCCTTGCGCGAGCGCATGGCGCGCTACGCGGCCAGCCCGCTGGCCTCCGTGCTGGAGGGCGACCTGGACGGCTACTGCCAGGTGACGGAGGGCGTCAGCCACTTCCTCTACGTCGCGCACACGGCGCACTACGAGCGCACGGTGTCGCTGCTGGAGCTGGAGGCCCAGGCGGAGGTGGACAAGTTCGTCGTGTGCCTCCTGCACCGCTGGGGCGAGGGCGTGGCCGGGTGGGCGCGGGAGCTGTTGGGCCGCCTCTTCGACCGCGTGACCTACCAGCCCCTGCTGTCCGTGGAGGAGCGCTGGCGCTACGAGGAGGCGAACCGGCTGTCCCGGCGCTTCTGCGCGCGGCTCATGGGGCACGTCCTGAGCCGGCGGTTGGATCGGCTCCTCGGCGACCTGCGTTATGCCTACCGGCTGGGGGCGGAGGCCAAGCTGCGCCACTTCGCGCACGGCGGTTGAGGGTCCCGGCCGCCGCCTGCATCGGGTAGGGTGGAGCCCATGCCGCGCGAGGCGTCCTCAGGAGGCATTGTCATCCGCTTCCAGGACGGGACCTGGGAGGTGGCCGTCATCCGTCCCCACGGGCGTCACCTGTGGGCGCTGCCCAAGGGCCACGTGGATCCGGGCGAGACGCCGGAGCAGACCGCGCGGCGTGAGGTGAAGGAGGAGACGGGGCTGTCCGCGGTGGCGCTGCTCGCGCCCCTGGGGGAGATCCGCTACGTCTACCAGTTCCGGGGGCAGCGCATCTTCAAGCGCGTCCACTTCTTCCTCTTCCGCTACGAGGCGGGGGAGTTGGGGCCGCTGCCGGGGCCGCGCGTGGAGGTGGACGAGGTGCGCTGGATGCCGCTCGAGGGGCTGATTCCGGCGCTGGGCTACAAGGGTGAGAAGGCCGTCGCCGGCCGGGCGCTGCGGTGGATGCGCGCCCAGGGCCTGGCGCCCGGGACTCCTCCCCCCATGGAGGGGAAGGAGCCGGGGTGACGCGAAGCTACTTCTTGGCTTCCTCGCCCACGTACTTGCCGGACAGCGCCTCGCGCACGTCGCGGTCGAACTTCACGCGCTGGGTGGCGACCTCGCGCAGGGCGAGCACGGGCGGCTTGTTCTTCGAGGTCTCGATGATGGGCCGGGCGCCGGCCATGAGCTGGCGCGCGCGCTTGGCGCCCAGGAGCACCAGCGCGAACCGGTTGTCCACGTAGGGAAGGCAGTCTTCAACGGTAACGCGGGCCATGGAACATCCTTCTTGGCTCTGGACTCAGAGCCGGTGGAAGCCTCTCAACCTAAAGAGCGGGTTCGGATCAGTCAAGGAAGGATGGCGGGCCCAAAGGTCCGCCGGGCGCCCGGCAGCCGGCCCTCCCACACGCGAGGTGTTGGCTGACGTACGCTCCATTCTCAACCTCCGGAATTTGAGAGCGCAGGCCTCAACGGATCAGGAGGGGTGCGTTCTTCCGGAGTAGGGAATGGGACGCCAGGGTGGGTCTGAATCACCCCGCCATCCGCCGGTTTCCGGAGGGGGCGGGTTCGCGGGAGGAGGTTCCTCATGAGCGCAGGAGCGTCGTCTGGCGCCGGGCGGGTCCGGCGGTTGGCGGAGGGGTGGCCGTGGTGAGTGGGCCGGTGCTCGTCACGGGGCCCACGGGCAACGTGGGGCGCGCGGTGGTGCGCGCGCTCCTGTCCGAGGGGGTGGCGGTGCGCGCGGCGGTGAAGTCGCCGGAGCACACGGTGTCGCTGCTCAAGGAGATGGACGGGGACGTGATGCCGGCGCCGCTGGACTTCCTGCGGCCGGAGACGTTCCTCCCCGCGCTGGAGGGCGTGCGGGGCGTGTTCCTGATGCGCCCGCCGGCCCTCGCCCACGCGGAAGGGGCGCTCCACGCGTTCATCGACGCGGCCGCCACGCAGGGCGTGAAGCAGGTGGTGTTCCTGTCCATGGCGGGCGCGGAGACGCGCGCGTGGGCACCGCACCACGCGGTGGAGGAGCACCTGATGCGCGCCAACGTGGGGTGGACGCTGCTGCGCCCGGCGTTCTTCGCGCAGAACCTGGGGGACGCGTACCGCGAGGACATCCGCCAGGACGGCCGGCTCTACATGCCCGCGGGCCACGGCAAGGTGGCCTTCGTGGACGTGCGCGACGTGGGCGAGGTGGCGGCGCGGGCGCTCCTGGACACGTCGCTGCGCAACCGCGCCTTCACGCTCACCGGGCTGGAGGCGGTGACGTTCGACGAGGTGGCGTCCGTGCTGTCGGAGGTGCTGGGCCGGCCCATCCGCTACGTGCCCGCGTCGGTGCCCGGCTACGTGCGCCACCTGCACCAGCGCCGGCTGTCCTGGGGCCAGTTGGGCATGCAGACGCTGCTGCACGTGGGGCTTCGCTTCGGGAAGGCGGAGAAGGTGGACCCCACGCTCACCCACCTGCTGGGCCGGCCCACGCGCACGGTGCGCCAGTACATCGAGGACCACGCGCCGCTCTGGCGCTGAGCAGGCTCAGGCGTACCAGAGCGCCCAGGCGATGAGCACGGCCTGGAGCGGCAGCCGCGCCCAGAGCAGGGCCGGGGGAATCTTCCGGAACTGCTCCGGGTGCCGGGCCATGTGGAGGTTCGCGGGGAACACCGCCACGAACAGCGCGACCAGGCCCCACGCCGCGAGCCGCGTGGTGGCGGGCACCAGCAGGAAGATGCCCAGCAGCACCTCCGCCACGCCGCTGATGAGCACCAGCTCCCGGGGCCGGGGCAGGTACGGCGGCATGATGCGCATGTACATGCGGGGCTTGAGGAAGTGGTTCACCCCCGCGGCGACCATGAACAGCGCGAGCACGTACTGCAGGATGGTTTTCACGTCCATGGGGGGTGGGGCTCCTCGCGCGGCATCGAACCCCGCGCGAGGCGCCTGCGTCCACGCCTACTTTCCGGCGAACGCGTCTCCGACGATGGCGCGCGCCTCCTGGACGATGGCGTCCAGGTGCGCCTGGTCGCGGAAGCTCTCCGCGTAGATTTTGTACACGTCCTCCGTGCCGGACGGGCGCGCGGCGAACCAGCCGTTCTCCGTCGTCACCTTGAGGCCGCCCAGGTCCGCGTTGTTGCCCGGCGCGCGCGTGAGGCGCTGGAGGATGGGCTCGCCCGCGAGCGACGTGGCCTTCACCGCCTCCGGCGACAGCTTCTTCAGCGCGGCCTTCTGCGCGGACGTGGCCGGCTGGTCGATGCGCGTGTACAGCGGCGCGCCGAACCTCCTGGCCAGCTCCTGGTAGTGCTCGCCGGGGTCCTTGCCGGTGCGCGCGAGGACTTCCGCCGCGAGCAGGTCCAGGATGATGCCGTCCTTGTCCGTGGTCCACACGGTGCCGTCCTTGCGCAGGAAGGACGCGCCCGCGCTCTCCTCGCCGCCGAAGCCCAGCGAGCCGTCCAGCAGTCCGTCCACGAACCACTTGAAGCCCACCGGCACCTCCACCACGCGGCGGCCCAGGTCCTTGCCCACGCGGTCGATGAGGCTGCTGCTCACCAGCGTCTTGCCCACCGCCGCGTCCGCCCTCCAGCCCGGGCGGTTGCGGAAGAGGTAGTGGATGGCGACCGCGAGGTAGTGGTTCGGGTTCATCAACCCCATGCTGCGGGTGACGATGCCGTGGCGGTCGGCGTCCGTGTCGTTGCCGAACGCGAGCGCGTACTGGTCCTTGAGCTTCACCAGGTTCGCCATCGCGTACGGCGACGAGCAGTCCATGCGGATCTTCCCGTCATGGTCCGCGGGCATGAAGCCGAAGGTGGGGTCCACGGTGGGGTTCACCACCGTGAGGTCCAGGCCGTACCTGGCGGCGAGCGGCGCCCAGTAGTGCAGGTTGGAGCCGCCCAGCGGATCCGCGCCCAGCTTCAGCTTCGCGCCCCGGATGACGTCCAGGTCCACCACGTTCGCCAGGTCCGCCACGTACGGGGTGATGAAGTCGTACGCCTTCACCGTGGCGCTCGCGCGCGCCTTCTCGTAGGGGACGCGCTGCACGCCCTTGTTGCCCGCGGCCATCAGCTCGTTGGCGCGCTTCTCCACCAGGGACGTGACGTTCGTGTCGGCGGGGCCGCCGTTGGGCGGGTTGTACTTGATGCCGCCGTCCTCCGGCGGGTTGTGGGACGGGGTGATGACGATGCCGTCCGCGAGCCCGCTCGTGCGGCCCCGGTTGTACGTGAGGATGGCGTGGGAGATGACCGGCGTGGGCGTGGCGCCGTCCGTGTAGCGGACCTCCACGCCGTGGGCGGCCAGCACCTCCAGCGTGGTGCGCTGGGCGGGCTCGGAGAGCGCGTGCGTGTCCATGCCCAGGAACAGCGGGCCGTCGTAGCCCTGCTGCTTGCGGTACTCGCACAGGGCCTGCGCCACCGCGAGGATGTGCGCCTCGTTGAAGCTCCGGCGCGCGGCGCTCCCCCGGTGACCGGAGGTGCCGAAGGCCACGCGCTGCTCGGCCACGGACGCGTCGGGCGTGTCGTCGTAGTACTGCGCGCGCAGCGTGTCGGGGTTGATCAGCAGGTCGCGCGAGAGGGGCTTGCCAGCGGAAGGGTGTGCCATGACGGGGCAACCCTAGCCGCGCGCGCCTTCGGAGGGGAGGCGAAGTCGCGGCCCTGTCGCGCGCCTCACCCGTCCTGACGCGCTCCGTCCAGTAGCGGGCGGGGCGCGGGCTGTGGGGACGGGGACGCGTGTCCGGAAGCCGTCAGCGCGCCACGGCGACGGAGGACTCTGCGGGCGGGAGGGCCTCCGGCGCGGGGGGCTCGTCCTCCTGCGGCTGGGCGGCGTCCTCTGGCAGGAACGTCAGCAGCACCAGCGCGGGGATGGCCGCCGCGGCGGTGAAGGCGAAGAAGGTGGGCCAGCCCATCCACGTGGCCAGGTAGCCGGACACGGAGCCGATGAGCCGGTTGGCGATGGTGCCCAGCGCGGACAGGAGCGCGTACTGCGTGGCGCTGAAGCTCTTGTGGCACAGCGACATCACGAAGGCCGCGAACGCGGTGACGCCCAGGCCCGTGCACACGTTGTCCACGGCGATGGTGCTCGCGAGCATCAGGTCGTTCTTGCCCACCATCGCCAGGGCCATGAAGGCCAGGTTGGTGAGCCCCTGCGCGGCGCCGAAGATGAACAGCGCGCGGCGCATGCTGAGCTTCACCATCAGCACGCCGCCCAGGAGGCCTCCGCCGATGGTGGCCACCATGCCCAGCGTCTTGCTGAGCGTGCCAATCTCCGTGTTGGAGAACCCCAGCTCGATGTAGAAGGGCGTCACCATGCTGGCGGCGATGGCGTCCCCCAGCTTGTAGAGCACCAGGAACGCCAGCACCCCCAGCGCGTACTTGCGGCGGAAGTAGTCCACGAAGGGCCGCACCACCGCGTCCCCCAGGTTGCGCGGAGGCCGCACGCTCTGGGGCTCCGGGGCCACCAGCGTGGCCACCACGCCCACGCCCATGAGCAGGCCCATCACGTAGTACGTCCGCGACCAGCCCAGGTGGTCCGACAGGATGAACGCGAGCCCGCCCGCCACGAGCATGCCCAGCCGGTAGCCGGTGACGTACAGCGAGTTGCCCAGCCCGCGCTCCTCCATGGGGAGGATGTCCGTGCGCCACGCGTCCGCGACGATGTCCTGGCTGGCGGACAGGAACGTCACCACCACCGCCATGCACGCCATGGCCAGCGGGGCGTCCTTCGGGTTCACCAGGCCCATGGCGGAGATGGCGCCCATGAGCAGCACCTGCGTGAGCAGCATCCAGCCGCGCCGCCGGCCCAGGAAGGGCAGGGTGTAGCGGTCCATCAGCGGCGCCCACAGCACCTTGAAGGTGTAGGGCAGCGCCACCAGGCTGAAGATGCCAATCGTCTTGAGATTGACCCCCTCGTTCTTCATCCACGCGGACAGCGTGACGCCGGTCAGCCACAGGGGGAGGCCGGACGCGAAGCCGACGGCCATCAGGAGCCAGACGCGCCGGCTCTTCAAGACGGTGAGAAGCGAGGAGTTGGGCATGGGGGCGCGGGGAAACAGCCGCCAGCATAGAGAATCCACCCCGCGCGTCACCTTCCACGGCCTGGAGAATGTCCGCCCGGCTGCTGTCCGGCCCTGAGCCCGGGCGGCCTCTTCAGGGTTGAGGGGCCAGCGCGGACACGTCCGGGCAGGTGCGGCGGTCGCCCTCGGTGGGGGTGATGAAGTCCCAGTTGCGCTGCATGAAGGTGATGCGCGTCCGGGTGTCCCAGCACTCCGTGTACTGCGCGCCCTTCGCGTCCCCGTCCAGGATGTTGAGCACCAGCACGCCCCGGCCGTCCGGCGTCCAGCGCGCCACGATGTCCAGCGTCTCCAGCAGCCCGCCGGGAATCAGGTCCTCCCCCGGCAGCCGGAAGGACATCTCCCCCAACCCCTCCGGCGTCCGGCGCGACGCGTAGCGCGCCAGCGGCAGCGCGCCCCCCAGGCTGGAGACGAGCAGCTCCACGCTCGAGGGCAGCACCTTCGTCTGGTAGCGGATGTCCAGCCGCTCCACCAGGTTCGCGTCCTGCGGCTCGAACCCGCGCGCGCGGGCCTCCTTGAGGTCCATGGCGAGCGAGCCCTCTCCCTTGCGGATGCCGCCATCCGCCTTGAAGGTGCCGGGCACGTAGGTCCACCACGCGGCCTCGCCGCCGCCCGTGGGCCGGACCTGGAGGAGGTAGCCGAAGTCGCTGCCCTGGCGCTCCATCACGAAGCGCAGCTCGTGGCCCGGGTGGCCGTCCGCGGGGAATGGCCCCCAGACGCGCCGGTCCGGCTCCCGCGTGGTGGGGGGGACGTGGCGGAACACCTCCAGCAGGGCGAGCAGGCCGTCCACGTCGGTGTTGAACTGCGTGCCCGCCGCGTAGGCCTGGAGGGCGAGCTCCGACGGCCCGCCCAGCACCTGCGCCCGGCTCAAGGCCTGGCCCCGCGTGCGCACGCCCTGGCTGGAGCGGGCGCTGTCCGGCAGCTTCGCGGCCAGGTCCTCGCGCTGGGGCAGGGCGTTCTGGAACTCCAGGTCGTCGTTGGAGAAGTCGCCGCCGCACGCGACCGCGAGGAGGCAGCAGAGGGTCAGGGCAGGGGTTCGCATCACGTGCTCCCTCATGGCTCGTACGTGAGGAGCGCGGCCAGCTCCCAGAACCCCAGGGAGCGCTGCGCGTCGACGGTGTATTGGAGGTACTGCAGGCGGCTGCGCGCGGTGAGGTTCAACCGGCGCGTGAGCCGGAAGCGCGCGCCCGTCGCCAGGCCCGGTGACACCATGGCGAAGCGTTGATCCGGGAACGCCGCGTCATCGAACTTGCGGCCCATGACGAGGTACGCGACGCGCACGCCCACGAAGGGGGAGAAGCGCCCCACGGGCCACTCGGCGGTGAGGCTGGTGCCCACGTTCACCACCGAGTAGCGGTACGCCGGGCCCGCCAGCGTGGGCAGGGACAGCACGCCCTCCGTGCCGCCCACCGCCGCGTCGAAGCCCCAGACCCAGTCGCGGCGGAAGTAGTCGTGCAGCTCGGCCTCCGCGCCGAAGAGGGGCACGGAGAGGAAGAGGGACTGGCGCGTCTGGGGGTCGAAGAAGGACTGGAAGCCGCCGGTGAGGCCGAACGTCCACCACGCGCCCCTGTCCAGCATCGCCCCCTTCACGGGGTCGTCGGAGAAGGGCGCGTCCTTGAAGCGCGGCTCCTGCAGGATGGTCGTGCGTCCACGCGCGACCTCGACCTCGCCGATGCGCAGCCGGTCGCTGAGCCGGCGCTTCACGCGGTAGGTGCCGGGGGCCAGGGCCACGCGGCGCTCCGCGTCCGAGGCCTTGTCCAGCTCCGCCACCACCAGGCCGCCCGGATCCACGAAGTAGTAGGAGCCCGCGGGGGCGTTGCCGGGGACCACCAGGCCTTCGGCGCTCGCGCGCAGGTCGGTGAGCACCAGGTCGCCGTTGCCCGCCAGGTCGTAGCTGAACGTCGGATGCTGCGGGCCCGCGCTGCTGTCGGCCGTGTCCGCGACGGTGCGGGCGTAGGCGTGCGAATACGCCTCGAAGAGCGTCACGCGTCCGTCGCCGCTGCGGTCCGCGTCTCCCAGCAGGCCGCTGGCCAGGTGATGGGAGAAGTAGCTGCCGCCCAGCGCATCCGACTCCTGCGAGTCCTCGTCCGCGGCGCTGGAGGTGAGGATGACGACGCCCCGGGCATCGCGGGCCGCGCCGGACTCCACGTCGAAGGCCGGGGCCTTGCGCGCGCCCTTGGTGCGGGTGAGCGCACCGGAGCGGCAGGAGTCGAGGATGGCGATGCGGATATCCACGGGCGCGTCCGCCAGCCGGCGCTTGAGCGCGTCGAAGGCGAGCCGTGAGGCCCCCATCCGCAGCGCGCCGTCCTTCGCGTGGCCGGAGTAGTAGACGAACAGCGCGGTGCGCTCGCCGCGAGCCTGCGCCTCGCGGGCCCGTTGCTCCAGCTCCGACAGCGCGACGAGGAAGTCCTTGGCATCGTCGTCCAGGAGGAGCTTCGCGTCGGCCGGGGACACACCGCCCAGCCGCGTGAGCAGGTCGTGCATCTTGCGCGCATCGTCGCGCGCGTAGCTCAAGGGACGCGTGTCCGCGCCGCCCGTGTCATTGCCCGCGATGAGCGCGAAGCGGTGCAGGGTGTCCGCGTGCGCGGCGGTGGAGAGCAGCATCAGCGCGGGAATCGCCGCGCCCCACGAACGTCCGCGCCCCGCCGCGCGGGCAGGCCCTGCGCTCGCTGAAGAGGTGCTCCACGGCGCACGCCACGCGTCCTGTCCGAGGATGCGCGTGAACGTGGCCCGTGCCCAGGCCGCCACGGGAGCAAGCACCTGTCTCACGGGGCCGTCGCTCATGGCTTCAGCAGGATCCACTGCGTCTGCGCCCCCGCCACGTCCAGCGGGGCCATGCGCGTGACGTCCCGGCCCGCCGCGTCGAAGGCCTTCCGGGCCGCGTCGCTCAGCGCTTCCATGGACAGGGGCGCGTCCGTCAGCACCAGCACCACGCGCTCCGCCCCCGCGCCGGTGAACTCCACGCTCTCCGGCAGCCAGTGCTGCCCCGCGCCCGGCTCCACCGCGAGGCTGTCCCCGGACTCCGGATACAGCGGCGTCACCTCGCCCCGCGCGTCCACCGACAGCGCCGCCACGTAGCTGTACGCGTCCGCCGTGTAGCCCAGGCGCACGCGCTCACCGGGTCGCAGCGCCTCCGGTGCCTCCGTGCTCGCCACCCGCTGCGGCTCCACGCCTCCACCGATTCGCAGCTCCGCGCCCGCGCCGCCCTTGATGCGATTGCCCGCGACGGGCGGTGGGACCGGCTCCGTCCTCCCTCCGGTCTCCAGCAGCGGACGCGCCAGCACCAGCACCAGCACGGAGGCCGCCACCGCCATCAGCGGCCGGACCCACTGCGTGCGCGTCGCGGGCTCTCTCGATGCCTGCCTCGCGCGGGCCCGCTCCACGCCGGCCTCGAAGCCCTCGAAGGGCACCTCCGCCTCGAACGCGGCCTGCGCGTCCGCGAAGGACCTCAGCGCCGCGCCGCACGCCTCGCACGTCTCCGCGTGCTCGCGGACGCGGTTCGCTTCCGGGGGGGGCAGCTCACCGGCGTGCAGGCGGCGCAATGTCCAGCTCGACTCGTGCGCGCTCATCGGACGCTCAGCTCCTCTCCACCCAGCTTGGCGAACTGCTCCAGCCGCTTGCGCACCGTGGGCACCGAACGTCCCAGCACCGCGGCCACCTCTTCCAGGGTCATCCCATCCACGTGGTAGTGGATCGCCGCCGCCTGCGTCTCCGCGTCCACCCGGGCCAGCAGCTTTCGCACCAGGTCGCGCGTCTCCATCGCCTCCGAGCCGCCATGGCCCTCCGAGCGGGCCGCCTCGTCCCGCGCGAACCACCTCCGCCACGCCGCCCCTTCCGCGCGCAGTTGGTTGAGGCAGTGGTGCGTGGCGATCTTCATCAGCCACGTCAGCGGAGACGCCTCCGCCCGGAACGACTCCCCGTGCACGAGCGCGCGGGCGAAGACGTCATGCATCGCGTCCTCCGCCCGGCTCGCGTCCTTCAGCAGGTAGCGGCAGCGCTCACGCACGCTGCCGCCGTACTTCACATACAGCTCGCGCAGGACGGCCCGCCGGTCCTCGGTGGGACGGGGAGGCACCACCTTCAGGGCCAGCGGGGTCGGTCCGGTCACGCGCGGCGCAAGCCTACCGCGACACGGCTCACAGCGACGAGTACGCCGCCGCCGTGAACCCGCCGCAGGAGGTCCCTTCCTCCCCGTAGCCCTGGCGCGGGTCCAGGCTGACGCGGAAGTAGGTGCTGAGGAAGTGCGCGTCCCAGCACTCGTTCACCGTCGCCTCGCCCATCAGGTCGCCGCCCGACACCTTGACGTCCGAGCGCCCCGCCCCCGACGCCGTCCAGCGGCTCTTGATGCTCAGCTTCTCCTTCTTCAGGCGCGTCAGGTCTCCCAGGTCGATGTTCTTGTACGTCACGAAGTCGAAGTCGCCCCCCGCCGTGGGCGACGCCTGGAAGTGGTACTTCGCGTCCACGCGCTGGCCGGCGTCCTCCTCGTCACGCACCTGGTGGAAGTCCGCGTCCACCGTCACTTGCGACGTGGCGCTGGCGCGCGCGTAGCGGATGTCCGCCGTGCCCAGGTTGTCATCCGCGCCCGGCAGGGTGAACGCCGCGTCCCAGTCGATGAGCAGCTCTCCGGAGCCGAAGCCCCGCATGCGCTCTCCGTCCGCGTTCACTTCCACCGTCTGCGTGCCGGACAGCACCGCCCGGAACGCGCTGTCCTCCTCCGCCTTCGGCTTGCCCTCCAGCACCCAGGAGAACGACGCATCCCCCGACTTCGTCACCGTCAGGCGCCACGTCGTGAGCTCCATCGGGCCCGTGCTCGGTCCCCACACGGCCTTGTCCGCTTCCAGCGTCGTCGGCGGGTACTTGGTGATCTGCTCGATGAGGTTCAGCACCCAGAGCGTGCCGCCGTTCACCACCACCGTGGCCGCCACGGTGGCCTTGAAATAGTCAGCCGTCTGACCCTGGATGGCCGCCACGGACGGGCCCTCGGCCGTCAATCCCTGGCCGTTCTGCTTCGGCGCGTTCACCTCCATCATCTCCTTGGAGGGCAGGCCGTCCCGGAACGTCGCCTCGTCGGGCTGGCCCGCGTCGCAACCGGCGAACAACAGGGAGGCACACAGCAGGCTCTTGCGGAACATGGTCGGGGGTCCTTTCAGGGCCCGTCTCGTGCGGGCCGTGCGGCGGTGAACTCGCCCCTATGGACACAGGCCGGCCGAAAAACAGAAAAGGCGCTCGCTCAAGGCTGAAAAGGACAGTGAAACCAAGCGCTTGGCGTCTGGCTGCCTGCTCTCCGGGCACCCGCGCCCGCCTGCCCGACGGTTGAAATGGGCCATCCCTACCTTTCGCCCATGGAAAAACGACACCCGAACCATCCCGGGGAGATGGGTACGGACGCCACGCTGGCCGAGCGGGAGCGTGCGCCGGACGAGATCAACGCCCGCGCCAGAGCCGTCGGTCTGCTCCATGAGGCCGGGGTGCCGTTCGTGGTGGGGGGGGCGTACGCCTACGCCACCTATACCGGCATCTACCGCGACACCAAGGACCTGGACCTGTTCCCGCGCAAGCAGGACGCCATCCGCGCCCTGGACGTGCTGGAGAAGGATGGCTGGCGCACGGAACGGCCCGACGAGGTCTGGCTCTACAAGGCCTACAAGGGTGACTACTTCGTCGACTTCATCTTCTCCTCCGGCAACGGCGTGGCGACGGTGGACGACGAGTGGTTCACCAACGCCAGGAAGGCCACCATCTTCGGCTACGAGTGCCTCATCGCGCCGGCCGAGGAGATGATCTGGTCCAAGGCCTTCGTCACCGAGCGCGAGCGCTATGACGGCGCGGACATCAACCACCTCATCCTCAAGGCGGGGCGGGAGATGGACTGGGACCGCATCCTCCGGCGCTTCGACCGCTACTGGGAGGTGCTGCTCAGCCACCTGATGATGTTCCGCTTCGCGTACCCCAGCGAGCGCGACATCGTGCCCAACTACGTGATGACGGAGCTGATGAGCCGCACGCTCCAGACGGTGCGCGACGGCAGTTGGGACGAGAAGCTGTGCCGGGGCAACCTGGTGTCCAAGGTGAACTACCACGTGGACATCCACCACTGGGGCTTTGGGGACGGCAGGGCGTGGGACGAACAGGACAGACCCGAGGGGGGGAGCCGTGGCGCGAGATCCGAGCTCGAAGATTCGGCTGGCAGCGGTCGGTGACCTGCACTGCCGCGAGGACCAGCACGGGCGCTTCCGTCAGCTCGTCAAACAGGTGAATGCCTCCGCGGACGTGCTGCTCCTGTGCGGGGATTTGACGGACCGCGGGATGATTGAAGAAGGCAAGGTGCTGGCCGAGGAGCTCTCGGCCTTGCGCGTCCCGTGCGCCGCGGTGCTGGGCAATCACGACTACGAGCACGGGCAGGTGAAGGACATCTGCGCGGAGCTCTCCAAGGTCGGCGTGCACATCCTCGACGGGGACCACTTCATCTTCGAGAAGGTGCTGGGCGTCGCGGGGGTGAAGGGCTTCGGGGGCGGCTTCGGCAACGCGACGTTGCAGGCGTTCGGCGAGGGCCAGACGAAGTCCTTCGTGCAGGAGGCCGTCACGGAGTCGCTCAAGCTGGAGGCCGCGCTCAGTCACCTGGATACGCCCAAGAAGGTCGTGATCATGCACTACGCCCCCATCCCGGAGACGCTGGAGGGGGAGAACATCGAGATCCGTCCCTTCCTGGGGACGAGCCGCCTGTCGATGCCCATCGACCACTACGGCGCGGCCTACGTCTTCCACGGCCACGCGCACCACGGCGCGCTCGAGGGGAAGACGAAGAGCGGCATCCCGGTGTTCAACGTCGCCATGCCGCTGCTCACCCGGTTCACGCCCGAGCAGCGCTTCGCCCTGATGGAGGTGTAGCGCGGGTTCAGGGCGCGGGAGCCCCGCCGTCCGGAGCTTCGGGCGGCGCCTCCTGGAGGTCCGCGGCGCGCGTGGGCAGGTCCGCCACCGCGCCCATGGACACCTCCACCAGGTCCGGCCCGGAGCCCCGGGCGTAGAGCCGGTCCTCCGTGTCCGGCACGGCGTCACCCAGCCACAGCCGCGCCAGCTCGCGTCCGTCCGCGTCGCGCAGCACGACGCCCCGGGACGCGTCGCTGATGCCGTAGCGCTCCCAGTGCTTCACCTTCGCCTCGCCGAACGCGGCGGCCTTCAGCGCCTCCAGCCGGCCCAGCAGCTTCACCACGCGGAAGTGCAGCGCGCGTCCACCGCCAGGGCCCTCCACCTGCCACGCATCGCCGCTGCCCGCGCCGCGCGTCACCGCCACGGGCGCGGCCTTGCCGCCGGGGAGGAACTCCAGGCGCCGCACGTCGTCGCGCGGGAACGACAGCACCCGCCGGTCCCTCAACTCCTGCACGCCCACGTCCAGCGTCGTCAGCGCGCGGGGCTCCACCTCCGCCAGCGTGGACCGGGAGCCCTGTTCGCGCAGCGCATGGACGACGGTCGCGCCGTCGCGGGTCACCTGCGCCAGCCGGACGCGGATGGGCTCACCGGAGGCCGGCACGAAGCGCGCGTCCACGACGGGCGTGTCCAGCCCCAGGGCCTTGCGCAGGGCTGCGGTGTCTTGCGGGAAGGACAGGGCCTGCTGGCCCTCGAAGGCCTTGAGCAGGTCCGTCAGCCGGCTGGCGTTCGCGCGGGTGGGCTCCGGCTTCTCCATCCGCCACGACTTGCCGTCCGCCTCGCGCGTCAGCGTGTACGCGTGGTCCTTCGCCTTCACTTCGATGGACTGGAGCGACGCGAGGTCCAGCGGGCCCAGGAACTCCTTGGCGCGCAGCTCGAAGGGGCCCTTGTCCAGCGAGTACCGCACGGCGCCGTCGGCCGCGTACACGGTCGCGTCGCCTTCACGGCGCACGTAGACGGAGCCATCGAAGGGGTTCTCATCGCCACCGGCCAGCGTCACGGTGCGCTGGCGGGACGGATCCGCCGCGCCTTCTCCGTTGGCATCCGGCAGGAAGGCCCGCGCCGTGACGGTGAACGACGGGGACGTGAGCCCGTACTTCCTCAGGTCCGCGTCCGTCGGCGAGGCGTTCACCGTGGCCTTGAACTTCGCCGAGGTGAGCTGCTGCACCAGGGCCTCCACCGCGTACGGATCCGCCTTCGCCTCCACGGGAGAGACGAGCCGCCAGCCCTCTGGCGTCCGCGCCAGCTCCGTGGTGGCGCCGCGGGCCTTCACCGTCAGGTGCGTGAAGACGGGCGCCGGGGCCGGAGCCGCGCCACGCCGTGGCTCGGCGGGCTCCGTCGCGAAGAGCTTCGGCGGGGCAGGGGGCTTCTCCGCGTCGCGCGAGCAGCCCAGCGCCAGCAACCCCAGCATCACGGCGGTGCAGGTCCTCACCGGTTCCTCCGAGACAGCCAGACCGCGAGCCCCACGCCCAGCAGCGACAGGGGCAGCAGGTCGGTGGACACGAAGCGCAGGGTCCGCATCTGGTCCGCGCTAAGCTCCAGGGTGGACGTCTCCCGGTCCGGAGGCCGCAGGGTGACCTTCTCCGCCTGATGGGACGCCCAGCCCAGGGCGTTCATCACCAGGTTGCGGTTCGCCTCGTAGCCCCAGTTCGGATCCAGCAGCAGCTCCGAGTCCCCCACGGCCACCAGCCGCGCCTCGTCGTAGCGCTTGTGCTCCGCCGCGCGCGTGTCCCGGGACGCGGCGGCCACCAGCGTGAGCTGCCCCATCTTCTCGCCGCTGGAGGGCGTGGTGTCCTCCAGGGGGCGCGACTCCACCCACGCATAGGGGGAGCTCAGCAGCACGGGCTCCACCGTCACGCCGGGCAGCAGGAAGCCCTCGCGGACGAGCGTGAAGCTGCGCGGCGTGGGGAGCTGGATGTTGAAGCCGCGCTCCTGCAACGGACGCGTGATGGGGTGCTTGCCGTAGAAGTTCGACACCAGGACGAACGGGTTGCCCGAGTTGAATTGCGGATCCGCCGCCACGCCGTCGTCCACCTGCACGCCGTAGTCCGCGAGGAACAGGCCCAGCCCGTCGTCCGTGTTCGCGTCGGTGAAGTAGAGCAGCCGGCCGCCTTCACCCAGGTAGGTGCGCAGCGCCGCCACCTCCGGCGCCGTGTACGCCTGCTTCGCGCCCGCGATGATCAACAGGCCCGCGTCGCGAGGCACCTCCTGACGGCCCAGGAGGTTGAGCGGCTCGGGGCGGTAGCCCTCGCGCAGCAACTGGCGCCGCAGCTCCGTCAGCCCCTCACCCGGCGTCTCCATGGACCACTCGCCGTGGCCTTCGAGGACGTACACCTTCTGCTCGCCCGTCGCGCTCAACTGGAGCAGGGCGTTGGTCAGCTCCTGCTCGGCGGGGACGGGCAGGGTGGTGTGGGGCGCGGCGTCGCCTTCTCCGCGGGAGACCACGACCAGGGTCTGCCCGTCCTTGAGCTGGTACTTCGCGGCCAGGGACGGGTCGCGGCGCGGATCCACGAAGGCGTAGTCGAAGGACTCTGGCGCCGCCTCGTGGTAGCGCCGGAACAGCTCCTCCAGCTCCCCATAGGACGGATGCGTGGGCGGGATGAGCGCCAGCGCGTGCGCCTTCTCCTTCAGCCCCGCCAGCGTCTGCACCGTCTGCGGCGCGAGCGAGAAGATGCGCGCCTGCGTCAAGTCCCACCGCCGGTTCTCGCGGAACGCGAGCACGTTGAGCGCCACCAGCGCGCCCAGCACCGCCAGCGTGGTGAGCACGGAGGACGCGAGGAACCGCCCCGTGCGGCGCGTGCCCGCGCGCCCCAGCTCCTGCCGGTGCGTGACGACGTAGGCCGCGAGCATCGCCGCGCCCAGCACCGCCTTGCCCGCGGCGAGCGCCACGCTGCCGGAGGTGAGGAACAGCGTGAAGGGGCTGGACGCGAGCAGCAGCAGGCCGAAGGCCCCCAGCACCCGGGAGACGTGGGTCGCTCTCATGGTCATGCGTAGCGCTGCGCTTCCACCGCGCGGTGGGTGAGCAGCAGCGAGAAGAGGATGACGGACGCGAAGAACACCAGCGCCTGCACCTCCAGGACGCCCTGGATCATCCCCTGCAACTGCGTGTCGAAGGACAGGTAGTTCAGGAACGAGCGCAGCGGCTCCGCGGTGGACTGGGCCACGCCCCGCAGGAGCATCCACGGCAGCAGCACGGAGAAGGTGAGGAACGCCGCCAGCATCTGGCTCTCCGTCAGCGCGGAGATGAACAGCCCCACCGCCATGCACGTCGCGCCCCACAGCAGCACCGCGCCGTAGCCCAGCAGCACCGTGGGCCACTCCAGCGCGGAGCCCGACGGGCCCGTGCCCACCACGGACAGCAGCACCGGGAACACCAGCGTCAGCCCCAGCGTGACGAAGATGAGGCCCAGGCCGCCCAGGTACTTGCCCAGCACGATGTCCACCGGCCGCACCGGCGTCGTGAGCAGCAGCGCGAACGTCTTCTGGCGCTTCTCCTCCGCGAACAGCCGCATGGACAGGAAGGGCGCGACGAAGAGCGTGAGGATCAACACCACGCCCCACAACTGCACCACCACGCCGTCCGTGAGGTTGCGGTAGACGATGGAGTCCGGCGGCAGCTTGCTCCAGCCGTGCTCGCGCGCCAGGGACTGCACCTGCTGGAACTGCTCCAGCAGGCTGACGAAGAAGAACGACGAGAGCGCCGCCATCGCCGTGAACACGGCGTAGGCCCACGGGGTGGTGAAGGCGACGGCCAGCTCCTTGCGGGCAATGGCCAGGGCAGTGCGCATGCGCTTGGGGGTCCTGTTCAGGCGGCGGTCAGCTTGATGAAGACTTCTTCCAACGACGCGTGCTCGGCCTGTCCGTGGGCCTTCGCCAACCGGTCGATGGCGTCATGGGCCACCACGCGGCCCTGGTGGAGGATGAGGACCTTCTCGCACGTCACCGTGACCTCCGGGAGGATGTGCGTGGACAACAACACCGTGTGCTTCCCGGAGAGGCCGCGGATCAACGCGCGCAGGTCCGCGCGCTGCGCGGGGTCCAGGCCTTCGGTGGGCTCGTCCAGGATGAGCACCGGCGGCGAACCGATGAGCGCCTGCGCGATGCCCACGCGCTGCTGGTAGCCCTTGGACAGGTTCTGGAGCACGCGGCCCATCACGTCGCTCACCCCGGTGAGCCCCGCCACCCGCTCCACCTCCGCCTTCACCGCGCGGCCGGGCACCTGCTTGAGCGCCGCGACGAACGCCAGGTAGCCGTGCACCGTCAGCTCCGGGTACAAGGGCGGCGTCTCCGGCAGGTAGCCGATGCGCCGTTTGACCTCCATGGGGTGCGTGGCCACGTCGAAGCCCGCCACCCTGGCGCTGCCCTCGGAGGGGGGCAGGAAGCCGGTGAGGATCTTCATCGTGGTGGACTTGCCCGCGCCGTTGGGGCCCAGGAAGCCCAGCAGCTCCCCCTCACCGACCGTGAAGGACAGGTCCTCGATGGCCACGCGATCGCGGTAGCGCCGGGTGAGGTTGCGCACCTCGATGATGGGCTTCTCGGTGATTGGCATGCGCGGGGGCGAACTCTACACTGCCCGGGAAGCGAGGCGTGGATGCCAATCGTGGTGCAGAAGTACGGCGGCTCATCGGTCGCTGACGCGGAGAAGCTCGGCAAGGTCGCTCGGCGCGTGAAGCAGAAGCGGGACGCGGGCTATCAGGTGGTCGTCGTCGTGAGCGCCATGGGCGACACCACGGATGACCTGCTGTCGCTGGCCAAGAGCGTGTCCCAGGACCCGCCCCGGCGCGAACTGGACATGCTCCTCACCTGTGGCGAGCGCATCTCCATGGCGCTCCTGTCCATGGCGCTCCAGGAGCAGGGCGTCCCGGCCATCAGCTTCACCGGCAGCCAGAGCGGCATCATCACCAACGACGCCCACGCCCAGGCGCGCATCGTGGAGGTGCGGCCCTACCGCATCCAGGACGAGCTCGCGCACGGCAAGGTCGTCATCGTCGCGGGCTACCAGGGCGTCTCCTACAAGAAGGAGGTGACGACGCTGGGGCGCGGCGGCTCGGACACCACCGCGGTCGCGCTGGCGGCGGCGCTGGACGCGGAGGCGTGCGAAATCTACTCGGACGTGGACGGCGTCTTCAGCGCGGACCCGCGCGTGGTGCCGGACGCGCGCAAGCTGGAGTCGCTGAGCTACGACGAGATGCAGGAGCTGGCGAGCGCCGGCGCCAAGGTGCTCAACGCCCAGGCCGTGGAGTGGGCCAAGGCGCGCGGCATCACCATCCTCGCGCGCACCGCGCACGGCCAGGGCACCGGCACCAGCGTGCAGGAGCTCGCCGTGCCCACCGACAGCCGCGTGAAGGGCGTGACGGCGGACGCGGAGATGGCCGTGCTCGTCGCGCACGCCAGCGTGCCCCTCCAGGAGCTGCTGGAGTTCCTGGACGCGCGCGCCGTCCGAGGCCGCACGCTCGCCCATGACGGGCTGCCGGGCGCGCCGGGGCGCACGTACCTCGCGGTGCCGCTCGCGGACATCCACGGCCCGGAGGCCCTCCGGCGCGAGCTGGCCACGCGCTTCGGCGCGGGCGTGGACTGGCAGGACGGCTGGGGCACGGTCACCTGTGTGGGCGTGGGCCTCAACGCGGACTGGGTGCCGCTGCGCAAGGCCCTCTCCGCCGCGGAAGCCCTGTCCGCCCGGGTCCATGCGGTGAGCACCTCGCCTCTTCAGGTGACCCTCCTGGTGGACAAGGCGCACCTGAAGACCCTCACGGCCCGGTTGCACCGCGAACTGCTCGGTAGCTGACACGCTCCTCGCCCTCGCAACCCGCGTTGATCCGAGGATTTACGTGCTGTCCCTGGGGACGACCCGACATCCGCTGTCGAACTTCCTTTCCCAATAGGGGCAGGGTGCTTCCCTCTGAGAACCTGATGCCTACCCTCTCCCCCTGAATACCTTGGAGGGGCGGCATGGCTCACGGGCGGCGCTGGATGGGACTGGGGGTGGTGCTGGCGCTCCTGGTGACGGGGGCCTCGGGCTGCAAGGACGCGGGTCCGGCGCCTGGCACGCCTCCCCCGGGGGACCGCCATGATGATCCGCCGCTGAGCAACGACGACGCGGGCGTCATCGGTCCGGACGGCGGCATCGTCGTCCCCGAATATGACGCGGGCATTCCGGACGACGAGCCGGACGCGGGCACGCTGCCCGATGGCGGCAGCGCGCTGCCCGAGCGCGACCCGGACGCCGTCCACAAGGAGAACCAGAAGAAGGGCACCACGGGCTGGCGCATCGACAAGAACGCCAACAGCCGTGAAATCGAAGGCTACCCGCTCAAGGCCACCCTGACGCAGGGCGAGTCGCTGCGCGTGGCGGTGTCCCTGTCCGAGGAGCGCAAGTTCAGTTGGTTCGTCTACCGCCTGGGCTACTACGGCGGCGCCGGGGCCCGCGAGCTGGCGCGCGGCGGCCCGGTGCAGGGCACGCGGCAGGCGGACTGCCCGGCGGATCCGTCCACGGGCGTCATCGCCTGCGCCTGGTCTCCGACGCTGGAGATCCCCATCGGCGAGGACTGGGTGCGCGGCGTGTACGTGGTGAAGCTCGTGCGTGACGACCGCCCGGCGCGCTACGTGCCCTTCTTCGTGCGGGACGCCAACCCGCGCGCGGAGGTCGCGGTGCTCATCCCCACCTCGAACTGGGCGGCGTACAACACCTGGGGCGGCACCAGCCTCTACGATGATCAGAAGGGCGTGATGAAGGCGCACGGCGTCTCACGCGCCTTCCAGTCCTCCTATGACCGGCCCTACTACCGGGGCCAGGGCTCCGGGCACCTGATGACGGACGACCTGAGCCTGGTGACGTGGCTGGAGTCGCAAGACCTGGACGTGGGCTACTTCACCGACGAGGACATGGACGAAAGCTACGACTTCCTGCGTGGCGCGAAGGTGTTCGTCATGTCCGGCCACGACGAGTACTGGTCCTCCAAGCAGCGCGACCACGCGGACCGCGCGCTGTCGGAAGGGCGGTCCATCATCAACCTGGGCGCGAACAACGCGTACTGGCAGGTGCGGATGGATCCCTCCGCGGACGGCCGGCCGCGCCGCGTCGTCACCTGTTACAAGGGCGCGGCCGAGGACCCGTACAAGGACCAGCGCAGGACCGTGAAGTTCCGCGACCTGCCCGCGCCCCGTCCGGAGAACGCGCTGCTGGGCGTGCAGTTCGCCGCGCGCTGGCACCAGTGGCCCTTCCCGACCGTCATCACCAACCCGGACCACTGGGCCTTCAGCGGCACGGGCCTGAAGTCCGGTGACACGCTGTGGATGGCGAACGGCTATGAGGTGGATCAACTGGTGTCCAACGGCCGCCAGCCCTCCAACGTGGAGGTGCTCGCGGAGTCCCCCGCGCTGTCGCTCCAGGGCGGCTTCGGCTTCGCGCACATGGTGGTGCGCAAGCAGGGGGACGCGTACGTCTTCTCCTCGGGCGGCATCGACTTCGTGCAGAAGCTGGCCGGGGTGGGGGACCGCGTGGCGGATCCTCGCGCGGGCCGCATCGTGGCCAACGTGCTCTACAAGGCGCTGGGCCGGAAGCTGCCGGGCGACCTGGTGAAGTTCCAGCCCCCGGCGGCGCCCTCACCCATGGGGCCCTTCGCCGCGTCCGTGACGACGGTGGCGGGGCAGCCCGGCAAGCGCTGCCACGCGGGCGCCAAGGTGGCGCCGGATGAGCTGGGCGCGCCGCTCGCGGTCGCCGTGCTGCCGGACGGCGGCTGGGCGGTGGCGGACTCGCTGGGCAACACGGTGAAGCGCGTGTCGCCGGACGGGAAGATCCGCACGGTGCTCACCAACCTCGCGGGCCCCATGGGCATCGCCGCGGACGCGCTGGGCAACCTCTACGTGTCCGACACCGAGAACGCGCTCATCCGCCGCATCTCCCCGGAGGGCAAGGCGGAGGTGTTCGCGGGCACCACGTGGGGCTATCTGGATGGCCCCGCGCTGTCCGCGGCCTTCAACCAGCCGGCGGGCCTGGCCCTCACCCCGGACGGCACGGGGCTGCTCGTGGCGGACCTGAACAACAGCGTCATCCGCCGCATCGACATGGTGACGCCCGGCCACCCGGTGACGACGCTCCAGGGGGACT
Organism: Corallococcus sp. AS-1-12; assembly: GCF_020036995.1. Taxonomy (NCBI): domain Bacteria; kingdom Pseudomonadati; phylum Myxococcota; class Myxococcia; order Myxococcales; family Myxococcaceae; genus Corallococcus; species Corallococcus sp. AS-1-12. The sequence goes on along the minus strand of NZ_JAIQDD010000012.1, from coordinate 38,132 downwards.
GGCTCTACCGTCCCTCCGCCGTGGCCCAGGCCGCGGACGGCACCACCTACGTGGTGGAGAGCGGCATGGCGCGCGTGGTGCGCGTGCGCGACGGCGTCACCACCGTGGTGGCGGGCTCCACGCCCGGCTTCCGCGACGGAGACCCGAAGGAGGGCCAGATGCTGCCGTACCTGGGACTGGCGCTGCTGCAGGACGGCTCGCTCGCCATCTCCGACCCCGGCAACTACCGCGTGCGCCGGCTGACCTTCAACGCGTCCGGCGAGCCGGAGAAGCTGACCACGCTCGCGGGCAGCGGCCGCTATGGCGCGGACGACGGCACCGGCAGGGAGGCCCAGTTGGTGCTGCCCGCCGGGCTCGCGGTGGGGCCGGATGGCACCCTCTACGTGGCGGACGCGGGCAACTCGCTGGTGCGCGCCATCCAGCGCTGACTACCGGCCCGGGTTGCGCATGCCGCCCATGGGCGGCGGCGCGTCCATCTCCTGCCGCGTGCGCCGCCGGTCCGGGGTGTCGCGCGGCAGCTCCACGAAGGTGCACATCTCGCAGAGGCGGCTGTAGATGCGCTCGCCCACGCGCTCGCGCAGCAGCTCCGCGTCCTTCATGGCGGAGCGGGCGTCGTCCGTGGTGCGGTAGCCCGAAGGCGCGCTGCTCCGCGCGCCCTTGCGCTCCGGCTCCAGCGAGTAGTTCGTGGCGAAGAGCGTGGTGCGCCCCGCGTTGTAGCGCCGGGCGATCAGCTCATCGAGCGTCTCCATCTCGAAGGGACTGCCGCGCCCCTTGCCCAGCTCGTCGATGGCGAGCACCTCCACCTCCGACAGGGGCCCGATGATCTCCCCGCCGCTCTTGCCGTCCTGGAAGCCGCGCCGGATGGTCGCGTAGAGGAGGGAGATCTCGACGTAGCGGGACTTCACGCCCATCTCCAGCACCAGGTGCCCGAGCGTCGCGGCCATGAGGTGCGTCTTGCCCGTGCCCACAGGCCCGCTCAGCACGAAGCCCTTGTTCGTCGCGCCCTTCACGTACTGATTGGCGAAGTGCATCGCCACGCCGCGGCCGCGGTCCTGCGCCTCGTTGAAGGGCCGGTAGTTGTCGAACGACGCGTGCGCCATGACGCCCGGCATCTGCACGTCGTTGTAGAGCGCCACCCGCGTGCGCCGGAGCGTGCACACGCACGGCTCCAGGACCTCATACGTCCGGGGGCCCACCTTCGCGCTGAAGGTGCCTTCCTTCTCCACCAGCCTGTGCCCGCGTCCACCGCACATCGGGCAGTCCACCGAGCACGGACACACCCGCGCGGTCGCGAGCTCTCCGCGCCGCTCGATGAGGTACGTCCGCCCACCGCACTGCCCACACGCCTCGCCGTTCGCCTTGGCAGCCATCGCGCCCAGCCATAACACCGTCCCCCTTGGCCGTCAGCACGCTGAACCTTCGTTCAGGCGCCCGGAAGGGGGACAACCCTTCAGGTCTCCTTCATGTCCAGCCGCCGTCTGACGGCCGCCTGGAGCCGGAAGCGCCGGGCCACCCGCCGCGCGCGGGCCGTCATCAACTGTTGTTCACCGGTGCGCGCATCCCGCCACACCGTGCGTCGCTCCGCGAAGGGCAGGGCGCGCAAAAGCGCCAGCAGCGCCCACGCCTCCTGCTGATCCATGGCCGCGGGCTCGCGCGGCACGCACGCGAGCACCGTGTCCAGCAGCCGGTGCACCCGCGGCGCCAGCGCGGCCTCTCGCTCCGTCAGCGCCCGCAGCGCCGCGCACAGCCGCGCGTGCCGGACCTCCTCCCACGAACGGGCAGGGCGCTTCTTCGAGGACGCCGGAGGGGCTTCTTCGCCCTGGCCCGCGGACAGGTCGCGGTACTTGCGGATCTCCGTCTCCACCTGGCGCCGGCACGCGCGCAGCGAGCGCAGCACCGGCTCGCCGGGCCGCGCGTCCCACAGCGCCTTCTCCGCCGAACGCGAGATGCCCCGCGCCACGACCTCGAAGGGCACGCCCTCCCGCGCCCACGCGGTGACGAGCTCGGTGTCCAGCGCGGACAACATCAGGCCCGCGCCGCGCACCGCGAGGAAGTAGTCCTGCACCAGCTCCTCGAAGCTGGCGCTCTCCGGCAGAAGACTCATGATCCGACAACCACTCCAGGCAGGGCGGCCAGACGAACAGCCGCCAGCCTCCCATACCTGTTGGGGCCTGCCGTGCAACCTTCCTGTCGCTGTCCGGAAGGGTGTTGGCGCACAGCGAAATTGAAGTTTTCCCGCTTGCTATCCGACGGACCGGACGTCCCGTCGTCTGAGTTGACCCGCCTTGCGCAAACCGCGCATAGTACGGGTCCCCTCATGGAAATTCCCGAAGATTCCCGGACACTTGCCAAGCAAGCAGGCGTCCGTGGACGCCGGTTCCCCGCTCCTAGGAAGACCATGCGCCGCTCGCTACTCGTTTGCCTCGTTCTCCTGACTTCCATGGCTTCGGCCCAGGAGAAGAAAGCACTGCGCGACGCTGACCTGGGCAAGAAGTCCACCACCACCGTGGACAAGTCCCTCGCAGGCGACATCACGCGCCCGAAGGAAGCCCAGCAGGCCGCTCCCGCGCTTCAATATGATCAGTTCCGCCTGGGCGTGGAGGTGCAGGTCGCCTCCAAGCGCCGCGAACAGATCGAATCGCTGAGGAAGATCATCTCGCTGTCTCCTGATCAGAAGGAGGCCCCCAGCCTGCTGTTCCGCCTGGGCGAGCTCTACTGGGAGGAGTCGAAGTTCTTCTTCTTCGAGGCCAACCGGAAGGACGACGAGCTCATCGTCGCCATGAACCGCAACGACGCCGCGGGCCAGCAGAAGGCCAAGGCGGAGAAGGCGGAGCTGATGGCGAAGGTGAAGGAGAACGGCAAGTACGCCGTCGAGCAGTACACGAAGATCGTCCAGGAGTACCCGAAGTTCGAGCGCACGGACGAGGTGCTCTTCTTCCTCGGCCAGTACCTGATGGAGGACGGCCAGGACAAGAAGGCGCTCGTCGCGTTCAAGCGCCTGATTGAGAAGTACCCGCAGTCCAAGTACATCCCGGACGCGTACTTCGCCTTCGGCGAGTACTACTTCAACAACTCCAAGGGCAAGCGCCCGGAGCTGGAGAAGGCGCTCGCGGCCTACAAGAAGGCGGCGGAGTACCCGGAGAACCAAGTCTACGCCTTCGCCCTCTACAAGCAGGGCTGGTGCTACTTCAACATGGGCGAGTACGAGTCCGCGAAGGACAAGTACAAGACCGTGGTCCTCTACGGCGAGCTGGCCGGCGCCGGCGCCGTGGAGAAGGACGGCAAGGCCAAGGCGAAGGGCTCGCTGGTGCGTGAAGCGCGCGGCGACTACGTGCGCGCCTTCGCCCGCGAGGGTGACGTCACGCAGGCCCGCGCGGACTTCGGCAAGGTCGCCACCAATCCGGAAGACCGCTTCGCGATGATGAAGCAGCTCGCGAACCTGTACTACGGCGACGGCAAGGACCGCGAAGCGGCCATCACCTTCAACGCGCTGATCAAGGAGAAGCCGCTGTCTCCGGAGGCCCCCGGCTTCCAGGGCAAGATCGTCGACTGCATCCTGCGCATGGGCAACAAGGAGCGCACCGTGGCCCAGGTGCGCCGGCTCGTGAAGATCATGAAGGACGTCGAGTCCTCCGGCGTCATCAAGGACGACAAGGACAAGAAGGCGCTCGCGGAGGCGAAGGAGCTGTCCGAGCGCACGCTCTCCAACCTCGCCGTCACCTGGCACAACGAGGGCAAGAAGACGCGCAGCGAGGAGACCTTCAAGTACGCGGACGCCGTGTACAGCGACTACCTCACGCTCTTCCCGGAGAACCCCAAGGCGTACGACCTGCGCTTCTTCTGGGCGGAGCTCCTCAACGACAACCTCCAGAACTTCGAGAAGGCCGCCGCCAACTACACGCTCGTCGTCCTCCAGGACGCCAAGGTGCTGGAGGCCAAGGACGACAAGGGCAAGCCCAAGCCGGGCAAGCCGGGCAAGTGGCTGACCAACGCCTCCTACAACGCCGTGCTCGCCTATGACGAAGTCGTCAAGGCGGCGGAGGCGCGCGGCGAGGCGAAGAGCGAGTCCGCCGGGACGGACATCCAGAAGAAGATCGCCATCCCCACGCTGAAGAAGTCGCTGCTCGACGCGTGCGAGCGCTACCTCAAGTACGTCCCCAAGGGCGACAAGCGCGTGGAGATCGCCTTCAAGGCGGCGAACATCTACTACCGCCACAACCACTTCGACGAAGCGGTGCTGCGCTTCTCCGAGATCGCGCTCGGCTACCCCGAGTACAAGTTCGAGGACGGGCAGCGCGCGGCGGAGATCGCCGCCAACCTCATCCTGGACTCGTACAACCTGCTGGGCGACTTCGCGAAGGTCAACGAGTGGGCCCGCCGCTTCTACGCCAACGACAAGCTGGCCACCGGCAAGTTCCGCGACGACCTGGCGAAGCTGATTGAGCAGTCGTCGTTCAAGCTGGTCAGCCAGCTCGAGGAGAAGAAGGAGTTCTCCAAGGCGGCCGAGGCGTACCTGAACTTCGTCCACGACTTCCCGCAGACGGAGATCGCGGACCTGGCGCTCTACAACGCGTCCGTCGACTACTACAAGGCGAAGAGCCTGGATAAGGCCATCGAGGTCCGCAAGCGCCTGTTCGCGGAGTACCCCCGGTCCAAGTACGTGCCGGACTCCATCTACGCGAACGCGGAGGCGCTGGAGGCCATCGGTGACTTCGAGGAGGCCGCGGGCACCTACGAGCTCTACGTGCGCGGCTACGAGCGCAACCTGAACGAGAAGGGCGGCGCCCCGGCGGCGAAGGCCCGGGCGAAGAGCAAGGCCAAGGGCCGCGCGAAGCAGGCCTCCAACGACGACGCGCCCGCGAAGCCCGCGGTGGTGCAGAAGTGGGACGAGTCCAAGGCGCAGATCGCCCTGTTCAACGCGGCCACCTACCGCGAGGGCCTGGGCCAGCTCAAGGCCGCGCTCAAGAACCGCGAGCACTACATCGAGCTGTGGCCCAAGTCGAAGGACGCCGAGGCCGCCTTCCTGTCCGTCGTGGACCTGCACGTGAAGCAGGGCGCGTACATGAAGGCCATCAAGCTGCTGGAGGAGTACGAGCGCGACAACATGCGCTCCCAGAGCAAGTTCCTCATGGCCGAGGGCCGCATCGTCGACATCTACGCGAAGATGAAGAAGACGAACGACGTGCGCCGCATGAACAAGCGCATCTTCGAGTACTTCGACCAGCTTCCCCGCCGTCAGCAGACCGCGCTGGAGAAGCCCGCGCTGGCCGCCGCCGCGCAGGCGAACCTGCTGGCCATCGAGCCGGACTGGAACGAGTTCCGCCGCCTGAAGCTGTACTGGGGCGTGCCGCCGTCGCCGGAGCGCTTCAAGGGCTCGCTGGCCGACAAGGGCCGCGCGCTGGAGGTCGTGCAGAAGAAGTACGTGCAGACCGTGGCCCTGGGCGCCCCGGAGCCGGCCATCTGCGCGCTGCAGCGCATCGGCCTCGCGTATGATCACATGGCGGAGCTGGTGGTGAACGCGCCCATGCCGCGCGGCCTGGACGAGGAGTCGCAGCAGGCCCTGCGCGACGAGTTCGCCAACCAGGCCCAGCCGCTCAAGGACAAGGCCACGGAGGCCTTCTCCAGCGCGGTGGCCAAGAGCCGCGAGCTGGGCGTGTTCAACGACTGCGCCGCGGCGAGCCTGAAGATCCTCCGCACCACCTACGCGCCGGACCGCTACCCGGAGGTGCTGGAGGAGAAGCTGGCGCTGAAGAACAAGGAGCTGGTGCTGGGCGGCGACCTGCTGGCCGCCGTGCAGGACATCCCGCCCCCGGTCACCAAGGTGGAACCGGAGAAGCAGGCCAAGAGCGAGGCGCTCAACGAGGACCTGTCCGCGCTGACGAACGCGCTTCGCCAGCAGACCGAGTCCGAGGTCGCCAAGCCCGCCGCCGCGTCCAAGGACGGCGCCCCCAAGAAGACCGTTGATGATCAGGAGCCGGAGGACTTCCTCTAATGAATCGCCGCATGCACCCGTTCCGCCCCCTCCTGCTGGCCACGCTGGCGCTGACCGCCGTCGGTTGCTCCACCACGCAGACCAACACCCCGGCGGCTGCCGCCAAGCCGGCGGCAGCCCCCACGGGCCCGGTGTCCATCTCCAACCGCGCCATGCTGCTGTTCGATGACGCGGTGAAGTCCTTCGACGCGCAGAAGAAGGCGAAGGCCTTCGACTACCCGTCGCTGGAGCGCAAGTTCAAGGCCGCCCTGGAGGCGGACCAGAACCTGGCGGAGGCCGAGTACAACCTGGGCGTCATCGCCGAGCGCATGGGCAAGCCCGACGAGGCCAAGGCCCGCTACGCGGCCGCGCTCACCAAGAAGCCGTCCCTGCGGCAGGCGTCCGACAACCTGGCCATCATGAAGCAGAACGGCGGCGACGTGGCCGGCGCCGTGGCGCTCTACCAGGACGTGCTCACGCGCTACCCGGACGACGCGGGCTCGCGCGCGCGGCTCGCGGAGATCTACCGGCAGAACAACGACCACGACAAGGCGATGGAGCTGTCTCGCGCCGCGCTCATGCGCGACCCGATGAACACCAACGCCCTCAAGGTGATGATCCGCAGCTACCTGGACCGCAAGCAACTGGCCATGGCGAAGCTCGTCGCGCTGCGCGCGGTGAAGCTGGACAGCACGGATCCGGAGCTGCACCAGGCCGTGGGCCTCATCCTCCTGAAGGAGGGCGACGCGGAGGGCGCGCGCCTGCAGTTCAAGAGCGCCCTGGAGGCGAAGGCGGACTACGTGCCCGCGCACGTGGAGCTGGCCCAGCTCGCGCTCGCCGCGGAGGACTTCCCCGGCGCGGAGGAGCACCTGCGCCGCATCCTGCAGGCGGACGGCAAGAACGCCGCCGCGCACGTGGACCTGGGCATCGCGCTCAAGGGCCAGGGCCAGTACGACAAGGCCATGCAGGAGTACGACGAGGCGGAGAAGCTCAACCCCGAACTGGGCGCCACGTACCTCAACCGCGGCATCATCCTGCACAAGGTGAAGGACGCCCCCGAGCGCGCCGTGGAGCTCTACAAGAAGTACGTCGCGCTGGCCGGCGGCGAGGTCGCGCTCAACGCCGAAGCGCCCGTCTTCGGGCTCCTGCGCGAGGCGGAGAGCATCGTGCAGGCCAAGCGCGAGGCGCAGGCCGCCGAGGCCCAGGCGAAGCAGATGGAGGCGCTCCAGGCCCAGCAGCAGGCCGCGATGAAGGCGGAAGAGGCCAAGCAGAAGGGCCAGACGCCTCCGGGTGGAGCGACGCCCGCGTCCGGCACCGGCACCGCCCCGCAGGCCACTCCGGCCTCCGCCACGGGCGCGCAGCAGCCGGCCGCCACCCCGGCGGGTGGCGCGCAGACGGCCCCTGCCCAGAAGAATGCAGCACCGGCGGACTCCGACGAGCCGACGGACGACCTGCTGTGATGTGGGAGACGCCCGCCAGTGGCTTCACGCTGGCGGCGCGGCTCGGGAAGATGCGAACCTTGTGAGCCCCTCGCTTTTCCAGGCGGGGGCCCACCATGCGGAAACACCAGTGGGCCTTGGGAAGGCCCCACGTGGAGGCAGGATGCGGAAGTGGCTGATGCTGTGCGTGACGCTGTCGGTGGCCCCGGCCTTCGCCCAGGACGAGGGCGGCAAGGCGCAGGGTGAGGGTGGTGGCGCCAGGATGCAGAAGACGACCAGCGTCGACTTCGAGGACGACACCATCGAGGGTGACCTCACGAAGCCGGACGGCGAGTACGTCGAGGCGCGCAAGACCGTGAAGCACTCCAACCTCATCCGCATCCGCGAAGACTTCGAGGACAAGGTGATGCAGTCCGTGGGCGAGCTGTAATCCCCCCACCACGGATTGAACCGGCGGCGGGAACCTTCCGCCGGCACCGTTGTCCAAGAGCGCCAAAGCCTACCGGGAGCCCTCCATGGCCGTACCCCTGACACTCAAGGTCTTCAAGGGCGACACGCTGGTCGCCTCCAAGGACTACGAGCGCGACATCATCAAGATTGGTCGTCTCTCCTCCGCGCACCTGTGCCTGGAGGACGACAAGGTCAGCCGCATCCACTCCGTCATCGAGGTCGCCGCCGACGGCTCCATGTCCATCATCGACATGGGCAGCGTCGAGGGCACCTACGTCAACGGAAAGCGCGTCAACAAGGGGCAGGTCTCCTTCGGTGACGAGGTCCGCGTGGGTGGCACCACCATCCGCCTGGAGAACCCGGCCGCTGTCGCCGCGGTGAACCTGGCCGCCGCCGTCGCGCAGGCGGACGCGCCCACGGACAAGAACCCCACCGTCGCGCCGGTGGCCCCCGCCGCCGCCATCGCGCAGGCCGTGTCCGCGCCTGTCGCCGCGCCCGCCCCCGTGGCCGCGGCGCCCGCGCCCGCCGCGCCGGTGGCCCCCGCCGCCGCGCTGGACGCGTCCGTCGCGCCCACGCAGAAGAACGCCGTGGCGCCCGCGCGGGCCCCCAAGGCCCCCGTGGCGGACGACGACGCGCACGAGGAGCAGGACGCCGCGCCGCGCGTGCGCACCGTGCGCAAGACGAAGTCCAACGGCCCGCAGGGCGTGTCGCTGCGCCTGCTCTGGGGCGACCAGCGCGTGGGCGAGTTCTTCGTGCCCCCCGGCGCCAAGAAGGCCTTCACGGTGGGCAGCGCCAAGGGCGTGGACTTCGTGATGGGCGACGCCAAGCTGGGCGGCCCCACGTTCGAGGTGCTGCGCACGGACGGTCAGTCCTTCACCGTGCGCTTCGCGCGCAAGATGAAGGGCGAGCTCACCCGCAAGGGCGAGACGCTGGACCTGGAAGCGGTGATGGAGTCCGGCAAGGCCTCCCAGGACGGCGACGCCTACGGCCTCACGCTGGAAGCGGACGACTTCGTCTGGGTGGACCTGGGCGGCCTCACGCTGGAGGCGCAGTTCCAGCCGGTGCCCAAGCGCGTCGTCGTGCCCATGGGCGAGAACATCGACTACACGGCGCTCAACATCTTCCTGGTGATGTTCTTCATCGGCACCGCGTTCGTCATCCACTCCATGAACCAGACGGGGGAGGGGGACGAGTACGCGGATGAGCTCGCGGGCAACGACGCGCGCATCGCGAAGCTGATCATCAAGCCTCCGGAGACCCAGAAGAACAAGTTCCTGGAGAAGCTGAACCAGCAGAAGGAGAAGAAGTCGGGCGAGATGGCCCAGAAGCAGCGCGGCGACGAAGGTCAGATGGGCAAGAAGGACGCGCCCAAGACCAACAACCGCACCGCGCCCAAGGGCGACCCGAACAAGAAGGACGAGGCGCGCGCGCTCACCGCGAAGATCTTCGGCGGCGGCAAGGGCGGCATCTCCACCATCTTCGGCAAGGCGGGCCTGGGCGGCGAGCTCAAGAGCGCCATGGGCAACATGTTCGGCGCCAAGGCGGGCGACGCGGGCGGCTTCGGCGGCATGGGGCTTCGCGGCAGCGGCGGCGGTGGCGGCGGCACCGGTGACAGCATCGGCATCGGCGGCATCGGCACCAAGGGCCGTGGCGGCGGCAGCGGCAGCTACGGCACCGGCGTGGGGACGCTCGGCGGCAAGCAGAGCGTGGACGTGGGCATCACCTCGTCGGATCCGGAGGTGATGGGCTCGCTGGACAAAGAGCTCATCCGCCAGGTCATCCAGCGCAACCGCGGGCAGATCCGCTACTGCTACGAGAGCCTGCTCAACCGCTTCCCCAAGCTGGGCGGCAAGGTCTCCGTGAAGTTCGTCATCAGCGCCAACGGCTCGGTGGCCACGTCCAACGTCGCGCAGTCCACGGCGGGCAACTCGGACCTGGAGACGTGCGTGGCCGGCCGCGTGCGCACCTGGAAGTTCCCGGAGCCCAAGGGTGGAGGCTCCGTGATCGTCACCTACCCGTTCATCTTCAAGCAGGCCGGTGACTGACGTAGAATCAACACATCCGTCGTTCGCGCGGGCGGCCCTGTTCCCAGGGCTGCCCGCTTCTTCACTTCAACCTCCCGCCCCCGCGGGAGGCCTGCCCCCCACCAGGCTGCCTCCATGCAGAAAGTCCTTGCTCCTCTTGCCCTGAGCGCCGCGCTCCTCCTTCCCGCGATGGCGGGCGCCCAGGACACCCCCAGCGCCGGTTCCGCGATGCAGGACCGGCCCGCGGTGACCTTCAACGAGGTCGAGCGCGGTGTGTACTTCGGCGTGTACGGCGGTCCCTCGTGGATCACCAACCCGCCTGCGGACTCCGGCCCGCGGCCCTTCTCCTCCGGCCAGATGGCCCAGGTGGAGCTGGGCGTGGACCTGGGCGAGCGCCTGTCCCTGGGCGTCTTCTTCATGGGCTCCGCCAACCGCGCGGGCGCGGAATACGTCGGCTACTCGCAGGGCGCCGCGTCCGGTGACTTCACCATGCTGGTGCCCGGCGCCGTGCTGCGCGCCCGCCTGGTGGGCTTCGCCGACAGCCAGGAGGTCAAGCGCACCTGGATCTACGCCCGCGCCGGCGCGGGCTACGCGATGTTCTCTCCCAAGAAGCTCCTCCCCGAATCCGACATTCTTGTGTTTGCCGGGCCCGGAGTGGAGTACTACACGCGGCTGCGCCACTTCTCGGTGGGGCTGGAGGTCATGGGGAACTACCTCGCCTCCAAGGGCGCCTTCGGGTTCGCGGTGGCGCCCAACATTCGCTACGCGTTCTAGCGGGAGATTCACGTGGCTCAGGAGAATGGAAGCGGTGGATCGCGTCCGGGTGGACGCGGTCCGAACGGGGGCGCGCCGGGCCAGGGGCCCCGTCGTGACGGACCGGGAGGCTTCGGCGGTCGTGGCGGTCCTGGCGGTGGCCGGGGTGAAGGGCGCGGCCGGGGTGAAGGCCGTGGCCGTGATCGCGACGCCGGCCCGGTGGGGCCCGGCCAGCGGGTCATCGCCGAGCTGAGCGTCCTGGAGAAGGCGCTCTCGAAGAACGACTTCGCGGCGGAGAAGGGGCCGCTGGAGGCCATCGTCCGCTCGCTGCGGACCATGAACCTCAAGTCGCTCGAGGACCTGGACCTCAACACGCGCGGCCGCCTCATCACCACGCTCCTGCGCGTGCAGCGTCAGTCCAAGCCGCCCCAGCCGGAGGCCGGTGCGGAAGCCGCGGCGCCGGAGGCGGGTGCGTCGACTGAAGCCGCGCCCGCGGAGGCTCCGGCCGCCGAGGGTGCAGCTCCCGCCGAGGGTGCAGCTCCCGCCGAGGGCGCTGCTCCGGCCGAGGGAGGCGCGCCCGCCGAGGCCGCCCCCGCGAAGCCGGCGGTGGACCCCGCGAAGGAGAAGTTCGACGGCTGGGTGGACGTGATGTCGCTGGTGGGCCGCGTCTGGCGCGCCGCGGGCGACGCGGACCGTTCCCAGGCGGCCTTCGCGCTGAGCGGCCGCGAGCCGACGCCGGAGCCCTCGGCCCCGGCCCGCGAGGAGCGCGCCGAGCGTCCTCCGCGCGGCGACCGTCCGGAGCGCGGCGAGCGCCGGGACCGGGGTGAGCGCGGTGAGCGTCCTCCCCGTGGCGAGCGTCCGGAGCGCGGCGCGGCCGGTGAGCGGCGCGAGCGTCCTCCCCGGGGCGAGCGCCCCGAGCGTGGCGAGCGTCCTGCCCGCGGTGAGCGCCCCGAGCGCGCGCCGATGCCGGAGCTGACGGGCGACTGGAAGGAACAGGCGACCCAACTGGAAGGCATGGGCCGCACGCGCGACGCGGCGCGCATGCACGAGCGCAACAACAGCTTCGCGGAGGCCACCCGGCTGTTCGAGGCGGGCGGTGACCTGAAGAGCGCACTGCGCACGGCGCTGTCCGGCCAGGACAACGACGCGGCCCGTCGCCTCGTGGGCACGCTGCCCGCGGAGCAGATCGGCCCCACGCTGGAGAAGGCCGGCGCGTACGAGCTGCTCATGGAGCACTACGTCGCCAAGGCCGACTTCGAGAACGTCGCCCGCCTCTACGAGCGCGCGCGGCAGTTCGACCAGGCGGCCCTCGCGTACGAGCGCGCGAACAAGCTGACCCTGGCGCGCAAGGCGTACGAGCGCGCCCGGGACCTGGCCAGCGCCAACCGCATCCGGGGCCTGGAGGTGAAGGCCCTGGTGGAGCGCGGCGACCGTCTGGGCGCGGCGACCCTGCTGGTGGCCGTGGGCCAGCGGCGCGAGGCGGTGGAGGTGCTGAGCCCCCTGCCTCCTCCCAAGGCGTTCCACTTCATGCAGCGGCTCACCCTGGAGGACGAGGCCAAGGAGCTCGCGCAGCGCGAGCTGGCCCGCGCCGAACAGGAGCAGAAGCCCGCCGGCCGCGCCCGGTGGCTGGAGCTGCTGGGCGACATCACCGCCGCCGCGGAGACGTGGACGCAGGCGGGCCGCAAGGACAAGGCGCTGCCTCTCTACGAGAAGCTCGGTGGGGAGCACCTGCCCCGCGCCGCGCAGCTCGCGGAGGAGCTGCAGCAGCGTGACAAGGCCATCGCCCTGTACACGCAGCTCAACGACAGCGCCGGTCTGGAGCGCGCGAAGGCCCTCCCCGAGGCCCCCGCGACGCCCCCCGCGGACAGCAAGGCGGACGCCGCTGACGACGCTGAATCCGCGGCGTCACCGGCGGAAAATGCTTCCTCGGCTGGCGAGCAAGAAAGCCAATAATTCCCGCCGGTTGACGGGTTTTGCATGATTGCCCGGGGGCGCCCGCGGCCGGTACACTCCGGCCGCTGGCGCCCTCGTTTCATTCCCCCTTTGGCCAACGAGCATCATGGAACAGCCTTCCACCCCTGCGCGTCCCACGCTGCGTGTGACCGATGACCGCTCCTTCGTTGAAACCGAAGCGGCCCTGGAGAAGACGGGCCGGGTCGAGGAGCTGATCCGCCTGTACGAGGGGCGCTCGCGGGACGTTCCCACGGAGGAGGCGGCGCGCCTGCTGTGCCGCGCCGCGGAGCTGGCCCACGAGCGTCAGCGCAACGCGCCGCGCGCGGAGGACCTGCTCAAGCGCGCGCTGCTGGTCGCGAAGGACCCGATGCCCGCGCTGCGCGGTCTCAAGCGACTGCATGAGATCCGCCAGGACTCCTCGTCGCTGGTGGACGTGCTGGAGCGGCTGGGCGCCGCGACGCAGGGCGAGGAGAGCGCGGGCCACTACCTGAAGGCCGCGGACCTCTACGAGCAGAAGCTCTTCCGGCGCGACCGCGCGGTGCTGTGCCTGCAGCGCGCGGCGCGGGTGAAGCCGGACCGCGCGACGTTCCGGCGCGTGCGCCAACTGCTGCTGTCCGAGGAGCGCTTCCAGCCGGCGTTCGAGGCGCTGCAGCGCGAGCGCGCCGCGCTGGGCGACGCGGGCATGGCGGAGGAGTACGCCGCGCTCGCGGAGCGGCTGGTGGACGACCCCACCGAGCACACGCTGGCGCAGCAGGTGCTGGACGTGGCGCGGGAGCTGGATCCGCAGAACGCGCGCGCGGACAAGGCCGCCCGCGCGATGCAGCGCTTCGAGCAGGTGTGGCGCGACAAGGTCCGCATGCTGCGCGGCATGTCGCTGGAGGAGCGCGACCGCAAGAGCGCCGCGCGCCTGTCGCTGCTCGTGGCGAAGCTGTTCGCCTGGTACGACCCGGGCTCCGCCGCCAAGGTGAAGGAGGCGTTGGACCGCTGCTTCCTCCTGTGGCCGGGCATGCCCGAGGCGCTCACGCTCATCGAGCGGATGGCGGGGCGCGCGGGAGACTACGGGCCGGCCATCACGCAGTTGGAGGCCATGGCGGGCGAGGCGCGCGACCGCACGGCGCAGGTGGACCTGTGGCTGCGCGTGGGCACGCTGAAGCTGGGGCGGATGAACGACGCGCCCGGAGCGCTCGCCGCCTTCGAGAAGGCCGTGGCGGCGGATGCGTCGCGCGCGGACGCGGCCAGCCTGGCGGCGGAGCTGATGCTCGGCCAGGAGCGCTACGCGGACGCGGTGGCCACGCTGGAGCGCTACCTGGGCACGGTGAAGGACCGCGCGCAGCAGGCCAGCCTGCGGCTGCGGCTGGCGGACCTGTGCATGCAGCAGTTGCAGGACGCGGACGCGGCGCGCGCGCACCTGGAGGCGGCGCTCAAGCTGGAGCCCACCAACGCGCTCGCGGCCTTCCAGTTGTCGCGCCTGCTGGCGGAGGACGAGAAGCTGGACGAGGTGCTGCCGCTCCTGGAGCTGGCCATGCTCGCCCCGCGTCCGCGCGCCGAGCGCGTGGCGTTCTGCGAAGCGCTGGCGCTGATGTTCGAGGAGCAGGAGAACGCGCGCGGCGCCTTCGAGGTGCTGGCGCGCGCGCTGGAGCTGGAGCCGGGGCGGCCGCTGCTGCTCGACACGGTGGTGGAGCACGCGGAGAAGGCCAACGCGCAGCCGGCGCTGGCGCACGCGCTCCTGCGCGCGGCGCAGGGGGCGACGCCTCCGGCCGTGGCGGTGGCGCTGTGGCGGCACCTGGCGCAACTGCTCCAGGGCCCGCTGGCGGACCCCGTGCGGGCGGAGGCGGCGTGGCGCGAGGTGCTCGCGCGCGCGCCGGGCGACACCGCGGCGAGCGAGGCGGTGAAGTCGCTGCAGGCCGCCGCGGCGCTGGCGGATGATCCGAAGACGCGGCTGGAGACGGACATCGCCCGGCGCGAGGCGGCCGGTGCCTCGCCCGTGGAGCTGGAGCCGCTCGTGCGTCAGTGGGTGCAACTGGCGCCCGAGGACTCGCAGGCGGTGCAGCGGCTCCAGGCGCTGTGCGTGGCGCTGTCGAAGTTCGAGGAGGCGGCGACGCTGGCGGGGAAGCTGGCGACGCTCTCCGAGACGCAGCTCGAGCGCAACGAGTGGACCGCGCGGCAGGCGAAGCTGTACGCGGAGCGGCTGAACCGCCAGGAGGACGCGGCGGACCTGTTCCTCGCGCTGCTGGCGGAGAACGTCTCCACCGGCGTGGTGGTGGGCGGCCTGGAGCGGCTGGCGGCCGGAGGCGTGCGCACGGCCGCGCTGACCGAGGCCCTGGCGAACCACTACGGCCGCACGGGTGACCACCAGCGGCAGGTGGCGGCGCTCCAGCAGCAACTGGACTCCACGACGGACGCGCCCACGCGCAAGCGGCTCCTGACGGTGCTGGCCAGCATCCACGAGAAGCAGCTCGCGGACAGCCGCGCGGCGTTCGACACGCGGCTGCGCATGGTGCGCGAGGAGCCGAAGGACGAGTCGGGACGCGCGGAGACGGCGCGCCTGGCGCGAGACCTGTCCGCGCACGCGGAGCTGGGCCGCGTGCTGCGCACGCTCGCCACAGAGTCCGAGGATCCCCTCCTCGCCGTGCAGTTGCTCTCCGAGGCGTCGGTGCTGGCCGAAGAGGGCGGGATGGCGGCGGAGGCCATCACGGCGCTGGAGGCCGCGCTGTCGCGCTCGCCCGAGTCGCCGCAGGTGCTCCAGCGGCTGGTGCGGCTGTACGGGCGCGCGGGCCGCTCCGCGGACGCGGAGACGCTGCTGCGCAAGCGCATCCACGCCACGCGCGGGCCGGAGCGGTTGGACCTGCTCCTGCGGCTCGTGGACCTGAACGTGGAGCTGGGCCGTCCGCAGCAGGCCGCCGAAGCGCTCCAGTCCGCCATCACGCATGGGGGCGAGGAGGGCCGGCACCTGCCGCGCCTCGCGGAGCTCTACGAGAAGGCCGGCATGCAGCGCGAGCTGGGGGACACCCTGGCGCGGATGATCGGCCTGGCGGAGACGGCCGGTGACGCGGACCACGTGTCGCGGCTGAAGCTGCGCCGCGCGCAGTTGCTGCAGGGCTCGCAGGACGGCAGCGCGGAGGCGGTGCAGAGCTACGCGGACCTGCTGCGGCAGCGCCCGTCGGATCCGGACGCGCTCTCGGCGCTGGAGGCGATGCTGGCCTCGGGCCCGTCGCGCGAGGCGGCGGCGCGCGCGCTGATTCCGGCGTACGAGCGCACGAAGGAGCACCGCAAGCTGGTGGCGACGCTGGACGTGCTCGCGGAGGTGGCTCGCGACGACGCCGGCCGGGTGCAGGCGCTGCGTCACGCGGCCCAGGTGCACCTGGCGCACCTGCGGCAGCCGGAGCTGGCGTTCGCGTCGCTCGCGAGGGCGATGCGCCTGGCCCCGGCGGACGGGGGCCTGCGGGCCGCCGCGCGTCAGGCCGCGGAGGACGCGGACGCGCTCGACAGCTTCGCGGAGATCCTCTCCGAGCTGACGGAGGAGGGCGACGTGGGCCCCGCGCGCGCGGCGCTGCTGCGCGAGCTGGCGGAGGTGCAGGAGAAGAAGCTCGACGACCGGCCCGGCGCGGTGAAGGCGCTGCGCGCGCTGTTGGAGCTGGAGCCGGGCAACCTCGACAGCCTGCGGGCCTTGCAGCGGTTGCACCGCGCGGGCGAGGAGTGGGCGGCGCTGGCGGAGGTGCTGGAGAAGCTGGCGGCGGCCATCCAGGAGCCCGCGGATCAGCTCGTGTGCCTGCGCGAGGCCGCGCTGCTGCACGAGGCGAAGCTCACCGACAAGGAGAGCGCGGCGTCCGCGTGGCGCGCCATCGCGGAGCGCGACCCGGCGCAGCGCGAGGCCGCCACGGCGCTGGACCGCCTCTACACGGAGCTCAACCGTCCCAAGGACCTGGCGTGGACGCTCACGCTGCGGCGCAACCAGGAGGGCCAGAGCCCGCAGGGGCGCGAGGTGTCCTTCCGCCTGGCGGAGCTGCTGCGCACGGTGCTGGACGACGCCAACGCGGCGCTGGGCCTCTACAAGCGCATCCTCACCGAGGACCCCGGCCACCCGGGCGCGAGGGCCGCGCTGGAGGCCTGGGTGAAGGCGGCCGTGCCCATGAGCGGCGCGGCGCTGGAGGTGCTGGACAAGGTGCTCGCGCAGGTGGGCGACCATGCCCGCCGCGTGGCGCTGCGCGAGACGCGGATGGAGTCCGCGCTCACGGTGGAGAAGATCATCCTCGCTGGCGAGGTCCGCCGCATCTACGAGCGCGACATGCAGCAGCCGTCGCTCGCGTTCATGGCGGCGGTGAAGGCGTTCGCCAACGACCTGGACCGCGAGGGCGTGCGTCCGGACCTGGAGCGGCTGGCCCGCGACACGGGCAGCCACGAGGTGCTGGCGGAGATCTACGAGAGCGCCGCGGTGGATCTCACCGCGGGAGACCCGGCGACGCTGGACCTGCTGCGCCGCGCGGCGGAGCTGCGTGAGAGCCTGGATCAGCCCGAGGAGGCCACGCGCCTCTGGAAGAACCTGCTGGCGGACGCGCCGCAGGACCGCCAGGCGCTGGAGGCGCTGTCCCGGCTCTACGAGAAGGGCCAGAACGCCAAGAGCCTGTCGGAGGTCTACGCGCGTCAGGCGCAGCTCTCCACCGACCCGGAGGCGCGGCTGGGCCTGCTGCTCAAGGCCGGCGAGGCCTACGCGAGCGCGGGCGAGGACGCGAAGGCCATCGAGGTGCTCCGCTCCGCGCTGGCCATCCGCAAGGTGCCCGAGGGGCTGCTGGCGCTCGACAAGCTGTACGCGAAGACGCGTCACTTCGTGGAGCAGGCGGACGTGTTGGATCAGCTCGCGGAGCTCGCGCCGGACGAGCCCGGGCGCCGCGCGTACCTGCTGCGCCGCGCGCAGTTGCTGGAGAAGGAGGTCGGCCCCACGGAGGCGCTGCCGGTGTACCGCCGGCTGCTGGAGCTGTCGCCGGGCGACGGCCAGGTGGTGGCGGGCCTGGAGCGCCTGCTCGCGCACGACGGCCCCCGCCTGGAGGCGGCGCGGCTGCTGGAGCCCGTCTACCGCGGCCTCAACGACACGCGGAAGCTGGTGGACGTGCTGGAGGTGCTCCTGCCGGGCGTCCCGCCGGAGCAGCGCCTGGAGCGGCTGCAGGAGATCGCCGTCCTGCGCGAGGGCCTGGGCCAGACGTCGCTGGCCTTCGTCGCGCGCCTGCGCGCGTTCAACGAGCTGCCCGCGGAAGCCGGCGTGCGCGACGAGCTGGAGCGGCTCGCGGCGGACTCGGGCTCCTTCGAGGAGGTGGCGGCGGCCTACGAGGACCAACTGGAGCGCGACCCCGCGGAGCCCCTGGCGGGCGACCTGTGGCGGCGGCTGGCGGCCATCTACGACAACCGCCTGAAGCGCTACGACCTGGCGGTGCGCGCGCTGGAGCAGGTGAGCCGGCGCGACCCGATGAACAAGCCGGTGCTGGAGTCGCTCGCCCGCGTGCACCGCCGCACGGGCGCGCACCGCGAGCTGGCGCTCGTCATGCGCCGGCAGGTGGCCGCGGAGACGAACCCGTCCTCGCAGATCAACCTGCTCTTCGAGCTGGCGCACCTGGCCGAGGAGACGCTGGCGGACAAGTCGCTGGCGGCGCAGGCGTACCGCGAGGTGCTGGAGCGCCGGCCGGAGAACGCCAACGCGCTGAAGCTCCTGGGCCGCGTGCTCGCGGACATGGAGCGCTGGGCGGAACTCGCGCAGCACGTCGAGCGTGAAATCCAGATGGCGGACGCACGCGACGCGCAGGAAGAGGCGTCCGACCTGCGCGTGCGCCTGGGCCGGCTGAAGGTGTCGCGCCTGGATGATCCGCGCGGCGCGCTGGAGCTGTACCAGGCGGTGCTCGCGCGGCGCGCGGGACACCCGGGCGCGGTGGGCGCGCTGGAGGAGCTGGCGCGTTCGGAGAGCCCGCTGCGTGGCGCGGCGGCGAGCGCCCTGGAGCCCATCTTCGCCTCGGTGGGCAACCACCTGAAGCAGGTGGAGATGCTGGAGTCGCGCGCCTCCGCGGAGGCCGTGCCGCAGGAGCGGGCCGCGCTCCTGCGCCGCATCGCGGAGATCTACGCCTCCGCGCTGGAGAACGCGGAGATGGCGTTCCTCTCCGCCACGCGCGCGCTGCGCGAGCTGCCGGAGGACCCGCGCTCGCTGGAGCTGTGCATCCAACTGGTGGACAAGGCGGAGGCGCCCGAGGAGCTGTGCGCGGTGCTGACGGAGGTGGCCCCCAAGGCCAGCGACGCGGCCCGCGCGGAGCTGTACCGCGCGCTCGCCCGGATGCAGGTGGACCTGGGTGAGCCGGCGGAGGCGCTCCAGTCGTGGAAGCGCGTGCTGGAGCTCAAGCCCACGGACACCGAGGCGCTGGATGGCACCGCGCGGCTGGTGGCCTCGCAGGGCCGTCCCTCGGAGCTGCTGGAGGTGCTGCGCCGTCAGCTCGCGCTGTCGGAGGAGCCGGCGCGGCGCGCGGCGGTGCTCCACCAGATTGGCGCGTTGCAGGAGGAGCAGCTCAAGGATCCGCTGGGCGCGCTGGCCACGTTCCGCCGGCTCCTGGAGCTGCAGCCGGACGACGCGGTCGCGCTCGCGCGCATGGACAGCCTCTGCCAGAAGCAGGAGCGCTGGCCGGAGCTCGCGGACGTCCTCGCGCGGCGCATCGCGCTGATGCCGCCGGAAGAGGGCCTGGAGCTGAAGTTCCGCCTGGCGACGGTGCGCGAGTCCAAGCTGCTCGACAAGTCGGGCGCGCTGTCGCTGTACGGCGAGGTGCTGTCCATGCAGCCCAACCACCCGGGCGCGGTGGGCCGCATGGAAGCCATCGTGGCGCGCGAGCCGCAGAACCTGCTGGCGGTGGAGACGCTGCTGCGCGCCTTCCGCGCGAGCGGCGACGTCATGCGGCTGGCGCAGTTGATTGAAACGCGCGTGGGCGTGTCGCCGGACGCCATCGAGCGCAAGCAGTTGCTCGGGGAGCTGGCCACGCTGCGCGAGACGCAGGGCGAGGGCGAGCTGGCCTTCCTCGCGCTCTACCGCGGCTTCAAGGAAGACCCGAACGACAGCGAGGTCCGCAGCCGCCTGGAGAACGCCACCGACGTCGCGGGCAGCTACGACGAGCTGGTGGTGCTCTACGAGGAGGCCCTGCCGCGCATCGCCGAGGCCGCCGACGCGGCCCAGGTGTGCCTCAAGCTGGGCCAGTTGCTGGAGACGCGCCTGCGCGACCCGGACCGCGCGGTGTCCTACTTCGAGCGCGCGCGCACGCTGCACGCGTCGGTGCAGCAGAGCTCGCTCGTCGCGTTGGACCGGCTCTACCTGCACCTGGAGGCGTGGCCGGAGCTGGCCGGCGTGCTGGAGGCGCTGGCCACGGGCGCGACCCAACCCGCGGACAAGATCGGCTTCCTCTTCCGCCTGGGGCAGCTCTACCAGGAGCGGATGGACAGCCCGGACCGCGCCGCGGGGGCCTACGAGGCCATCCTCGCGCTGGATCCGTCGCACCTCGCCTCGGCGCGGCTCCTGGAGGGCATCTACGAGGGCGCGGGCGCGTCCGAGAAGCTCTACGCCATCCTGAAGCTCCAGGCGGACAAGGTCACCGGCAGCGAGCGGGACCGCGTCCTGGGCAAGATGGCGCAGGTGTCGGCCGAGGGGCTGTCGGACCTGGGCCGCTCCATCGACCTGTACCGCGAGCTGCTGGCGAAGAACCCGCGCAACGAGCAGGTCTTCAGCGCGCTGGAGTCGCTGTACGAGCGCGCGGGCCGTCCGCAGGACCTGCGCGAGATGCTCGAGGGCCGCCTGGCCATCACGCTGGATCCGCGTGAGGTGGTGCGCCTCAACGAGCGGCTGGGCCGCGTGGTGTACCGCCTGCTCAAGCAGCCGGAAGCGGCGGTGCCGTACTTCAAGGCGGCGCTGGACCGCGACGCCCGCCACCGCGGCGTGCTGGACACGCTGCGCGAGCTGTACGACGAGACGGGCCAGCGCGAGGAGCTGGTGGGTGTGCTGCGCCGCCTCATCCCGCTGCAGGACAGCAGCGACGGCGTGAAGGCGCTCCGCCTGCGCATGGCGGAGGTGCTCGCGGGCATGGGCCGGCGCGAGGAGTCGCTGGACGCGGCCCGCCGCGCGCTGGAGGTGGAGCCGCACGCCGTCTCCGACCTGGAGCGCGTGTACGCGCTGTCCGTGTCGCTGCGCGCGTGGAACGACGCCGTGCGCGCCCTGGAGCTCAAGGTGCAGGTGCACCTGGCGTCCGAGGAGCGCGACCCGGCCATCGCCGCGTACTTCACGGTCGCGGACCTGTGGGAAGGGCAGGGCGGCAAGCCGGAGCTGTCCGCCGGCGCGCTGGAGAAGGTGCTGGAGCTCGACCCCGCCAACCGCACCGCCTACGAGCGCGTGTGCACGCTGTACCGCGCGAACAACGACTGGCGCGCCTACGCCACGGTGATGGACCGCTACATGCCCCACCTCGTCACGGACGAGGAGAAGATGGCGGCGCTGCGGGAGATCGCCCGGGTGCAGGAGGAGCGCCTGGGCCAGAAGGACGTGGCCTTCCTGGCGCTCTGCCGCGCGCTGCAACTGGACGCGGCCGAGGACGCGCTGCGCGAAGAGGTGGAGCGCCTCGCGGACGAGACGGGCAGCCACGAGGAGCTGGCGGCGGTCTACGAGGAGGTCGCGGACGAGCTGCCGCGCGGCCCGCTCGCGGAGCGCATCTACGCCACGCTCGCGCGCATCCACGACTCGCGGCTGGATGATCCGCAGGCGGCCGAGGCCGCGTTCCGGAAGATCCTCGAGTTCGACCCCACCAACGCCACCGCGCTGGACGGGCTGGCGGCGGTGTTCCAGCGGCGCGGCCGCGACCGCGAGTACGTCGTCGCGCTGGAGCAGAAGCTGGAGGCGGCGGGCTCCATCGAGGCGCGCAAGGGCATCCTCAAGGAGATCGCCCGCGTCTGGGACGAGACGCTGGACGACCCCACGGAGGCCGCCAGCGCGCTGTTGCGCGCGCTGGAGCTGGAGCCGGACCTGGAGACGCTCGGCGTCCTCACGAACCTCTACCGGCGCGGGAACGCGTTCCGCGACGTGGCCACCACGCTGCTGCGGGCCCGCGACCTGGCGGCGTCCAACGAGGAGCGCGCGCGCATCCAGGTGGAGGTGGCGACCGTCTACGAGCGCGACCTCAAGGACGACGAGTCCGCGGTCTCCGCGTTCCGCATGGCGCTGGAGTTCGACCCCTACAACCGCGAGGCGCTGGAGTCGCTGGAGCGGCTGCACACGCGGTTGGACCAGCCGGCGGACCTGCTCGCCATCTACGAGCGGATGCTGGAGCTGTCGCAGGACTACCGCGAGAAGGTCCGCGTCCTCTTCCGCAGCGCGACCATCTGGGAGGACACGTACCAGAACCCGGCCAACGCCGACGCGTGCGTGGAGGGCGTGCTCTCCATCGACCCGCAGAACGTGCCGGCCATCAAGTCCCTCATCCGCCTGCGCCGCGCGCAGTCCCGCTGGGAGGACCTCATCCTCGCGTACGAGCGGCAGCTCGCGCTCGCCACCAGCCCGCAGGAGCAGGCGGAGCTGTACGTGGAGATCGGCAACGTCCAGTACCAGAACCTCAAGGCCGTGGACCGCGCGGTGAACAGCTACCACGCGGCGCTCGCCACCGACCCCGAGTCCCGTCCCGCGCTGCACGCCCTGGGCAACCTCTACGAGCGCAGCGGCAACTGGCCCTTCGCGCTGGAGATGCTCCAGAAGGAAGCGCAGGTCGTGGGCAGCGACCCCAAGGCGGTGGAGCTGTGGCACCGCCTGGGGAAGATCAACGAGGACATGCTCGCGGACATGGCGAGCGCGCGGAACGCGTACCAGCAGGCGCTCGCCATCGACCCGGGCCACCTGCCCACCATCCGCGCCCTCAAGGGCATCCAGGAGCAGGAGCAGGACTGGAGCGGCTACGAGCAGACGCTGCTGCAGGAGGCGCAGCAGACGGATGATCCGGCCGCCAAGGGCAAGGCCCTGCTGGACGTCGCGCGCTACCACGCGGAGACGCGCGACGACCGCGACACGGCCACGCCCTACTGGGAGGAGACGCTCAAGCACATCCCGGACAGCCTGGAGGCGGCGCGCCCGCTGGCGGACGTCTACATCGCGCGCGAGGACTGGGCGTCCGCGGAGCGGATGCTGGACATCGTCACGCGCAAGATGGCGGAGAAGGCCATGGCGGAGAAGGACCCCGCCATCGCGCAGGACCTCTGCCGCCAGCTCTACCGGCTGGGCTACGTGACGGAGAAACTGGGCCGCCGCGACAAGGCCCTGGCCTCGTACGAGAAGGCCTACGGCCTGGACGCCACGTACCTGCCCGCGCTCGAGGGCTACGGCAACCTGCTGGTGCAGGCGAAGCGGTACGAGGACGCGCTCAAGGTCTTCCAGACCATCCTCATCCACCACCGCGAGGAGCTGACGGACCTGGAGGTCGTGGAGGTCTACTGGCAACTGGGTGACGTGCACGCCGCGCTCGGCCAGACGGACCGCGCGCAGAACCACTTCGAGAAGGCGCTCGCCATCGACCCGCAGCACGAGCAGACGCTGCGCGCGCTGGTGACGCTGATGGACAAGGCGGGCAACTTCGACAAATCCGCGGAGCTGCGCCAGGAGCTCGTCAACAGCCTGGAGGGCGAGGCCAAGGTCAAGGTCTACCTGGAGCTGGGCCGCATCGCGCGCGACGAGCTGCACGACCCGTACATGGCCATCGACGCGTTCACCGGCGCCCTCAAGACGCAGCCGGACGCGCCGGAGGTGATGGACGCGCTCTACCGGCTGCTGCGCGAGACGCGTCAGGGCCAGAAGGCCGCGGACGTGCTGGGCCGCATGCTGGCGCTGCCCGCGCTCGCCCTGGAGCCGCACAAGGCCAAGCGCGTGTGGTTCGCGCTCGGAGAGATCCGCCGGGACGAGCTGAAGGACGTGGAGGGCGCGGCGCAGGCCTTCAACGCCGCGCTCGACCTGGACCACCGCTTCGTGGAGGCCTTCAGCGCGCTGGAGGCGATGCTCGGCGGCGCGCGCCAGTGGAAGACGCTGGAGGAGAACTACACGCGCATGCTCGCGCGTCTGCCCAAGACGCCGGACACGCACCCGGCGCGCATGACGCTGTGGCGCGCGCTGGGCGACCTGTACCTCCAGGTGCTCAAGCACCCGGAAGGCGCGGTGGCCGCCTACGGCGTCGCGGCGAAGGGCCTGCCGGACGACGCGTCCATCCAGGAGACGTTCGCGGAGGTCGCGGGCCAGATGCCGGGCCGCGAGGAAGAGGCCATCGTGGCGCTGCGCCGCGCGCTGCCGAACACGGAGAACCCGCGCAAGGTGGTGGGCCACCTGGTGCGCCTGTCCGCGGTGCGCAAGGACTACGACGCCGCGTGGCTCGCCGCGCAGGCGGTGTCCGGCCTCCTGGGCGAGGCGGGCGAGGACGAGCAGGAGATCCTCACCAAGCTGGGGCCCTACGCGAAGAAGAAGGAGCTGGCGCAGCGTCCGCTGACCGACCGGCTGTGGCAGACCGCGCTCTTCCACCCGAAGGTGCGCGGGCCGCTGTCGGAACTGCTGGGCCTGCTCTTCGAGAAGGCGGGGCACCTGTACGCGGTGCCCTTCCCGCAGTACCAACTGGTGCCCAAGCGCCACCGCATCGACGTGGCGACGGCGCAGGAGTACCACGTCAACCACTACCGCTACGTCGCGCGGCTCTTCGGCATGGAGGCGGTGGAGCTGTACTCGCCCTTCCTCGTGGCCACGCGCGAGCGGCTGGCGAAGCGCTCCAACGAACCGGCCCCCGAGCCGCTCGTGAACGTGGATCTGCTCCAGACGCATCCCGCGTGTGTGCGTGTGGGCGGCAAGTACTTCGCGGAGCAGGGACAGAAGGAGGTGTACTACCTCCTGGGTCGCACCCTGGCGCTGGCGCGTCCGGAGCTGGCGTTCAGCCAGCGCGTCGCACCCGAGCGGCTGGAGGCCGTGGTGCAGGCCGCGCTCAGCCTGGTGGTGGGCAACGTGCGCTACACGGTGGATCCGCGGCTGGTGGACGTGGAGCGGCAGTTGCTCCAGAAGAGCCTGAGCGAGCCGGACCGGGCCGCCCTGGCGAAGGTGGCGAGGGCCTACCTGCCCACGGCGACGCCGCAGGACGTGCGCACGTGGCTGGAGGGCGCGGAGCTCACCGCGTCGCGCGCGGGCCTCTTCGCCGCGGGCGAGCTGGAGCCCGTGCGCCGCATGGTGCAGGGCGAGACGGGGTCCGCCTTCCGCGTCGCCCCGCGCACCAAGCTGCGGGAGTTGCTGGTGTTCGCCACCTCCGAGGACCTGCACGAGCTGCGTGTGGCCGTTGGCACACACGTCGAGGTCCAGGTGCGAAAGTAAGGCCCTCAGACCGCGACGAGGGTTCACGCGTTGAAAGCAGGCGGGCGTTCAAGGCGGGTGTCCTTGATCTCCGCCGGTAGCCACTTCTACGATTCCGACGGGATTTCGCCCGTCATTTCTGAGGCTTACGGGAACGATGCGTTTCGTCTGCGACAGCTGCCGCGCGCAGTACATGATCAGCGACGACAAGGTTGGCCCGAAGGGGGTCAAGCTGCGTTGCAAGAAGTGCGGTCACACCATTCTGGTGAGGCCCGCCGGTGCATCGGCGGCGAAGGAGGGCGGGGCGGAGGCCTCCGCGTCCACCGAGACCAAGAGCAGCGCGGATGCGAACGCGCCACGCATCGTGGAGTCGTCCGGCACGGGGCTGCCCGCCACGCTGGGCACGCCGCCGGAGGGGGGCCTCTTCACGGACGTGGAAGAGGATGAGATTGGCGCCGTCTTCGACCAGGTCCTGAGCACGGGCTCGCAGAAGCTCAAGGCCGCGGAGGCGGAAGCGGAGGCCAAGGCCGCGAAGGCGGAGGCCGTGCGCAAGCTCGCCGAGGCCGAAGCCGCCGAGCCGACCGCGGAGGAGAAGGCCGCCACCGCGTCGCACGAGTGGTACGTCGCCATCGACGAGAAGCAGGTGGGGCCCTGGACGGTGGAGAAGGTGAAGGACGCCTGGGACCGTGGCGAGGTGGGCCCGGACAACCTCTGCTGGCGTTCGGGCTTCAGCGACTGGATTCCCCTGTCGGAGACGGCGGAGCTTGCGTCGGTGCTGGCGCCGCGTCCGGCCAAGCCGGTCATCGTCGCGCCCGCGCCGGTGTCCACGTCGTCGCCCACGCTTCCCGCCGGTCCGGTGGAGTCCGCCTTCAGCGCGGGCGCCTCCCGTCCGGGCGCGGGTGGCAACTCGGCCGTCGCCGAGGAGCCGGTGGGCTGGAAGCCCTCGGCCGCGAGCGTCCTGGCCTCGCTGGTGAAGGAGGAGAACGACGCCCTCAGCAAGCCGCCGCCGCGTCCGGCGCCGTCGCTGGAGCGCGAGCCGCTGTCACAGTCGCGCCTGCTGGATGTGCCCATGCCGCCGCCGGAGCCGGTGTCCTCTCCGGCGATGCCCGGGGCCATGATGGCCGCCGCGCCGGGCATGGCCGCGCCCGCGCCCTACGCGCAGCCGCAGCCGCAGGGCTACGCGCCGCAGCCGCCGGTGCAGCAGCAGTACCCGCAGCAGCCGCCCGCTGCCTATGCGCCGCAGCAGCCCCAGATGCCGTACGGGCAGCAGCCGCAGGGCTATCCGCCTCCGGGGTATCCGGCGGCCTATCCTCCGCCCGCGGCGGCACCGGCGGGCGGCAAGGGCCGCGTCGGAATGATGGTCGCGCTGACGGCGGGCGTGCTGGTGATGGCGGGCTCCGCGGTCGTCTTCGTCGCGCGCGGCAATTCGTCCGAGCGTCCCGCGGAGCAGCCGGCCCAGGTCGCGGCCGCGCCGACCCCCAAGGCGGAGCTGCCGCCCATGCCGCCGCCTCCCGCGGCGGTGCAGACGCCTCCTCCGGCGGCGGTACAGCCGGCGGCGACGCCGACCGCGCCCGCCGCGACGCCCACGGAAGGCACGGCGACCGCTGCCGCGGGGACGCCTGCCGCTGCTGGCACGCCGCCCGTCGCGGGGGCAACGCCGCCCGCCGCCGCGCCCGCCGTGGCCACGGCTCCGGCCGCCACGCCGACGCCTCCTCCGGCGGCGGTGCAGCCTGCCTCCACGACGCCGAACATGGGCACGGCGGTGGCGCGCGTGGATTCGCGCAACCATCGCAAGTCGGGCTCCAGCGGGAGCCGGGGCTCCTCGCGGGAGGACGACGAGGGCGACGCCATCACCGTGTCGAAGCCCTCCTCGTCGTCGTCTTCGTCGTCCAGCTCCGGTGGCGGGGATGACGACTTCGACGAGCTGTTCGGTACGAAGAAGGCGGCGCCCGCGAAGCCCGCCAGCAAGCCGACGGCGACGGCGTACATCCCGCCCGAGCCGGGAGGCGGCACGCTGGATCGCCTGCAGCAGTCGGACATCATGCAGGTGGTGCTGAGCAACAAGCCGGCCATCGTGAAGTGCGTGAACGAGCAGAAGCAGAAGGACCCGTCGCTCAGCGGCAAGCTGGTGATGCGCTGGACGGTCCAGACGAGCGGCAAGACGAGCAACGTGTCGTGCCGCACGGACGAGTTCCGCTCGAGCTACATGGCCACGTGCATCACGGGCCTCATCAAGAGCTGGTCGTTCCCGAAGCACCAGAAGCAGGGCGAGCCCATCGACTTCCCGTTCACGTTCTGAAGTCCAGCAGCGACATCGCCGTCACGTATGACGGCGATGTCGCTGTGACGCGCACCCGGATTGTGCGCTTTCGTGAACAGTGAATTTCCTTGGGGAGGGGCCGTGGGAAGGTCGGTCAACACTCGTTGACACGTCTGGAGCGAGAGGACTAAAGCCCGCTCGACTTCAAACCCCGGTGTCTGGAGTCAGGTGGCCGGAGACGCCGGGCGACGTACCCCATCCAGGAGGATGTTCCGAATGCAGCTGCGTAAGATGATGGTGATGCTCGCCGCGGTGAGCTCGATGAGCCTGGCCCTGACGGCCTGTGGCGATGACGCGACGACGGTCGAGTCCTGTACGTCGGACACCGACTGCTCCTCCGGTTTCTGCAACACGGCCGCTGGCGTGTGCATGGACACCTGCGAGAGCGGCTCTGACTGCCCGGACACCGAGAAGAACTGCGACGTGCTGGCCGGCTCGGGCAAGACGCAGAAGGTCTGCCAGTGCCAGACCAACCAGTTGTGCAACTCGGGTGACTCCACGGACCTGGTCTGCGGCACCACGTCCAAGCGCTGCGAGGAGCCCGGCTCCACTCCCGCGGCCTGCACCAAGGACGCTGACTGCGGCGCCGGCAACACCTGCAACACCGCCACGGGCGTGTGCAGCCCTGCCGCGACGACCTGCACCGGTGAGGGCAAGGCGACCTGCGCGTACGGCTCGGCCTGCTACAGCGGCACCTGCTCGGCGCCCCCGGCCCCGACCTGCGAGAACTACCAGAACTTCAGCAACAAGGCCGCGCTGGGCACCACGGGCCCGATCATCTTCAAGGTCGCGACCGGCACCGTCACGACCGACACGACTTTCTGCACGGCCGCCACGCCCAAGCGCGTGAAGATCAATATCTCCGCTTACTCCGACACGGCGTGGCCTGCTACGTCCGCCGAGCTCAATGGGCTCTTCTATGTCGTCGTCGACGGCACCCCGAAGGCTCCGTCCATCAGTTCGTCCTCCGGCAACTACACCGTCTCTGGTCAGCGTGCGGACATCGTTGCCAACCTCTGCGTGGCGTCGACGTCCAACACGGCCTCCCTGGGCTACTACTTCACGGGCGGCAACTTCTTCTGCTACCAGGCCAACTACTAAGGCTTGGTGGAAGGGGCCCTGAGGTTTAGGGCTGCTTTACAGTCGAACGAGTTTGGAGCCCTGCCCGAGGAATCCTGGGGCAGGGCTCTTCGTTTCACATGACTCCAGGACGTCTGACCCTTGGGCCGGGCATGCAATTGGCCGGGGAAGTCCCATGAATTTCAGTCAGTCCTGCTCCGTCTTGTCAGATGCACGCACGGGCGTTCCGGCGACTTCAAAAGGAGACTCCATGCAGTCCAAGAAGCTGATGCGGATGTTCACCCTGGGCCTCGCTCTCGCTTCTCCTGTCGCCTTCGCTGGCGATGCGAAAGCCGAGCTGACCTGCCCGGAAGGCACCAAGCAATCTGGCTCCAAGGCGGAGGGGCTGTTCTGCCGTAAGCAAGCGCTCGTCGGTGGGAACTTCGTGGCGGATGGCCCCTACCGCTCGTTTCATGCCAACGGCAAGAAGGCAGCGGTCGGGCAGTACGCGAACGGTTTCAAGTCTGGGACCTGGTACTTCTACGACGAGGCCGGTAACCAGTACGGCAAGACGGAGTTCCGCGAGAACAACTACCACGGCACCCGGACGCTCTACTTCGCCAACGGCAAGCCCCATTTCATCGAGCAGTACCAGAATGGGCTGAAGGACGGCGTGGTTCAGGAGCTGAGCGAGGACGGCAAGGTCGTCCGTGAGAGCCGCTTCGAGAAGGGCAAGGAAGTCGCCGCCAAGTAACCAGGCGGACGTGGTCAAGAGGGCCCCAGCCTGCTTTCCAGGCCGGGGCCCTTCGCATTGCGGGGCTTTCCCTTGGGGCTCCAGCCGGATAGGAACAACGCTGTGAAGCCCCCCTCTCTCGTTCCAGTCCTCTCCGCTGTCCCTGTCTGCACGGTGCCGCAGATGGGACTTCGTGAACTTGAGCGCATCCGGCTCATCCTGAGGGGGGGCTCGGTCATTGACTGGCGGCGCATGCACTTCCAGACGCGGGAGGAAGTGGACCGGTTCCTGCGCCTCTGTCAGTTGGACGTGTCGCGGCCCTATGACGATGCCTGGGGCCGGGTGGTGCTCGCCGATGCCGTGGAGTACCTGCGCAAGACCTTCGACTATCGGGTCGCGGACGCGGTGGCCCAGCCGGAAGAACTCCACGACCTCTTCCTTTTCGCCTCGGGGGCGAAGGGCCTTGCTCGCTACCGGCGGATCGCCTGCATCGTTCTGAAGGTGATGCACGTCATCCAGCACATTGAAGGGCGCGATCTGCTCTTCCGGTTGGCTGCCTCCGAGGCCGAACTGGCGGAGATGGTGACGGAGAAGGTGCTGGGTGTTGCTCGTGAGATGAAGGAGATGGGCCTGCCCATCGTGGAGTTCGCCCACTCCATCAAGACGCGGGACTCCCTGGTCACGAAGCTGATCGCGAAGAAGGAGACCGTGGCGGCGCAGGTCTACGACCGCACGCGCTTTCGCGTCATCACCCGCAAGCGGGAGGACCTGCTACCGGTCCTCTACTTCCTGACGCAGCGTCTGTTCCCCTTCAACTTCGTCGTCCCGGGGCAGACGGAGAACTCGCTGCTGCCGTTCAAGGGGCTCCTGGAGGAGAACCCTCACTTCGAGCAGTTCATCCCCCAGCTCCACTTGGACCGAGACTTCGAGGACCGCGAGGACCGGACAGGGAACGCCTTCTCTGGGGATTCCTACCGGGTCCTCAACTTCGTCGTGGACCTGCCCCTGCGGATGGACTCGTACCTGCCACCGCCCGAAAGTGATACCCGCCCTCGAAAGGGGCGGGTCACCTTCTCGCTTGTCGAGTTTCAAATGGCGGATGAGGAGACCGCGCGTCGCAATGAACTCGGAGATAACGCTCACGAAAGCTACAAGCGTCGTCAGAAACGACGAGTCCTCAATCGGTTGAGTCGAGGCCTTGTTGTTCCCAAGCGACAGGGGTGAAGCGGCCCGAAGCAACTGGCCATCACATGTCGTGACGCGAAGCGCGGGGCGGGAGCCCGAAGATCAGTCGTTGAGTCTGAATGTGTAGACGCTCGCGGAAGACGCAGCCTCTTCAATAAAGGCAACAATCGGAGTGCCAGTGGCGCGCAGTTCCAGTGATGGTGATGTGGCGGGCGTACTGGTGCCCGGCAATGCCGTCAGTGGATACCCGATTGACTGCCACTGATTGGAAATCCAGCGATTGAGAAGGATGTATCGTTCGGATGCGATGATCCCGCTCCATGCAATCGCGTGAGGCACTCCCTTCTTCATGCTCATGACCGGTGCGCTATTACCCGTAGAAGAAACGCTGACGAGTGACGGTGCACTCCACACGTTGCCTTCCCATCGAGCCCAGTAAACTTGTCCATCGGACGATGGCTGGCTGGAAGGTGATTCTACCCATGCGATCCATGGGCGCCCGTTGCCATCGATCGAGAGCGCTGGTGACATTGCGGCTGTCCCCAGGAGTCGATTGCCGAGGGGAAATCCATCGTTTTCGCTGACGGCGATTCCTCGAATGCCATCGCCTTCGCCGTTGAAGTCAAAAATGCTATAGGCAGCGAAAGTTTGCGTGCCTGAAATTAGAGCGGTAGGGGATTGCGCCCGGGCATACCCGCTAGGGGTTGGTAGTGTCGAAAGTGACCAGGAAGCAGCACCGCTCGTGAGCCTGTAGTGTCTGACAGTGGCTTCGCCCTCATTGGCGTAGTTGGCATACAGGCTCAGCGCGCCTGTTCCCTCAAGACCTAGAGTGGGCAAGTTCAGTTGCTCATAGCCCTCGTAAAAAGGAAGAGTCAAAGATGGAAGTGTCTCCCACGTGGTGCCATTCCATCTGCGGGAAAAAATGCTTTTGATCTGGCCGTTTCCCGCGCTTTCATGCCATGCGACAATAGGTCGATTTGAACTGTCGATGACCAGGGTGGGGTGCCCCGCATCGGTTCCTGCTGCACCCAAACCATTCAGGGCGCCTCCCAAGATGATCCATGAGGTCCCCGTCCATCGTGAGACATAGACATTTCGGGCCGTGCCATCTGATTCCGTCCAGGCAATGACGGGCTGATCTTCAAGGTCGAGCTTGAGTACGACTTCATTCGCAGGCGTTGCTCCGCCCTCTGCGCTGATGGCTCCTCCCAATGGCAGCCAGGTGGGCACGGCGAAGGACCACGCCGGAGCACTCACCACCCCATTCCCCGCCAGATCCGTGAGGGCGCTCGCAGCAGCACTGAGGTCGACCTGAACGGTGCTGGGCGTCGTCAGGGCACTCAGCGGCGTCACGGTCAGCGTCTTGCTGTCCGCAGAGAGCGCCACGGACTTCGCGATGGTGTCCCCGGTGCCCGTCTTGAGCCCCACCGCCGCCTCCGTTACCGAGAGCGGGTTCATGGGCTCACTGAAGGTGACCTGGATGGAGTCGTGGACCCCCACGGTGGCCGCGTCCTTGGCCGGCAGGAAGGACGCCACGGTCGGCGCGGTCCGGTCGACGATGACCGTCCTCGGCGCGCTGGTGAAGACCGCTCCGCCGCGGGTCGCGCGGATGGACAGTTGGTACGTGCCCTCCGCCTCCGAGGTTGTGTCCCAGGTGAACGAATAGGGGCTCCCCGTGGGCTTCACGAGCACCGTGGCGTTCTTCAGGATCTCCACCTGCTCCGCCGCGCCTCCTTCCACCGTGAACTGGAGGAGCAAGGGGCCTCGCGTGTACGCCTGTCCGGGCGTGGGCACGACCCAGTTCACCACCAGGACACCGGGCTTTCCGACCGTCACCGACAGCGTGGCCTGCTTCGTGACCGAGCCGCTCTTGCCCTGAAGCGTCAGCGTATAGGCCCCGGGCACCGTGCCCGCTCCCACGCGGATGCTCAGGGTGGCTCGCGTTTCTCCCTTGGGCAGGGTGTACGATTGGAGTTCGATGCCCGCGGGTGGGGACACGAGGCTCCAGGTGACCGCGCCTCCTGCGGCTTCTGTCCAGGCGAGCTGGACGCCGCAGTCCAGGGTTCCTCCCGGGAGGACCTGCTCCTGGGCGGGCGTCGCCGTGAAGGTGAAGTCCGCGTCGGGGGTCGACCGCGGATCCTCCTTGGGCGGGTCATCCAGCGGGGGGACGTCGATGCATGCGGGGCTCAGGCCGATGCAGCTCAACAGCAACAGGTGTTTCAGGTTGGGCATGGGGGCGCGTTCTGCAAGGTCAGGACCGGTCCGGTCCCGAGGGCGAACACTGCCATGCCCGTCCGGGGAACAGGACAGACGTCCGGATCCGGAGGCCCCGGAAACACGACTGCCCGCCGCCCCCTGGACTTCAGGTGGGGACGCGCGGGCAGGGGGGACTGCTGAAGACCGCTGACTACTTCTTCTTGCGGTTCTTCTTCTTGTTCTCCTTCTCCTTCTTGCGCCGCTC
This sequence comes from Corallococcus sp. AS-1-12, assembly GCF_020036995.1. Classification (NCBI taxonomy): domain Bacteria; kingdom Pseudomonadati; phylum Myxococcota; class Myxococcia; order Myxococcales; family Myxococcaceae; genus Corallococcus; species Corallococcus sp. AS-1-12. Next base: position 5,423 of record NZ_JAIQDD010000012.1, on the reverse strand, counting down.
CTTGATGGCGTCGCGGTCGTCCGGCTTGCTCACGGACGGTGGCGCGTAGCCCATCAGGCGGGCCTTGGCCATCGCGGCCTGACCCATGGGCGGCGTGTAGCCCGGGGCGATCTGCGGCAGTTGCATGGGCATACCGCCCATGCCTCCGCCCATCGCCGACATGGCCTTCTCCAGCGCCTTCGGGTCCTTCCCGAACATGCTGCCCAGGTCCATGTTCTTCATCTGGCCCAACTGCCCCAACTGCTTGAAGCCGGGGATGCGGCCCAGCAGGCCCGGGTTCTGGCCGATGGTGCCCATCACCTGCTGCATCATCCCGAACTTCTGCAGGAGCTCGCGCACCTCCTCCGGCTTGCGGCCACTGCCCTTGGAGATGCGGTTGATGCGGCTGGCGTTGATGATGTCCGGACGCAGGCGCTCCTTCTGCGTCATCGAGTCGTACATCGCCTCGATCTTCGTGAGCTCCTTCTCGTCCGGGTTCAGGTGCTCGGTGAGGTCGCCGAAGAGGGGGAACTTTTCCAGCAGGTCCTTCAGCGGGCCCATCTTGCGGACCATGCGGATCTGCTCGACGAAGTCCTTCATCGAGAACTGGCCGGAGAGCAGCTTGCGCGCGTCGTCCTCGGCCTTCTTCTCGTCGACGACCTTCTCGAAGTCCTTCATCAGGCCGACGATGTCGCCGAAGCCCAGGATGCGGCCCGCGAGGCCCTCCGGGCGGAACTCCTCCAGCTTGTCCATCGACTCGCCCATGCCGAGGAACTTGATGGGCTTGCCCGTCACTTCCTTGATGGACAGCGCCGCGCCGCCGCGCGCGTCACCGTCCAGCTTCGTCAGGATGAAGCCGTCCAGCGTCAGGCGCCGGTCGAACTCGGCGGCCGTGCGCACCGAGTCCTGGCCGATCATCGCGTCGCACACCAGCAGGATGGTGTCCGGCTGCACGTTGGACTTGATGGACTCCAGCTCCGTCATCAGCGTCTCGTCGATGGCGAGCCGGCCCGCCGTGTCGATGAGCACCACGTCGCACTTCTGCTCGCGCGCGGCCGCGTAGCCCCGCTTCGCCAGCTCGGGCGGCTGCACGCCGGGCTCGTGGTAGACGGGGACCTTCAGCCGCTCGCCCAGGACCTTGAGCTGATCCACGGCGGCCGGGCGGTAGATGTCCGCCGCGACCAGCAACGGCTTGCGCCCCTCCGCGAGGAGCCGGCTGGCGAGCTTGCCCGTGGTCGTCGTCTTACCGGAGCCCTGGAGGCCCACCATCATGATGCCGGAGAGCTGGCCCTTGGGCTTCAGGTGGAGGCTCGTGTCCACCGGGCCCATCAGGGCCTCCAGCTCGTCGTGGCAGATCTTGATGAAGTGGTCCATCGCGCTGACCTTGCGCTTCTGGCCCCCCGCGTCCGTGACGGTCGTCTGCACCACCTCGCCCACGGCCTTCTCGCGGACGCGGGCGACGAACTTCTTCACCACGTCGAAGGCGACGTCGGCCTCCAGCAGGGAGACGCGGATGTCTCGCAGCGACTCGTCCACCAGCTCGGGGGTGAGTTCGCTCTTGCCGGCGAGGCGGTTCTTGGCGGCCCGGAAGCCCTTGGTGACGGTCTCAAGCATGGGGGGCGCTTTATAACAGCGTCCCGCCGGATGCGACGGTCACGGAAGCCCCGGTCGTCCAGCAGTGGAGGAATCGAGGGGCTTTCCCCACCACCCGGGATGCCACTGCCCCGGGAGCCCCACCCCGGAAGGCCCTTTTCGCCCCTTCCCGGGCTCAGTCCGCCGCCGTCCAGGCCCTGGAATCGGCTCCGGGCCCGGGCAGTCCGTCCGGGCGCCCGAGCGCCGTGCACAGCGCCTTCAGCACCACCCGCGACTTGAGGAGCATCTCCTCCAGTTCCGCCGCCGGGTCGGAGAGCGCCACGATGGCTCCGCCCGCACCGATGCTCACCTCGCCGGGACGGACCACCGCCGTGCGGATGACGATGTTCAGGTCCGCGGCGCCGGTGGCGGAGAGGTACCCGATGGCGCCCGAGTACACCCCCCGGGCCTCCCCCTCCAGGCGGTCGATGAGCTCCATCGTGCGCTCCTTGGGGGCCCCCGTCATGGAGCCTCCCGGGAAGGCGGCGCGCACCGCGTCCACCGCGGTGAGCCCCGGGCGCAGGTGGCCCCGGATGGTGCTCACCAGTTGGTGCACCGTGGCATACGACTCCACGTGCATGAGCCGGGGGACGTGGACCGAGCCCACCTCGCACACGCGCCCGAGGTCGTTGCGCACGAGGTCCACGATCATCAGGTTCTCCGCCCGGTCCTTCTCCTGGGAGCCCAGTTGCTGGCGCAGGCGTTCGTCCTCGGCAGGCGTGGAGCCGCGGCGCAGGGTGCCCTTGATGGGCTTCGACTCGACCCAGCGCTCGGCGTCCACGCGCAGGAAGCGCTCGGGGGAGGAGCAGGCGATGCCCAGCGCTCCCATGCGGAGGTAGGCGGCGTAAGGGGCTGGGTTCAGCCTGCGCAGGCTCCGGTACAGGTCCAGGGGCTCGACCTGCGTCCGGGCGAGGAGCTTGTTGGTGAGGCAGACCTCGTAGGTCTCGCCTTCGTGGAGCTGTTCCAGGCAGCGCTGGATGTCGGCCAGGTAGGTCTCGCGGTCCCTGGCGAGGCGAACCGGGAAGGGGGCTCCGGGGCCTGGCTCGAAGGGGGCCAGCGGGGGGAGGGCGCGCAGGCTGGATTCCGTGGCGTCGAACCAGGCCTGGACCTGGGCCGACTCGTCTTCGGGGGCGAGCGCGACGAGATAGACCGTGCGTTCGAGGTGGTCCCAGGCGAGCAACCGGTCCGCCAGGATGAGGCTGGCGTCTGGAGCCGGTGAGGCATGCGGGGCGCTCGCGCCGCAGTCGTGCTTCAGCTCGTAGCCGAGGTGGCCCACGAAGCCGCCCTGGAAGTCGAAGGGCAGCCCAGAGGGAGGGACTCGCAGCCGCGCCAGCTCCTGCTGGAGGAAGTCGAACAGCCCGGTGGCGTGCTCCTCGGTTCCCTGGCTCCGGCGCACGGTGAGCCGGCGTGGATTCACCTGGTAGTGGATGACGGCGCTGTGGGGGCCGGTGGCGTCCCCCATGAAGGAGAAGCGGGACAGGCCGGCTTCGACGCGGCTGCTGTCCAACCAGAACGCGTGCTCCTTGCCTCCGAGGAGCGCGACGAAGGCCTGCTCCGGGTCGGCATCCAGCCGCAGCTTCCGGTAATGGACCTGGAAGACTCCAGGCGGGGGGAGGGGCGTTCTCCGCTGGGGCGCTTCGGGACGGCGACTTGGGCGGGGGGCCTGGTGCTCGCGGCTCAGGCGGACGAAGTTGGCGAGGAGCTGACGGCCGTGGGTGGTGGCGATGGACTCTGGATGGAACTGGACGCCCCAGCGTGGGAGCGAGGCGTGTCGCAGGGCCATGAGGACGCCGTCGGGGGCCCAGGCGGTCTCCACCAGGTCCTCGGGCAGGGGCCGGGTGAGGCAGAGCGAGTGGTAGCGCACCACCTGGAAGTCCTGCGGAAGGCCCTGGAAGAGGTCCGTCCCCGTGTGGCGCACCGGGCTCAGCCGCCCGTGCATGACCTCCGGTGCGTGCTGGATGCGCGCGCCGTGGACGTGGCCCAGGCCTTGATGCCCCAGGCATACGCCGAGGATGGGGACGTCCGCTTCGAGGAGCGCATCGCGGCAGACGCCGAAGTCCGCTGGGTGGTCGGGACGCCCGGGACCCGGGGAGATGACGATGTTGTCGAACGCGAGCTCGCGCAGCTCCCGCCACGGCCGCTCGTCGTTGCGCACGACGAGGGGCGCTGTCCCCCCGACCTCCGCCAGCAACTGGAAGAGGTTGAACGTGAACGAGTCGTGGTTGTCGATGATGAGCGTCCGCTGCCGCACGGCGCGCACCTTACCGTGGGAGGCGCGACACGGAGACGGTTCGCGCACGGCTGCCGGGCGACCGTACCTGGAGGTCCAAGGATGAAGGGGGCGTGCGCAGGCGCCTCGCTTGAGCTGCCGGGTCTGCTATCTTTCCGTCCATCGCACGAGTGGCGGAACTGGCAGACGCAGCGGACTTAAAATCCGCTGACTCGCAAGGGTCGTCCGGGTTCGATCCCCGGCTCGTGCACTTCACTTGGATTGTGGCGATGTCCACTCGCGCAGTTGCGAGATGAGACGTTGCTCGATGGCTCTCTCATCCGTGATGTCTGTCAGCGGCCAGGACTTGAGCTTCAGCTCGTCCGCGAGAGGGATGTGCCTGGGGTGCTCTGCCTGTCCGCCTCGCCATTCGTTCAGACCGGGAGACGGCGGGCCCAGCAGGTCTTCCAGCCACTCTCCATCGCGGTATTGCCGGGTGAGCGCTTGCGGTGTGGCTTCCTTGGTGGCTTCGGCGTAGGCGAGCACCAACCGCGCATGCGTCGCGCTTCTGGGCCGCAAATGCACCTCCACCGCGACGAATGCGTTCAATCCCTTCCGGCGTGCTGACTTGGTACGTAGACGCGTCCCACGGCCCGTTGGCTCCAAGCCCCCACCGCGTAGAGATTCCGGGCTCGGTGGAGTTCGACTTCGTTTCCGTTGGCGGGCACGAGCCCGGCTCGATCGAAGGCGGCATCACAGGCGAGGAGGAGAATCTGCACCTGCTGATAGATGTCGTTGATGAAGCATGACGCCTCGTAGATTTTCTCTCCCAGATTCTCTTCCACGTTCAGGCTCCTCGCTGCAGTGGGCTGTGCCAGAAAGTCTTGTCCGTCGGCAGGCTTGGGGCTGTCATTCCAGCAAAGAAGGTCCGCTTCCTGGGGGAGCGGAAGAATTGCGCATGCGCGGGACGGCTCCACTGGGGCGAGGTGTCTGTCCAGCCCGTGAAGGTGGCAAGCCCGCGACGCTCGAGCACCTGCCGGAGCTCCGCGAGCAGGCGCGGCAGGCCAGGAGCCCGGCTGTCCTGAGGCAACAGCGGTGTCAGCTCTCGCCAGGGCAACCAATGCAATTCGATGGCAGCGTGCTCGCGACGTGCCCTCAAACTGGCTTCCAGGTCTTCTCGCGGCATCGCGGCATGCGCCGTCAGGTAGACGAGACTGCGACGATGGACCTCCTTGGGCCGGTAGGGCCTGGATGGCAGGGCATCCGCCGCGAGCGCGTCCATGTAATAGGCAAGCTGGTCGCTACTCCCCTTGGTGTCGTGCTCATCGTCTTCTGCGGCGTCCCCGGGCCTATTGCTCTTGCCCTCTGCGTACTTGCACTCAATTCCGATGACATGCAGCCCCTGCTGTCCGCGCAGCAGGACCAGCACATCCAGTTCCCGCGTGCGGACGCGCGGCCAGAAATGAATGTCGGCTGATTGGACGGCCCCGGTTACCAAGCGGGCAACGCCATCGGCCGCGGGACGTGAGGTAGTCACAGAGGGTGTGGAAACGAGAAAGGCGACGTAACGATCCCCGGTGAGCACCACCGAAACGAGGCCGGG